>DASRLC010000496.1:0-5681 GCA_035648655.1 Polyangia bacterium
CCACCGGGGCGGGCGGCTCGACCGAGACAGGTGGGACGATCGGGACCGGAGGCGCCGCCGGAACGAAAGGCGAGGCGGGAAGCACCGGCGCGGGCGGCGCGAAGCCGACCGGCGGGACCGGCGGCGCGGCCGGGGCCGTTGGGACCGGTGGGACGAACGGTAAGGCTGGAACCAGCGGCGGGGCCGGCGCGACCGGCGCGGCTGGCGCAACCGGCGCCGGTGGCGCGACGCACACGGGGGCCTGGAAGGTGATGCCGCTCGGCGATTCCGTCACGGAGTCGACCTGCTATCCGCAGATCACCTACGAGACATTGATGGCGGGGCACCACACGAACTTCGAGTTCGTGGGGAGCGAGACCAGCAATCAATCTTGCGGCAGCGGCGCCCCCGCCAGCGTGAAGGACGAAGGCCACGCCGGCTACGGGGTCACCTATCTGGTCCAGAACAACACGCGCAGCGCCTGCACCAAGAGCTCCGGCTGCGGAAGCTATGCCGAGCTACAGACCTGGGCGGCCGAGAAGCCCGACATCGTCCTCATGCACTTCGGCACCAACGACGTCTGGGACGGCATCGCGACGTCCCAGATTCTGGCGGCCTACGTGGCGGTCATCGCCGAGTTCCGCAAGCAGAACCCCAACGTGATCTTTTTCGTCTCGAAGATCATCAAGCTGGACCCGAGCGGCTGCACCACCTGTCTCACCAACGTCGCCGCGCTGGCGGCCGCCGTCACGCCGGCCTGGGCGTCGACCAACTCGACGCCCACCTCACCCCTCTACATCATCGACCACTACGACAGCAGCTTCGACCCGACCAACAGCGCCGACACCTCCGACGGCGTTCATCCCACGCCCGCTGGCGCCACCATCATGGCGACGGTCACCTATAACGCGATCGTCGCCAGCGGCTATTTCTGATCGGCTGAGCTTGGGGCCACTCCGGCCTCCGTCCAGCGACAAACGATCGGCCGTCCGGTTGGCCGATCATGCGATAGTGGGCAGAGCGGGGACAATGTCGAAAGGAGAAGCATGAGCGACGCCGGGTTGATCACCGTCGGCAGCCATTGGTCGTTCGGGGAGACGGTCGGGCGCTGCGTGGCCGCGATCGAGGCGCACGGCCTCTCGGTGTTCGCCCGCGTCGACCACGCGAAGAACGCTGCCTCCGTCGGGATGGCGCTCCGCCCGACCGAGCTCCTCATCTTCGGCAACCCCAAGGGCGGCACGCCGCTCATGCAAGAGAATCAGGTCAGTGGCCTCGATCTGCCCGTGCGGGCGCTCGTGTGGCAAGACGCCGAGGCGCGCGTCTGGCTGACGTACAACGACCCGCGGTGGTTGGCCGCGCGGCATGGGCTCGGCGCCCCGTCGCAGCCCGCACTCGTGGCGATGACCGCGGGGCTGGCGGCCATCGCGCGGGATGCCACCCAGCGCGACGTCGGCGGCGAGCGAGGCGCGCCGGCGTCCGTCCGGGTTCTGCCGACCGAGCCACCCAATCAGTGATGCTAGAGTTCGTGCGCAGACCGCGCATGACGACGACCGACGCGACCGACACGACCGACGCGGACTCGATCCGACACGACGTCGAGGTGATCTCGCGCATGTCGTCGGTGCCGACGATCTTGAAGGTCATCTCGGAAACGACGGGGCTGCGGCTCTCGCTGATCGCGCGCGTGACGGCGACGACCTGGACCGCCTGCGCGGTCAACGATCAGATGAACTTCGGGCTGGAGCCAGGTGGGACGCTGGACGTCGCGACCACCTTGTGCGCGAAGGTCCGCGACACCCACTCGCCGGTGGCCATCGATCACGCCAGCCAAGACCCCGACTACCAGTGACCGCGCGGCCGTCCGATGTTCTGCCGGTTCGCCGCGAGCAGCCGTGGCGTCCGCGGAGGGCCGTTGGCGGTCTGAGCTTGGGTCTGAGCTTGGCGTTCTGCGCAGGCTGCTCCCACGCGCCGGCGCGCGGGACGCCAGCGCCCTTGCCGGCTGCCACCGCGGGCCGGATGCCGTTCGTGTCTTTCAACGTTCCGACCCTGCACTACATCGAGGACGACTCGCGCTTCGAGTCGATGCAGCACCAACGGTTGCCCGACGACTTCGAGATCCGCGACGCGCTGCAGACCATCCGTTTGATGGGCGGCACGGTGGTGCGCATCTACACGCTGTCGGTCAAGAAGCCCACCGACCCGCCCGACGTCGTCCGGCACGTGCTGGGACCGAATCAGTTCAACGAGGCGGCGTTCGTGGCGCTGGATCGGGTGTTGGCCACCGCCGCCGAGCTCGGCATCCAGATCATCATGCCGTTCGTCGACAACTGGCCCCATTGGGGCGGCATCGGCGAGTATGCCGCCTTTCGCGGCAAGCGGCGCCAGGACTTCTTCACCGACGAGCAGCTCATCACCGATTTCGAGGCCACGCTCGACAAGGTGTTGCTGCGGACCAACACGATCAATGGGCGCGCCTACCGGGACGATCCCACCATCTACGCCTGGGAGACCGGCAACGAGCTGGCGCGCCCCGACGCCTGGGCCGCGCGCATCGCGAAATACATCAAGCAGCGCGACCCCCATCACGCGCTGATCGACGGAAACAACGGGCCGTCGGTGCGCGAAGCCTCGATCGTCGATCCCGACATCGACATCGTGTCGTCGCACCACTACGGGCTGGTCCGGCGCAACCGGGAGCTGATCGACGACAACGTTCGCAAGATCGCCGGGCGAAAGCGTTACCTCATCGGCGAGGTCGGGCTGTGGTCGGCGGCCGACACCGAGAGCCTGCTTCGCCACGTGGTGACGCTGCCAATCGAGGGGGTCTTGCTGTGGGGCCTGCGCGGCCACAGCCGCGAGGGCGGCTTCTATGACCACCTGGAACGGGCGCCGTTCGAGTCGTATCACCTCACCGGCTCCGACTCGGGCGCCGCCTACGACGAGCAGGCGATCATGAAGATGATGCGCGCGCTGGCGTTCGCGTCGCGCGGTCTACCGGTGCCGCCGCTCCCCGCGCCGCCCCCGCCGTTGATGTTGGGCGCGACCCCGCGCGGCGCGGTCGCTTTCGGCGGCTCGCTGGGCGCGCGCGACTACGCCATCGAACGCCAGACCGCGCCGGATGGCCCGTGGGTTCCGGTCGCGGAGCACTACGACGAGACGTTGGTGGCCTATCGCGCCTTCGTCGATCCCGCGCCTCCGGTGGGCCAGAAGGTCCGCTACCGGGTGACGGCCGCCAACGACACCGGCCGCTCCCCGCCATCGGCCGCCAGCGCCGAGACCACCATCGAAGGGCGGCTCTTCGTCGACGAGATGGACCGGGCCGGGTCGACCGTACGGGACGACGGCGCCGCGATCATCACGCGCGGGCATCCCGAGCGCTGCAAGATGGATCGCGCGCGCCTCGAGGGCGCGGCCGGTACGCGGATCGTGTATCGGCCCCCGGGGCGGGCGACGGCGCTGCGGATCTACGCCTTCAGCCAGGCGAGAGCGGGACAACTGTTCCACCTCGCCTGGTCCGCGGACGGGCGCGCGTTTACCAAGCTGGCCGCCGCGGAGGATTCCTTCCTGGCGCCGGGGAGCAGCCCCAACGACTTTCGACCGGTGCGAATCACCGCCGCCATCCCGCCATCGGCGCGACAGCTGGAGATCACCTGGCTCATCCCGGCCGAGATCGGCCGCGTCGAGATCGACTGGCTCCCGACCGATCCCTGAGCCGTGACGGCCGACCTTTCGGCCCATACCCGAGGGAACGACAGCGCAAACCGCACCTGCCTGTCGCGCGCAACAGGCAGCACCAGATGTTCAGATCGGGCGCGGGCTCCAGGGAGAAAAGGCGTCCTTCATCTGGTCGCGGACGTCGGTCCCAAAGAAGTCGCGCGGGCCGCAGGCGAACGTTGTTGGAACACGCGGTGACACTGCGAATAGCTGCCGAATCCGGCCTCGAAGGCGGCGGCGAGGAAGTTTTCGGTGCCGCCATCCACGATCTGGATGAATCGCAGCAGACGCAGCCGGGTGCAGTAGGCGGTGAGCGTGAGCCCCATGTCGCGGTGAAAATGCCGGCTCACCTCGGTTGGGTAGCCGCGAACGGCCGTCGCCACCGCGGTCCGTCCGAGGTCGGGCCGTTCGATCAGCGAGACCAGCGCCCGGCTGGTGAAGGCGTGGCGGTCGTGGGTGGCGGTGCGGAGGGTATGGGCGTCGCGCCACAGATCGCCAACGTGCCGTTCGACGACGGATCGGTCTTGCAGCTCCAGCGGGACGGCGCACAGCGGGCGCAGCCTGGCCAGCGTGGCGGCGGCGATCCGAATCCGCGTGGGGCCGGCGTGCGGCCGGGCCCGGTGGTCACCGAGCACGCGGGCCGACAGCGCCGGCGTCAACCCGATCACGAACAGATCGAAGTCGGCCGAGGCTTCGAGCAGCACGTGGTCCTGGCCCGGCGGCCACGAGAGCAGATCGCCCGCCGCGACGGAGATCTCCACCTGGCCCACCCCGAATTTTCCGGAGCCGGCGGCGACCAGGTTCAGCTCGGGCTCGAGGTGAAAATGGCGGGGTCGGCGGTTCTCGGGCGCGTAGCGCCAGATGTGGGCCGCCGCGGCGCCGGGCATCGGAAAGGGCTGGTAGAGCGCGCCCGACACTCTCCAACGCTATCAAACGCGGCTGCCGGTCGCACCCCGAAAAAATACGAGCTTGGCGACGCGCGGCGGTGGACCCGCCGGGGCGCGCCAGATCGCGCTCACCCGTTCCAGCTGTAGACCTTGATCCAGTCGACGTCGGCGCTGGTCGGCGCGGAGGTGGAGGTGATAGGGCCGGCCCAGGACGCCGCGTTCGACGCCCAGATCGTCAGCAGGATGGTCTGGGGGAGGTTCATCAGATCGATGTGCGTGGTCCAGGTGCGCAGCAACGCCCCATCGACGAAGAACTTCACGCCGGCCGGCGTCCATTCGATGTCGTACTGGTGGAAGTCCGCTTCGGCGTCGACGCCCAGCGGGACCACCAACGGATTCTGGGTCGGGCTGACCGACGTCGCGCAGCCGGGGACCGGCGTGCCGGTATAGACCTGACAGTTGAGCTGCGAGGTGCTGGCCGAGTCGCCCAGGTGCTCGATGTCGATCTCGTTCCAGTTGCAGTTGGGGTAGGGCGTGTAGAACAGGACCAGCCCCGAGACCACGCCCGAGCCGGTCGCAAAGCGCATGCGCGCGGAGACCTTGCCGTAGGTGAGCGTCTTGCTCGAGCGCATCTCGACGCCATTGTAGGGCTCGGTGGTGCTGTTCGGGTTGGGCGTCAAGCCGATGGTGAGGATGCCGTCGGCGACACTGGCGTTCTGGGTCGAGAACTGTGCCAGGTTGCCGCCGTAGGTGAACGTCTGGAGCTGCCAGACCGTCAGGTCGAGCGTGTCGAAGTCGTCCTGCCAGGCCAGCGTGAAGGCGTCGCCGGCGTCCGCGCTCCCGCCGTCCGCTCCCGCCGCGCCCGCGCCCGCCGCGCCGCCGATGCCCGCCGCGCCGGCGGCCGCGCCGTCGTTTCCCGCCTGACCACCGGCGGAGGCGGCCGGCGTCGTGCCGCACCCGAGAGCCAGAGCCGAGAGCAGAACCGACGCGACGACAACGACGCGTGTCCCACCGCGGAAAAGAGATGCCATGGCGCAAGACCTACCGCCGGTTGGCCGCGCGGTCTTCGCGTTTTGTGGAGATGCGCGCCGCGCCTACGGG
>DASRLC010000497.1:0-4150 GCA_035648655.1 Polyangia bacterium
GTGACAGAGGATTTTGCACAGGATCTCGTTCACCTGCGCCGTGAAGCGCTTGGATCGGACGGCGCCACCGAACTTCCGCTTGATCGCCGAGAAGGTGGACTCGACGTTCGAGCGCTTGTGGTAGTGCGCCAGGAACTCGTCTTGCTTGTAGACGAAAGTGGCCCAGAGACGCCGCCAAGCGGGCGGACCGTCGGCACGGCTGTTCGACTTGAAGGGCACATAGGGCACCGCGCCGACCGCCTCGATCGCGGCCAGGTTCGCGTGACCGAGGTAAGCCTTGTCCGCCGAGACCTCGCAGAGTCGGAACCGCTGCGCCGTGTCGGCGACAAGGGCCGGAAGCTCGGGCGAGTCGTTCGACGTGCTGTCCGTGACGGTCACCGACGTGACGACGTTGGTCACGGTCCCCACCATGGCGTGAGCCTTGAGCCAAGAGTGCTCTTTCATCTCACGCCCATACTTGTGGTCGTACCAACGGCGATAGACCGCCGTCCCGAAGCCGGTCGAGTCGACCGCGAAGGCCGTCTCAATGCCGGCCAGCGGGACGGCGCTCTGCTCGATCAGCCGGGTCAAGATCGGCGTCATCTCGGGCTTGTCGAAGTAGTCGAAGACGCTGTTGTAGGAGGGAGCGCGTCCGATCAAGCCATCCTCGGCGCACGCCTTGATATCGGTGGTCGCGCGACGGCCCGAGACCGTCGTGTAGACCTTCATCGTCATCGAATAGGCCGCGTCGGAAAGGGCGAGCGGTTTCCGGCCGCGTCCAGGGTGCGGCGCGGTCTGAACGCCGTCGCAGAGGTCGCGCAGGAGCTTCTGGACGGTCTCCTTCTCCGCGCACTGGGCCGCGTTGTAGGCCGGCCAGTCCTGCGTGTACGTCTTCCGGGTGACCTTCACGGACTCGGTGACCACCTGGGAGCCGTCCGCAGCCGTCTCGATCGTCTTCACGATCTCGACCGCCCAGAGGTGCTTGCACTTCGTGCGGCGCAGCTCGTAGTCCGGGCACGAACACGTCGCGGCCATCACGTTGACCATGTAAGCGCCCGAGTTCGCCGTCTGCGAGGGAACCGTCCAGGTCGCCCCGCCGACGTTCTTGATGCGCCGGTCGTTCGCCAGAATCAGGCCCTTCTCTTGTCGCGTGTTCACGGGACACAATGTAACTACATCGTAGACCACCGTCAACAGAAAAGAGTCGTTGACGTGTAGCTACGTCTCGACTACGTTGTGACGCATGGCGAAGTCTCCAAAATCACGGCCAGCCGCGTCACCGAAGCCGCTCAAAGACGACGTGGTGCGAATGCGTGTCTCGGGCCCGCAGAAGGCCGCGATGCTGGCAGCGGCCGAGCGCGAAGGGCTAGAGCTATCGCAGTGGCTTAGGCAGCTAGCACTGCGAGCCGCGGGGGTGCTGCCGGCTACCTCCGGGACGCGCGCCTGAGCTTCGATGCCGTGAACTTCTTGATCGGGGCCGCGATCTCCGCCGTGGTTTTCGTTGCGGATCGCTTGGGCTTTCTCCTCTGACGCTTGGCCATCTCGGGAGAAAGTCCATCTACTCCCATGCCGGGGATGACGATCTGCTCCTCATCCTTCGCAGCCGTTTGGGCTACCGCGAAGGTGACGTTGCGACCGGGGTGCTTTGGGAGCACCCCTTTGAATAGATCAGCAACGGAGAGAAGTTGGATGCGGGGGTATTCCTTGCCCCACGTTTTCGAGTACCACATGCCGGCGTCTAGGCCGGCGTCTCGCATGGGCTTGGTTGGCTCCCCGGCGGTTATCAGGATGCCCATTACGCCCTTGTTAGCGGGGGTTCTGACGACGCCGATCAGGTCACGTACATCTGCGGCGCTGGTTCCTCCGCCCTTTACGGACACGATCATGTTCTCGGTTTCCTTGCCGGATGGATCTTGCGAGAAGGTCAAAATCCCATCAAGTCCTTGGTCCGCGCCACGCTTTGCTCGGCCAGCCACGTCCAGACCCATTGGGCGCGCTGAGATCTTCAAGACGGACCACGCCTGAAAGCCGAACTTGTCCTCGGCGGCGAGCTTGATCGCGCTCGCCTCGTCCTCGGGCAAGCCTCGAACGTCGTAGAGCACACCGGGATGGCGGACCTTCATACGCTGCTCGATGACACCGATCGCTAGGTGCGTGATGTCGATTCCGATCCACTTGCGTATTCCGGCCGAGTCTCTCCGCTGCGTCGAGCGCCGTGCCGCAACCGCAGAATGGGTCCAATATTACGTCGCCCTCGTCCGACGAGACTTGAAGGATGCGCTCAAGTAGGGCGACCGGCTTCTGTGTGGGGTACCCCAGGCGTTCTGCCGCCTGTGAATTGAGAGGCGGGATGTCGCCCCAGAAGCTCCCGATCGGATCTCCCTTTTCGTTTTCTGGGCGCAGTTTTCGACGGACGCCGTTCTGTGTCCAATTCAGATTACCGGCGCGATCTATCTTTTCGAGCAGCGTCTTCTCGACGCGCCAGCCGGGCGGACCTGGGGTGAATCCTTTGTACTCGTAGACCAGATTTGGTCGCGGCCCCATGCTGTTGGAACGCAGTATCGGCCCGTCTTCATATGGACCGCGCTCGTCGGAGTACGGATACTTGTCGGCGAGTCGGGCAGCATCGAGCGGAATCCGTATCCGATCGAGGCGCGGCGACGTGGCCTTCGACTTTGCATAGAACAAAAGCGTGTCAGTGAATGGACTGAATCGCGTCAGTTCGTGCTTCAGGTAGTGGCTCGCCGTCGGGTCGCAGTGCAGGTAGAGCGATCCGGTGGGCTTGAGCACGCGGTAAAGCTCGATAAGACGGATGGCCATCATCGACACGTAGGCCATCATCTCCGTCGCGTGAATCGCTCCGTCGAGCCCGGCTAGCAGGGCTCGCAACTTCTCGGGCGTGCGAGGCGACGACCGCAATTCCTGGAGCGTGTCTCGGGCTCGCTCGTCCCACCTCCACGTGTCGTCGAATGCTTCGAGTTGCGCAGTTGGCGCGGCGCCACCGTGCTCCTTGAAGATCATGTTGTAGGCGCGTTGCGAGTTGAAGGGGGGATCCAGGTAGATGAGGTCCACCGACCCGGGAGAGATCCGGTCGCGCAACACGGTGAGACAGTCGCCGTAGTGGAGCACGTTGGGCGCCCGTTCCCTTGTCGTCACGCCAGGCGTCGAAGGTGCGCGGAGCGGAGGCTTTCTAGACTGCATGTAGGTATTGTGCGCACATATCCTACCTGTCGTCCAAAAACGCTATTGTTCGGTCGCGAGCGGTCTTCCACGCCCCGATCATTCAGTCGCCCGATCAGGATTCCCAAAACCGACGCCGCGTAGGTCGCCGTCGGGGTCCGTCCCGTGCCATCCTGCCGTCTGCCAGATGCCACCCAGACCGGGAACACCGTCTGCCAGGGCCGCTCGGACCGCCCAGTGGGCCACGACGATGACTCGATGGGCGATCCGGTTCGCGTCATCGGGGAAGCGCGCCAGAACGGGCGCCTCCAAGAGATGGCAGTTCGTAGGCTTTGCCGGACCGAATGGCGCCGAGTCGCGTGGCATCGTGGACCTGCTGGCCATCCGCCGAGACCATGTGACGACCGACCACCGATTCTTGATCGGTGACCTGTTCGAAATCGTGCTCGTCCAGATCAAGGGCGGCACTGCGCCGTGGCCAACCTTCGACGACATGAAGCGCCTGCGAGCGTTGCAGCGCTACTACCGAGCCAAGGCCGTCGTCCTGGCATCGTGGCAGAAGGGCGCGGAGCCCAAGTTCTACGTGCTCAAGCGACTGACTGCGGCGCGCACCGTCGCATGGGCCGAGAGTTCCCCGGTAGCGATCTTCGGGGACGGGTGAGCCGATCCCAATTGTCGGGCAGCCGCCCGAATTCTCGGGCAAGCGCCTATTGGCGGGCAAAGCCCCGCAAAGGGTCCCTTAGGCCCCGCTCAAAAATAAGTCGATTACGGCCCGCCGGACGACCATTGAGAACGGCGAGGTTTGGCAGCGTCGGCTCGACCGCGATGATCAAATTATTCCCGATCGAATCCTTAGAGGGTGTCCTACAGGAGGATCGCGTGAAATCAACACGGAGCGAGGCGCCGGAGCATAAGGCGAGTCATACAAAGCTTGATGTCACTTTCACTCGACGCAATCGTTCGCTCGAATTCCTTTGCCAGAAGTCTGAAC
>DASRLC010000498.1:0-3318 GCA_035648655.1 Polyangia bacterium
TCGAAAGCCCGACCAAAGGGCAGGGGGCCTTCGAGAGAAACCCGCCCGAGGCCGATGGTGCCGGCGGTCGATTTGCGGGCGGCAGCGGCCAACATGGCGGCGTTGACGTCGAGGCCGGTCAGCCGCCAGGTGGGCTGCCGCCGGCGGAGCTCCCCGAGCAGGGTTCCGGTGCCGCAGCCGAGATCGAGGAACGAGAATCCAGCCCCCGAGGGTCCGTGGGTCCGCGCTTCGCGCTCGAGCAGCGGCGCCAGCTTGGCGGCGGCCACCAGCGCGAATGGCTGCATGCCGTCGCTCGACTGCCAGCCGTCGTAGATCGGGGCGAGCGCGGTGTAAAGGTCGGCGCCGCCGCTGTTACCCATCGACTTTGCCGCGCAGGGCCTTCTTGTCGGAGAGCGCGTGCTTGTCGTCGAGCATGCGCTGCTTCGAACGCCGTGAGCGCCGCCGTTTCTGCCGCCGAACCTTTTCGGCCTCCTGTTGCCGACGGCTGGCGGCGCCGAGCCGCAGCTCTTCGATCTTGTCCGCCAGCATCTGCCGCGCGATCAGACGGTTGGCGCCCTGCGTCCGTTCCCGCTGGCATTTGACGGCGATCCGGGTCGGCCGGTGGACCAGCACCACGCAGGTGGCGACCTTGTTGACGTTCTGGCCACCCTTACCGCCCGCGTGAACGAAGCTCTCCTCGAGATCTTCGTCGCGCACACCGAGCCGCGCCAGCCGCTGTTCGAGCGCCCGCGCCCTGTCACCAAAGAGAGGCATCGCCTTTAGGTCGGAGAGGATAGCCGGTCAGGCCAGCCGACGGATCCCCGGTTGTTCGTCGAAGCCCCGGTCGAACGTCGGGATGGTTTCGATCCGGTGATGCGCCATCACCGCGACGTGAAGCGCGTCGCGCCGACACACGCGGGCGGGCCAGGACGATATCGCGGGCGCGCAACATGATCGGCAGCTCGACCGGCAGGACCTCGTCCACGATCACATGGCTCAGGTCTCCGCGGTTGCGTCGGGGGAGCGGCTTGCCGATACTGCGCCGATGCGCAGCGCGATGGCCCCGTGGGTTCTGATTCTAGGTGTTGGGTTGGCGGTCGCCTGCTCGAACGAGCCGGCGCCACAGCCGCCGCCTGCCGCGGCGCCTGCGCCGACACCCCCGCCACCGCCGGCCGTGGACGCCGCGGCCAAGCCCAAGATGGTCGCCAACCCGGATGGGCTGTCGCTCGCCGATCGGATCGCCAAGCGGCAGGCCGCCGACAAGAAGCTGGCCGCCGAGCTGGCCGGCGAGGAGCAGAAGCGCCTCTTGGCCTACGACAAGGGAAAGCTGCCGCTGCACAAAGCGACCTTCGCCGCGATCAATAAGTACCGGGCGGCTTATGCCAAGGCCAAGACCAAGGACGAGGTCGAGAAGATTCGGGCCTCGCAACAGAAGGCCATCGAAGCCACCGCCAAGAAGATGGCCACCATCGATCCGAAGGGCGGCAACTCGAACGTCACCACCGACTACGATGTGATGCTCAATGCGCTCGCGAACGACTACCCGGACGCGCTGGAGGCGTCGTTCGCGGGCGACAAGCAGCCGCTGGCCGAGCAGACCGCCGAGCTCGACAAGCGCAGCAAGAAGATCGAGGACTGGTTGGCGGAGCTCAAGTCCGCCAAGAAGTAGCCCCCGGGGCGATCGGACCGTCGGTTCGCTCCGCCGACCGCGCGCGCGATCAGGCGGGCGGGGCGGCCCCGGCGTCCGACGCGTCCGCCGCGGGGGCCGATTTCTTGGCCGCGGCGCGCTCGTCCAAGATCTTCTCGAGAAAGGCCTTGGCCCCGTCGGTCCAGACGTCGCCGTAGGTCTGCGTGTATAGCAGCGCCTCTTCCAGCGATCCCGGCTGCGCGGCGGCCACGTTCTCGACCCGGCGGCGGACCCGGCCCAGCAAGGCTTTGCCGTAGTGCGCGTTGGTATCGAGCGCCGCGTTGAGCGCGGTGCCCGCTTCGGCCTCGGAGCCGGCCGAGAACTTGGCCAGCGCCAGCCCCAGCTCGGCGCGCCCCTTGCCGGCTTCGATCTTGGTCGCGGGCTCGAGCAGGGCGGCGGCGTCGGGCGCGCGCTCCAGCTTCATGAGCGCCTTGGCGGCGATCAGGCGCGCTTCGATGCCGACCGTCCCGTCGTCGATCCCGAAGACGCGTTCCAGATCTTTGGCGGCGTCTTCGTAGCGCTCCTCGTCGTAGGCCAGGCAGCCGAGCGCGTGCGCCGCACGGATGTAAGGCTGTACCTCGGGCTGGCTGAAGGCGTCTTTGGTGCCCGCGGCGCGCAGCTCTTCGGCCTTGGCCTGGCCGCCGGCCAGCACGGCCCCCAGCTCTTCTTTGGCGCCGTCGGCGTTGCCGGCCGACAGGCGGGCCATGCCGATGCCCACGTGGGCGTCGGTCAGATCCGGCGCGACCGCCAGGGCGGCTCGGAACTCCTTCTCGGCGGCGCCCGGCCGGCGCTGCTCGAAGAGCCGCCAGCCGTTGCTCAGCAGCTCCTGCGCATCGGGCGCGGTGACCGGTGGCGCGCTCGCCCGCTCGTCACCGGCGAGATGGCACTTCTTGTACTTCTTGCCCGAGCCGCAGGGACAGGCGTCGTTGCGGCCGGTGGCCCCGAGCCGCGTCCGGGCCTCTTCGGGGGTCGCAGCCGTGGCCGGGTTGGCCGTGTCGGGCTGCGCGGATTTTGCCTTCGAGCGTTTTTTGTCCTCGGCGGTCATGGGTCCTTGCCTGCTGGGTTTATCCGGGGGGTCTTGCTGGGGACGGGACCATACCCTAAAAATATCTCGGAGATCATGCGGCGCGGGCGGATCTCTGGGGTCGCGATGGCTGTCGGCCTGGGCGCAACCGGGTGGGGCGCGCGCGCCGTGCCGGCGCAGACCGCCGCCGGGGTGGGCGCCGACGTGCGTTTCCTGTCGGGGCCCGAGCTCGAGGGGCGCGGCGCGCGGACGACGGGGCTCGACCAGGCGGCGAAGTTCATCGCGGCGCGGTTCGCGGATCTCGGCCTTCAGCCGGCCGGCGAGCGGGGGACGTTTTTTCAGGCGGTCGACATTCCACTGCCGCAGCGACCGTCGGTCAGAACCCGACTGGAGATCGGATCGGGGGGCCTGGAGCTCGGCCGGGACTTTCTGACCAACTCCGGCACCGCCGCCACCCGCGCCGCCGGTCCGCTGGTCTTCGTCGGGTACGGATTGATCGTGCCCGGCCGGCGCGACGATCTGGCGGGCGTCGATCTGCGTGGCAAGGTGGCGCTTTGCCTGCGGCCGCCGTCGAGCCAGCGGGGGCTGGCCCCGCCGGATGGTCAGGCCCTCTCCGGTTCGGTGCCGG
>DASRLC010000499.1:0-13268 GCA_035648655.1 Polyangia bacterium
GAGTGGCACCCACTGTCCGTCCACGACGGTGGCGATCGCCAGGTTGCCGGCGCGCACCCGATTGCTCATCACCAGCGAGGCGCCTGCCGCCAAAGGGGTATCGGCGGGATCGATCTGATAGGCCCTGCCGATCATCTGAGCATCGGCGGGAACGCCGTGGGCGGCCCCGATCGAGATCTGGGTCGGGTCCGAGAGCGTGCCAGCCGGAATGGTGAGCGTCACGATGCCGTCGCTGGAGGTCAGCGTGCCGCCTGAGCTTCCGATGGTGGCGGTCACGGTGGACACGGTCGGCTGACCGCACCCCGCGAGCGCCATGAGCGCCGTGAGAGATATCATCAATAGGCGTTTCATGTGTCGTCGGCGCGGCGAGCCTGGCGGTGGCCAGGCTGCTGCGGCTCCATCGGGAGAATTGGCCAGGTTCTGAAGATCCGCAACCTTACCGGGTTGCCCAGCAACGGGCCTTCGCGTTCCGATCGCGTCGAATCGGTGCGCCGCCCGGTGTCCGCTGGCGGCCGGAAGGCCAAGCAGCATGAGGTGAGAGATGCCAACGAGATCATGCGAAGATAAAAAGCCGCGCCGCTGCCATTGATGGATCCAATAGATATGCAACGCCTCGCTATCTCGATGGGCCTCGCGCTTTCGGCGTTGGCCGGCCCCCTCACCGGCTGCTCTGGGAGTTCCAGCAGCAAGCCCGCGTCACCACCATTGGCGTGCGGCGTTCCGACGACCTTCGCCTGGTCGTCGACCGGGCCGCTGCTGGGCCCGACATCCGACGCCACCCACGATCTGATCGCGATCAAAGACCCGTCGGTCGTCTACGCCAACGACAAGTGGAACGTCTTCGCCAGCTCGGTGGACAGCGGTGGCAACTACAACATGGTCTACCTGACCTTCCCCGACTGGGACCACACGGCGGAGGCCACCACCTACTACATGGACCAGACGCCGGGACTGTCCGGTTACCACGCCGCTCCCCAGGTCTTCTTCTTCGCGCCGCAAAATACCTGGTACCTGGTCTACCAGTCTGGCCCGCCGACCTACTCGACCAACGACAATCTGGACGACCCCACGGCCTGGACGCCGCCCCTCAGCTTCTTCGGCGCGGAGCCGGCCATCGTCACCCAGAACAAAGGGAGCGGCGGCTGGCTCGACTTCTGGGTGATCTGCGACGACGTCAACTGTTACTTGTTCTTCTCCGACGACAACGGGCACTGGTACCGGAGCCAGACCACCGTAGGCAATTTCCCCCACGGCTTCGGCGATCCGGCCATCGTGCTGCAGGACGCGAACCCCGACCACCTGTTCGAAGCCAGTAATGTCTACAAGATGGCCGGAACCGACCAGTACCTGGCCATGGTCGAAGCGTTCGACGCCACCTCCGGCTACCACCGGTACTTTCGGTCATGGACCGCAGACACCCTCGACGGCGACTGGACGCCATTGGCCGACACGTTCGCGATGCCGTTCGCTTCCACCTCCAATGTCACCTTCACCGAGCAGCCGCCCTGGACCCAGGACATCAGCCACGGCGAGATGATTCGCGCCGGCATCGATCAAACCCTGGTCATCGACACCTGCCACCTCCAATTCCTCTACCAAGGATTGGATCCGACCATGTTGAGCCTGCCCTATAACAGCCTGCCCTGGAGGTTGGGCCTTCTCACCAGCACCGTCAGCCCACCCAGGGTCGACGGTGGCAGCGGCGGTGCGGGCGGCGCGGGCGGCGCCGGAGGCGGACCGACCGACGCCGGCATCGCGCACAACCTGGATGACACGTTCACGACGGCCAACAGCCTCTCCGGCTTCGCGCTCGGCACCTACGCCGATCCGGGGAGCGTCAACCTGGCCGGCAACTATCCGGTGGACGGCGGCGCCGACGGCGGCGACGGCGCCGTCGCGAACAAACCGACACTCGCCTGGGTCGGCACCGACGGAAGTCCCGATCCCGGCGCGTTGCAGGTCACCGCGACCTTCACGAGCTACGGACAGTACGTCGACGTCGTCACGCAGATCGCGCCCGCGCTCGATCTGTCGAACCGCGTGCTCAAAGCGCAGGTGAAGTTGGTCTCGTCCACGCCCGCGAGCTTTCCGGGAGGCATCCAGTTCCATGCCAGCGCCGGCGCCTCCTACACGTACTTCGGCAGCGCGGGGCTGGCGTTCGGCCCGGTCGGCTCGTGGAGCCCAATCCTGCTCGATTTGGGGGCCGCATCGTCGACGTTCGACGCCACCATGATCGTCCAGCTCGGAATACAGGTCTATTCCGGCAGTCCACCGACCGGCGTGACGGAGCTCGCCGCCCCCATCACGGTCGTGTTCGAGATCGACACCATCACGGATTGAGCGCGACGCGCCGCCTCGGTTAATGCCCGCCGGTCGTCGTCGATTGGCCGGCGGTCCAGCCGCCGCCCAGCGCCCGCACGAGCTGTACGCTGGCGGTGAAGCGGCGGGTGCTCACGTCGGCTTGGGCGCGTTCGTTGCTGAGCTGAATCGTCTGCGCCGTCAGGACCTCCAGATAGGTCGTCACGCCACCCTTGTAGCGCTTGTTGCTGAGCGCCAGCGATTGCCGGGCGGCATCCACGGCGGCGGCCTGCGCCTCCGCCTCTTCCTCGAGGATGCGCAGCGCGGCCAGGTTGTCCTCCACTTCTTGAAACGCGTTCAGCAGACTCTGGCGGTAGGTGGCGGCCTGGGCCTCGTAGAGATCCCGCGCCTGATCGGTCAAGGCGTGCCGGCGGCCGGCGTCGAACAGCGTCTCGAACGCCGAGGCGCCCAGCGACCAAAATAAGCTGGGAAGCTGCAGCAATCTGGCCAGCGAGCCGCTCTCGAGGCCGCCCGCCGCGCTCAGCGTGATGTTGGGATAATAGGCGGCCACGGCGATTCCGATCTGGGCGTTGGCGGCGGCCAGACGCCGTTCGGCGGCCGCCACGTCGGGGCGCCGCTCGAGCAACGCCGACGGCATGCCGGCGGGAACCACCGGCAGCTTCCCTTCGAGCGGGCTCGGAACGAGCGAGAAGCTCTCGGCGGGCACGCCGATCAACGTCGCGATGGCGTGTTCGAACTGCGCGCGCGCCACGCCGACGTCGATCCTCTGCGCCTTCACCGTGCGGTACTGGGTCTCGGCCTGGGTGACATCGACGGCGTTGGCGACCCCTCCACTGAAGCGCAGCCGCGCCAGCGCCAGCTCGTCGGCGTCGCTGGCCAGCGTGGTGTCGAACAGCAGCTTCTGGGTGTCGAGACCGCGGAGTTGGAAGTAGTCGGCCGCCAGCTCCGCGTGCAGGCTGAGCGCCACGTTGGCCAGATCGGCGGCGCTGGCCTGCGCGTCGGCACGCGCCTGCTCGACGGTCCGGCGGACCTGTCCCCACAGATCGGGCTCCCACTGCGCCTGCCCCTGCAGCGCGAAGATGTTGTAGTTGAAGTTGGTCGTGCCGCGCAAGGTGTTGGGCTGATTCTCCGACAGGCGGATGCGCGAGACGGCCGGACCGACGCCCAGCGTGGGAAAATAGGCGGCGCGCGCCACGCGGATCTGATCGAGCGCCGCCAGATACTGCCCGGTCGCCGCCTTGAGCGTCTGGTTGGAGACCGCCACCTTCTCCTCCAGCGCGTCGAGCTGCGGGTCGCCGAAGAGCTCCCACCACTTGCCGCGGAGGACGCCGTCGCTCGGCTGCGCATGCTTCCACGCCCCGGGCGGCGCCTGCTCGTTGAAGCCCGCCGGCACCGAGACGTCGGGGCGCTTGTAGTCCGGACCGACGGCACAGCCACAGAGCGCGAGCGCGGCCAGCGCCAGCGCGGCCGGGACGAGCCCGTCGTCGCTCACGCGATTACTTGGTGCCATCGTGTTTCGACCCGGCGTGGCGCGACTCGGCTTTGGCCGGCCCCGGCCCGATCCGGCCGTCGGTCTCCGGCGCTACGACATGCACCGCTTCGCCGTCGATGATCGAATCGGGCGGGTTTTGGATGACCAGATCCGACGGTTGCAGCCCTTCGCTGACCTCGACGGTCTTGCCGTCGTCGCGCCCGATCGTGATGGGGATGAGGCGCGCCTTGCCGTCCCGAGCGACCGCCACGCGCAGCCCTTCCGACCGAAAGATCAAGGTCGGCACCGGCAGCACCAGCGTCGGACGCCTGCTGGCGAGCTTGAAGTGAACCTGGGCGTAGGCGCCGGGAAACAGCTCGTGTTTGTGGTTGTCGACCTCGATCTCCACCAACAGCGTGCGGAAAGCCGGATCGATGGCGCTGGCGGTCCGAACGATCTTGCCCGCGAACGTTCGCCCCGGGTGCTCTGGAACCGTCAGGCCGGCGGTTTGCCCCAGCACCATCTCGCGCGAATAGATCTGCGGCACGTTGACGTAGACCCGCAGCACGTCGTCCGCGGCCAGATGAAACAGCTCGCGGGCCGCACCGGCGTCGATCAGCGTTCCCAGGTCCACGTTGCGGGCGGTGATCACGCCGTCGAACGGGGCCACCACGCTCTCGAAGCCGGTGAGCTGCGCCAGCCGGCGGACATTGGCCTCGGCGGCCGCCACCTGGTTGCTGGTCGAGTTGGCCTGAGCCCGAAAGTTGTCGGTGTCTTGCTTGGACACCGCGTTCTCATTCAGCAGATCTTGATAGCGGGTCGACTGGGTCTCGGCGTACTTGGAGTTGGCCTTGGCGGTCGCCACGTCGGCCTTGGCCTGCTGTAGCTGCTGGTCGACCTCCGGACTGGCGATCACCGCCAGCCGCTGGCCCTTCTTGACGTGCGCGCCGAGATCGAAGCTCCAGGACTTCAGGTAGCCGCTCGTGCGCGCATAGATGGGCGCGTCGGTGAAGGCTTGCACGTTGCCCGGCAGCACCACCTCCTGCGCGACGTTGCCAAGCGCCGGCCGCGCGACCAGCACGTCGGGCGCCGCCAGCAGGTCGGTCTGCTGTTGCAGCGTCGCCCGCGCCCGAACCCGCGGCACGATCCCGAGAATCGCGATCACCAACGCGACACCGATGAGCACCGCGACCACGACCAGCGCCTTGCGACCGCTGAGCGGCGGCGTCCGTCCGGGTGGGGGGGCCAGGGCGTCGTGGCTCATGGGTGAATCTCCCCCGCGGGGACAGGGCCGGCGCCGGCGGGCAAGTGGTGGTCGCGCCGGCGGCGTTCGAGCCAGCCGTGAAGCACGTTGAAGAATGTCGGGACGAAGAACAGCGTCGAGATGGTCGCGAACAGCAAGCCGCCGATGACCGCGCGGCCGAGCGGAGCGTTCTGCTCGCCGCCGTCACCCAACCCCAGCGCCAGCGGTATCATGCCGATGATCATGGCCAGCGCGGTCATGAGCACCGGACGAAAGCGCACGAAGCCGGCCGCCATGGCCGCGGCGCGCGCGTCCCCCTCGAGCTCCCCGAGCTGCTCGCGGGCGAAGCTGACGACCAGGATCGAGTTCGAGGTCGCCACCCCCATGCACATGATGGTGCCGGTCAGCGCGGGGACGCTGATCCGGGTGTGGGTGACGAACAGGAACCAGACCACCCCCGACAGCGCCACCGGCAGCGCCGCGATGATGATGAAAGGATCGAGCCAGGACTGAAAGTTCACGACGATCAGCAAGTAGACCAGGATGATCGAGAAGACCAGCCCCGCCAGCAGGCCGACGAACGAGCTGTGCATGGTCTGCACCTGACCGCGCACGAAGACCCGCGAGCCGCGCGGCAGGCTCTTCTTGGCGTCGGCGATGATCTTCTCGATCTTGGTGGCGACGCTGGCCAGATCGGTGTCGACCACATTGCCGTAGATGTCGATGGCCGGCGCGATGTTGTAATGCGAGACCGTACCGGGGACGGCGTCGCGGTCGATCGAGGCGACGTTGCCGAGTATCTGCACCGGCCGGCCCGACGTCAGCGTGGGAGCGCTCGCAGCCGCCGCGCCCGCCGCGCCGGCGCCGGACGCCGCGCCCGGGATCGACAGGGGGATGTTCGAAAGATCCTGCAGGCTGTCGAGCGCATACTGGGGTGCCTGCACGGCGATGTTGTAGCTGACGTTGTTCTGCGGGTTCAGCCAGAAGCTGGGCGAGGTCTGGGAGCTGCCGCTGGTGGCGATCAGCAGGCTGGTGGCCACGTCGCGCTGGGTCAGGCCCATCTGCAGGGCCTTGGTGCGGTCGACGTCGATCTTGAACGCGGGATCATCGAACGGCTGCTGGATGCGCAGGTCGGCGGTGCCGGCGACGGTCTTGATCCGGTCGAGCAGCCGGTCCGCCCAGAGGCGGTTTCCGTTCAAGTCGTTCCCGACGATTTGGATGTCGATCGGCGCCGGCAGTCCGAAGTTCAAGATCTGGGTCACCATGTCGACCGGCAGCTCGTAAAAGATGACGCCCGGGAAGCGGCGGTGCAGCTCGATGCGAAACCGCTGGACGTACTCGGCCGTCGGGCGGTGCTTCTTGGCCAGGGAGACCTGGATATCGGCGTCCCCCGGCCCCACGGGCGCCGAGTTCGAGTAGGTGGTGTTGATGCCGCTGTAGGGCAGCCCGATGTTGTCGATGATCGTGACCAGCTCGTCCTTGGGGATGATCTCCCGGAAGGTGCGATCGATCTGATCGCACAGGCTGGCCATATCCTCGATGCGCGTCCCGGTGTGGGCCCGGACGTGGATCTTGAACTGCCCCGTGTCCACGCTGGGGAAGAAGTCCTGACCGAGATACGGGTAGAGCCAAGCCGCCGAAGCCAGCGCCAGACCCATGAAACCCACCAGGAAGACCTTCGAGTGCGCGACGCAGAGCTCGAGGACGCGGTGGTAGCCGATGCGAAAGGCCTCGAACGTCCGCTCGAACGCGGCCTGGAAGCGGACCAGCGGGTTGTGGCTGGTCTTGGCCCTTTCGGCCGCGGCGGCCTCGTGCTCGTGGCCACGCAGCAGGTACTTGGCCATGGTCGGCACGACGGTGCGGGACAGGATGTACGAGGCAATCATCGCGAAGCAGACCGCCTCGGCCAGCGGCACGAAGAGAAACTTCGCCACGCCGGAGAGGAAGAACATCGGCACGAACACGATGCAGATCGCGATGGTCGAGACCAGCGCCGGCACCGCGATCTGCTGGGCGCCGTCCAGAATGGCGTGCTCGACCTCCTTGCCCTGGTCGACGTTGCGGTTGATGTTCTCGATCTCGACGGTGGCATCATCGACCAAGATCCCGACCGCCAGCGCGAGGCCGCCCAGGGTCATGATGTTGATGGTCTCGCCCAGCGCGCTGAGCGCGATCAACGACGCCAGGATCGACAGCGGGATCGAGACGGCGATGATGACCGTGCTGCGCCAGCTCCCGAGGAAGATCAGGATCATGACCGCCGTCAGGCAGGCTGCCACGATGGCCTCCCGCACGACGCCGTCGATGGCGGCCCGCACGAACAGCGACTGATCGGCCAGCGGGGTGATCTTGAGCGCCGACGGAAGTTGCGGCTTGATGACCTCGAGCTTGTCGCGAATCCCCTGAACGATGTCCAGCGTGGAGGCGTCCCCGGTCTTGATGATCGATAGCAGCGACGCCCGCTGGCCGTCGACGCGCACGATGTTGGTCTGCGGCGGAAAGCCGTCGCGCACGTGGGCCACGTCGCGGATGAAGACCGTGGCGCCGCCGGCGGCCCGGATGGGCAGGCCGTTGAGCTCGTCGAGCTTGAGCGGCGCACTGTTGGTCTCGATCTGATATTCGAACGGCCCGATCTTGGCGGTCCCCGAAGGCAGGATCAGGTTCTGCGCCGCGATGGTATTGACCACATCCGACGGCGACAGCCCCCGCGACTGCAGCGCCGTCAGATCGAGATCGACCTGCACCTGGCGCTGCTTGCCGCCGTAGGGATAGGGAATGCCGGCGCCATCGACCGTGACCAGTTGGGTCCGAATGCTGTTGAGACCGTAGTCGTTGAGCTGCTGTTCGGACAGCCCGTGGCCCGACAGACCGAGCTGGATGATGGGGACGCTGGAGGCGCTGTACTGCAGGATGAGCGGCGGCGTCGTGCCCGGTGGCAGCTGGCGCAGCTGCGTCTGGGCGATCGCCGTGACCTGGGCGACGGCGGCGGCGATGTTGACCTTGGGCTGGAAGAAGATCTTGATGACGGCGATGCCGGTCAGCGACTGGGACTCGATGTGCTCGATGTTGTTGACGGTCGTCGTCAGAGATCGCTCGGAGAGCACGGTGATCCGGGTGGCCATCTGCTCGGGCGAGAGGCCGGTGTACTGCCAGACCATCGCCACGACCGGGATGTTGATGTTGGGGAAGATGTCGGTCGGCGTCGTGAGCGCGACCAGCGGCCCCAGGATCAGCAGGACCAACGCGAGGACAGCGAACGTGTACGGTCGACGGAGCGCGAGCCGAACTATCCACATTGTCTAGAATTCGAACAGCTGGTGGATTTTCCGACAGGGCTCGACATGTCTCTTGCGGTCTTCGAGTTTGGAAACGGACGGGTGGCGGTTGGGCGGTGCGCGTCGGTGATAGCGCGCGTGGGGGTTATTGCAACAACGGCGCCGCGCGCAGGCTCGAAAATTCGCTCGGCGCCGCGATCTCTCGGATACCTCTCAGAGACACCCTGCCGCGTCGGTCCCGTTCCCCAGGCACGGGCAACCCGCCGCGCTCACGCCGGCGACGCAGGTGGCACACTCGACCAAGCTATTCAGGCTGTCGGGGTTCGGATTGTTCGGGTCCGTGCTGACCGTCAGGCCCTGGGCGCCGGCTGGGCAGTTGTTGGTGGCGTCGGGCGGGCTCAGCGTCCAGCACGGCGCGGCCCCCGGTTGCGCCGCGCAGGCGGGCACCACGATATTCTGGGTGACCCCGCCATTTATTACCCGGTTGGTGACGGTGCAGTCCGGCTGTCCGCTTTCATCCTGCTGAATGGTTCCGGCGATGCACTTGGGCTTGATCAGCTGAACCAGCTTCATCGCGATGGTGGTCATGGATTTTGCGTAGCTGCTGTCGCAGATGGAGGCCACGACGCCATTCGTCCCGAACGCGTTGATGAACTGCGCCTCCCGCACGCCGGGATCGCCAAAGCTGCCATCCGCCACAATTTGGCCCATCGGATTGGTGGCCTGTTCCGCCGGTCCACAGGAATGTTCGACCTGGGGCCAAAGCTCACCGCCGGTCGCGCCGCCGCCGGTGCCCGGCTCCCATTCCACCGCGTACGGCGTCGGCGGCGCGATGATCCCCCCGACCAGAATCTGGTTGGCCCAATCCGCCTTGAGCGCCTTGATGTCCGACACGAACTTGCTCACTTCGGTGAGCGCGCTCGATCCGGTTTCGTTGTCTTGGCAGTCGGTCAGGGTGAGCGTCGGCGCCGCCGCGGTTCCTTGGGCGTCGGGTGGCGGCACCAGCGGCGGCTGTTCGAACGCGGTGGGGTTCGGCCCCGTGGGGTCGTGGCACAGGTGGGCACCGAGTGGACCGCCGTTGCATCGATAGTTGCCAAGCGGCCCATCCGGGTTGCCGATGCTTTGCATGCCATCGTTCAACGAATACACGGGAAGCGGCGTGGCCGATGCCGGTGCGGAACAGTCGTCTTCGTTGGTGAGCATGACGATGCCCAGATAAGCCTCGGGGCGCAAAAAGCCCATATTGGTGGCGGGCGCCGGCCCCAGACCGTCCGCCCCCAGCGCGCGATCGATCGCCGCCAGCTGGTGTTCGAAGCCGCAGCCGCCCTCGCCCAAAAGAGCGATGCACTGAAACACGGTTCCGATACCCATGGGATCGGCGGCCGAGAAGTTCTTGGCGGTTCCGACCGCGTCGTCGGTGATGAACGTCGCGCCGGGCGCCAGCGTGGTGGCCGTGCAGGTCCCCTCGGGCGCGAAATAGAACATCCCGTTGTCCCCGCCGGTCTGGCTGCAGCCGATGCCGTCGCCTTGGTCGCTGGGGGCACCCATGTCCGACGAAACCACCGCCACATGAACACTGGGCAGTCCCATCGGCAGCGCCTGGAGCACCTGCATGAACAGCGGCAATTGCACCAGAATCTTTTGCTGCATCACCGTCATCGACGATGAATTGTCGATCATGAACAAGATATCGATCTCGTTGTTGATCTTCTGAATCACGTTGGTCGTGACGGTCCGGGTCGGCGTCACGACGGGCTTCTCGAGTGGTCGAGAGGTGCAGGCCCAGAGCGCGGGCACCGCGGCCCCCAGCCCGACCCATCGGAGGACGCGCGACGCGGTCAACAAAGACGAAGACGACCGACTTGGCATGGTGGTTCTCCTCGAAGCGGCGGTGCCAAAATACGCGTGAACGCAAATCGCGTTGCTTGGGCCGGCGCGCTCCGCCGCAACGCTGGCCCACGTCGAAGAGAGCAAAGGGCGCACCACCGCCAAACGCCCGAGAATTGGCGGCGCGCAGCAGGCGAGCACTCAACCTAGTTGGCGTCTCTGCCAACCGGCCGCGCGTGGACGAGCCGGAGGTGAGCGGGCCCGTGCTTTGACCCGCCAGCGGCGCGGCCGCGGAGACCCACACGACGGGATCCGCCTGCGCCGCGGTCCTGGCCGACGAATCAGATAGCGAGTAGAGTGCGCGCAATCATGAACAACGTCGGTTTGTTAATCGAAGATTTTTCCAACCAACTGACCGCGCTGATCGAGAGCCAGGCCCTCGACCAAGCCCGCGCGGTGGTCGAACGCGCCCTGGGTGTCCGGCGTCCGGGTCGTCCCCCGAAGACGGCGCCGCTCACGCTGACGGCCGAGCCGTCGAAGGACACTGGCAAGGCAGCCGGGAAGAACACTGAAAAGAAAACTGAGAAGAAGACTCGGAAGAAGATGCCCAAACAGTTTTGCCCGGTGCCCGGCTGTAAGAACGCGGCGGCACCCGTGTTCGGGATGGTCTGCGCCGATCACAAGAACGTGGCCAAGTCGAAGATCAAGAAGTACCGCGAGGCCCGCAAGGCCCAAAAGCTCGGCATCGAGACCCCGAAGGCGGGCAAGCCGAAGACCGCGAAGCGCCGGGCCAAGAAGGTCGCACGATCCGCGCCCGTCTCATCGGCCAAATCGCCGGTTGCCGCCGCGGCCTAAGTCGCGGCCATCCTCGAAGCTCGGCGGACCGCATGACAATTTGTGGCCGCCGAGGCACCGGTGTCGTGGACCTGCTTCGCGTGGGCCCAATTGCCCGCGCCGATGTTCGGCCCCAGCTCTGGTGGCCCACCCGTCCTGGTCAGGACGCTGGCGCTCGTCCTAGGTCAGGTTCTTCAGGTGACGCCGAGCGCGAGCGCCGCGCTTCGCCAACCACTGCGAGTCCGCCGCCGAAAAACGAGGTAAACTGAGAATATCATGTCCAGCGCTACAAAAGAGATCATCGAAGCGACACTCAAGCTCGACGCCAAGGAACGGGCACGAATCGCTCACGAGATCATCGTCAGCCTCGATGAAGAGCCCGGGGAGGACGGGGTCGAACAGGCGTGGGAAGAAGAACTCGCTCGCCGAGCCGACGAGATCGACTCAGGTGCTGTGAAGCTCGAGTCCTGGTCTAAGGTTCGAAAGGATCTCGACGGCATCGTCCGTGGCTTCTGAACGCTTCTATCTTCACCCAAGCGCATCGCGGGATCTACGTGAAGCGACCAAGCGGTACCGCGAGCGGGACCAGGACATCGCCGCTGATTTCGTCAAGGCCGTCGACGACGCCATCGCGACGATCGTCGCAGCGCCCCAACGCTGGCCTGTCAAGACTGGCTGGCGGCGCTACTACCTGAAGCGCTTCCCGTACACCGTCGTTTCCGTGAGGCCGGCGAGCTGATCGAGATCGGCGCCGTCGCCCATCAGAAACGCCGGCCCGACTACTGGCCCATTGGCCGCTAAACGTCCCGCGGTTTCAATCCAAGGATTCGCGTTCGAGCCCGAAGGCTGACGTCCGGGTCGCTACGCCTCGGACTATTGGCAGCGGGTGCCGTCGGTCCAGAGAGGGTGGCGCCCTGCCTTTCTTGACGGGCGGTGCGGCCAGCCAATAACATTACGCGATGACGATGTTTTCGGGCCGGGGTGCGGGCGCGGTCGGGCTCGTAGGATTGCTTTTCGTCGGGTGCGGCTCCAGCTCGAACAAGACCGATGGCGGGAGCAGCGGCTCCGCGTGCGCCGACTACGCGAGCAAGCTCTGCGCTGAAATTCAGGCCTGCGAGCCGGGGTTCTTCCCGTTCTTCGGGTTCGCCGACATCTCGGGATGCAGAGGGGTCTACGCCGCTTCTTGCAACGACTCCCTCGTGGCGCCGCACTCGGGATTTACCGCCTCGGTGGCCGAGCAGTGTGGCGGCGCGTACTCGGGGATGGACTGCACCACGTTCCGCGGACAGGGTGGAATTCCCGTCGCCTGCGTGATTCGAGGGGGGACCGTGGCGAACGGCGACCCCTGCAGCACGCCTTGGCAATGCGCGAGCGGGCGTTGCTCACTGGGGAACCTCGGCCAATGTGGGACTTGCGTGCCGGCCGTCCCCCTCGGCCAACCCTGCTCCACGAACGACCTGCTCGGGAGCGCGTGCGCCGACAACCTCGTCTGCGCGGTGACAGCGACCAGCGGGACGGCGTCGGTTTGCGCGGCGGCGGTGTCGATGGGCGGCGCCTGCGCGGACCCCGCGGTCTGCCCCGAAGACGGGTACTGCGACACGACCACGCACGTCTGCACCAAGCTTCCCGCCTTGGGAGAGAGCTGCGCGGCCGACGAAATCTACCTCTGCGATCCGACGCAGACCGGCGCCACCTGCGACTCGACGACTTCGACCTGCGTAGCGATCACGGTGGCGTCATCGGGCGAGCCGTGCGGGGTGCTCGCCGATTCCTACGCGAGCTGCTCGGGCACCTGCGACACCGCCCCCGACGGCGGCGCCGGGACCTGCACCCCGTCCGACACCGACGGAGGCTCTTGCTCGCCCTCCGAGGCCTGCCTGCCCAATTGCGCGGATCCGGCTGGTTGCGCGAACCTCGTCTGCGCGGGAACGGTCGATGCCGCGGCGTCGTCCGCCGCAGGATTGGAGGGGCGAGGGTTCTGGCGTCTTCGGCGTCACCGATCGGGTTCGCGTGGCGCTCCGGGCGGTGACCACGCTATCCCTGCGCCGAGAGCGCAGAGCAATGGGCCAAACCATTGAGCCGTAGAACTGTAGCTTCTTCCCTTTGAATTGGTTGTCCGCGCTGACCTCGTTGGCGTCGTAGGCATCCCAGAGCGCTCGCGCCGTCACGTTTATCGGGGGCGTTTCAGACTCTGGCTGGGCAGCAGCCGCTTCCGTCGGCCAGCCGAAAGGTCCCCTTTCGGCTGGTACTTGCCTTGCAGCGCCGGGCGAGAAGGCTGTCACCCGAAGGGCCGGAGCGA
>DASRLC010000500.1:0-12909 GCA_035648655.1 Polyangia bacterium
GTATGATGATGGTCAGCGAGCCCACGCCCACGAACTCCATCTGCTCGAGAAACAGCCGCAGGCGGAACGGCTTGCGGAAGAGCGCCGCCAGCGCCACGCCGAGCAGCATGGCGTGCTCGCCGATGTACGAGAAGATCCCACGCACCGGGGAGATCGCGGCTTCGATCAGCGCCGCGCCCACGCCGAGCTGCGACTCGGACGGACCGTCGACCGAGGCGGTGCTCATGGCGCGGCCGTCGGATTCGGCGGCCGCCGGGGGGTCACCGCGGCATCGAGCAAGACACGCGGCACGCGCTTGGAGATACCACACAGAATCTCGTAACTCACGGTGCCCGCCCAGCGCGCGACGTCGTCGACCGTTATCACGTCGGCGCCGTCGCGCCCGATCAGCGTGACCGCCCCCGCCAGCGCCGCCTCCGGCAGGTCGGTCACGTCGACCATCAACATGTCCATGCAGACCGCGCCCACGATCGGAATCCGCCGACCGCCCAGCAACACCGAGGCGTCGCGTACGTGGCGTGGGTAGCCGTCGGCGTAACCGATCGGCAGGGTGGCGACCCGCGAAGGGCGCGACGCCCGCCACAGACCGCCGTAGCTGACCGTGGTCCCTGCCGCGATATCGTGCACCGCCATGACCCGCGTCCGCAGCGCGAGCGCGGCCTCGAGGCCAGGCAGGGAGACGGTTTCGGACGGCATCGCCCCGTAGAGTGCCAGGCCCGGCCTCACCGCGTCGAGCCGGGCTTCGGAAAAGCGCACCGTGGCGGCGCTGTTGGCGGCGTGATTGACCAGATCCTGGAAGCCCGCGGCCGCCGCCAGGCGCAGGCAAGCCGCGAAGCGATCCAGCGCTTCGGCGGTGGTTTCCGGGCCCGGCAGATCCGCCGATGCGAAATGCGTGCAGAGACCCGCCAGGCGCAACGCGGGCAGATCGGCCAAGCGGGCCAGCGTGGCATCCAGATCGCCCACCGCGATCCCCAACCGGCTCATACCCGTATCTATCTTGACGTGAACCTCCGCGCGACGGCCCCGGCGGGCCGCTGCCGCGGCGAACCGATCGAGATCGCCCCGGTCGTAGATCACGGGCGTCAGCCGCTCGGCGAGCACGTCGTCTTGATGGCGGTTGTAGTAGGCGCCGAGCACTAGGATGGGAGCGCGAATTCCCGCTGCGCGCAGTTCCAGGCCCTCTTCGACCAACGAAACCGCCAGCGCGTTGCACAGGGGTTCGAGCGCCCGGGCCACCGGCACCGCGCCGTGTCCGTAGGCATCGGCCTTGACGACCCCGAAGATCCCCACCCCCGGACCGACCGTCTGGCGAAGTCGGCGCAGGTTGCGCTGAACGGCGCCCAGATCGATCTCGGCCACCGTCGGGCGGATGGAGGTGCGAATGTCCACCTCCGCAAACGGGACGAAGCTCTCGTCTGTGCTGGCGACTTTGGGGTGGCTGGCCAAACCCTGTAAAGTTTCGCCCGCGACCGCCGCAGCGTCAATGATTCCGCGGAATTTAGTCGCTCCCGCGGGCGATGCGCCGTTAGACGGCGTTGTCGACGAGCTGCTTGCTCACGAGCAGGGTGCGGCCGCGCGGCGTGAGCAACCCCTGGCGCACCAACTCCGAGACGGTGCGCGAAACGGTCTCACGGCAGGCCCCGATCTGATTGGCGAGCTCCTGCTGCGTGGGACGATTTCGAATCAAGAGCCCTTCCGGTCCCGGCGTTCCGTCCTGGCGGCCGATCGCGACCAAACGCGAGACGACCCGCTCTTGGACACCGGCCAGCGCCAGCCCGGTGGCCAACTGCTTCGAGCGTTCGAGACGCTCGACCAGCCCGGCCCCCAAGACCAACGCCAGCTCCGGCGTCGCCCGCAGACAAGCCAGGAACGCCTCGCGCGGTATCATCAGAAGCGTCGAAGCCTCCACCGCCTCCCAGTCGTTGGCAAGCGGCGTCTCCGGCGCCAGGGCACCGTCGGCGATCAGATCTCCAGCCCGAAACATTTCTACCGAGATCTCGCGTCCGTTCACCGCGCGGCAAACGGCCCGAATCTTCCCACGGACTACCAGGATCGCCGCGTCGAGCCGGCCACCCTGCGCCACGATGGTCGCGCCCCGGTTGAGCGGGCGCAACGTGGCGTCGCGCGCCAGCGCTTTCAACGCCTCGGCAGGTGCCGCCTGAAGCTGCGCGCAGGATCGGAGCGCCTCCAGCGCCGGTGCCTCGACCGGTACGACCGGCCTCATCAACTTACCGTAGGAATCGAAATCGAGTGTCGCGGTTGCCATGGCCATGCTCGCCTCCTTGGGCTTCGGCCATCACCTCTTCGCAACCGCGGTGCCAACGGCAGGAGCGGGAAATTACTACGAATTTTCGGTCCGCCCCCGCGTTGGCCGGATGTGACGTGGCGCCCACGCCACACCCGCCGTGAAAACCGGGCCCCGGCAGCCCTGCCGAGCGAGCCCGGCCGTGGGCTTTCGTCGAACGCCGCAGACCGCGGTCGAACGATCCGCCCGCGAGGTCCGGAATCCGCCCCGCGATTTACGCAGAGGCGGATTCCAGCCGCTCGCGCCGGCGGTTAGGCGGCCTTCTTGCCCTTTTGCTTCTGGGCGCGCCGCGCCTCGCGGTACTTCTTGATCTCGGTCTTCGAAAGATCCTTGTGCTTGGAGCAGACCATTCCAAACACGGGCGCCGCCCGGTTCGAGCAGCCGGGCACCGGGCAAAGCTGGATCGGGCCCTTGCGGCGCTTGCGCGCCACGCGGCCGATCTCGCTGGCTTTCGGCCGACCGGGACCCCGTGGGGCCACGCCCGTCGGCGCGCGGCCGCCGAACGCCTGTAGCACGGCGTCGCGCGCGCGCGCCACGGCATCCTGTTCGATCAACGACGACAAACTCTCCACGAACTGCTGAACAACTTCTTGAATATCGGATTTCTTTGGCATCATTCCCCCTAGAGCGGCGCAGACTAGCCTCGAACAATCGGTGGCGCAACGCAAAAGGCTTGATTCCAGGCCTTCGCGTGTCAAAACGCCGACGCATGGGTCGCCTGCCGACGTTCATTGTCATTGCGCTCTTCCTGCTGGCGGCGATTCATTACTACCTCTGGGCCCGGCTGATTCGCGATCCACGGCTCCCGCCGCGGTTGCGCCCGATCGCTACGACGCTGCTGTTTCTGCTGGCTGCCAGCCCGCCCGTCGCGCTGGTGTTGGGCCGCGGGCATCCTGGAGCCCGTCGTTTGTTGTCGTGGCCGGCGTTTCTCTGGATGGGAATCATGTTCCTCCTGTTCGTCGCGCTGTTATCGACGGACCTGGCGCGGCTGCTGTTCGGGTTGGGACGGCGCGCAATCGGCGCGCTTTCCGAAGCGGCTCCCCCTCCGACGGCAGCGCCCCGGTTGTCGTTGCGTCGCACCTTCCTGGCGCGGGGCGTCGCGGCGGGGACGTCATTGGCGGTGACGGGACTCACGCTGTCGGCCATCCGATCTGCCCGCGGTCCGATAGGTGTCCGCAAGGTGCGCGTGCGGCTCGATCGGCTCCCAGCCGCCCAGGATGGATTTACGATTGCTCAAATCACGGACGTTCACGTAGGCGCGACCATCGGTCGCACCTTCGTCGAAGACATCGTACGCCATACAAACGACCTGTCGCCGGACCTGATCGCCATCACCGGAGATCTCGTTGACGGTCCGGTCGAGCAACTGGGTCATCTGGTCGAGCCGCTGCGCAATCTTCGTGCGCGGCACGGCGTGTTCTTCGTTAGCGGCAACCACGAGTATTTTTCGGCGCCGGAGGGATGGTTCGACGAGCTGCCGCGGCTGGGAATTCGGGTCTTGCGCAACGAGCGGCTCTCGATTGGCAATGCGGCGGCGAGCTTCGATCTGGCCGGGATCGACGATCGATCGGCCATTCATTACGGCGGGCTCGGGCCGCGGCAGGCGCTGGCCCAAGCCCTGAGCGGCCGCGACCCGCAGCGTGAGCTGGTGCTGCTGGCGCATCAACCGAGCGTGGTCGTCGAAGCCGAGCCGTTCGGGGTCGGGCTGCAGCTCTCGGGGCACACCCACGGCGGCCAGATCTGGCCGTTTGGCCTCTTGGTCCGGCTGCAGCAACCGTTCATTGCCGGCCTGCACCGCCGCGGTGATTCCCAGGTTTATGTCAGCTGCGGAACCGGATATTGGGGACCGCCGATGCGGCTCGGTGCGCCGCCTGAGATCACCCAGCTTCGTCTGGAGCGGACGGTTTGACCCGGGTCCCGAGCGGCGTCTCCGGAAGGACCAGCCCGGCTACTTCACGGTGACGAAGCGGGTGCCGCTGGCGCCGCGCACGCGCAGCAGGTGACCATTGCGCGCTCCGCTGCGAAGCGCCGCGATGGCCTCCTCGGCCGAGGCCACCGGCCGACGATCGATCTCCACGATGGCGTCACCCGGACGCAGGCCGGCCTGTTCGGCGACGCTGCCCGCCAGCACGTCGGTCACGACGGCGCCGCGGGTACCGCGATCCATCCCCAGCGAGGCCGCCACGTCGGGCGTCAGCGTCTGCAGCGCCATGCCGATCTTGCCTTGCCCCGGGGCCCCGTCGGCGACCCGCGCGTCCTCGTCGGGAAGCTCGCCGAGCGCGACCTGGGTCTGCGCCGGGCGACCGTCCCGCACGTAGCGCAGCAGCACCCGCGCGCCGATGCTCTGGTTGGAAACGTAATCGACCACGTCGCCCGCCCCGGCGATCTTGCGCTCGTTGACCTCGGTGATGACGTCGCCGGGACGCATGCCGGCCCTGCCGGCCGGTCCCCCCGGCGTCAGCTCGGCCACGAAGGCGCCCACGTCCGGCAGCGCTTTCCCGAGCTTCGCGCGTTGTGAGTCGTCGAGATCTTTGACGTCGGTCAACATGAGCCCGAGGTATGGGTAACGCACGCGCCCGTCCTTCACCAGCCCTTGGGCGACGTGCCGGACTTCATTGATCGGGATGGCGAAGCCATAAGCGCCGCCGGCGCCCACCTGGATGAGCGTGTTGACGCCCACCACCTCGCCCTCGAGATTGACCAACGGCCCGCCCGAATTGCCCGGGTTGATCTTGGCGTCGGTCTGGATGTACCCCCGCACCCGCTTGCCCGACATCTGCACATGCCGGCCGGGGCGGCCTTTGCCGCTCACGATGCCCGCGGTCACCGTCTGCTCGAGACCGAGCGGGCTGCCGATGGCCACCACCCACTCGCCCACCTCGAGCCGATCGGAGTCGCCCAGGCGGGCGAGCACCAGATTGGCGGGCGGGTGGTCGAGGCGCACCACCGCCACGTCGGTTTGAACGTCCTTGCCGACGACGTGCGCGGGGTATTCCTTGTCGTCGTTCATGGTGACGGTCACCTTGGTGGCGCCCTGAACGACGTGCCGATTGGTGATCACGTCGCCGTTGGTGTCGATGATGAAGCCCGATCCGACGCCGTGCTGGGGACCCGGCTCCGGCATCCCACCACCGCCGCCCGGTCCGAACTGGAAGAAGTGGCGGAAGAAAGGCGGCACCTGGGTGTCGTCGCCCCCGTCCTCGTCGTCGGGCATCTGGCCATGCGCGGCGGCCCCGCGGGGCGCACCGATCTCGACCTCGATCCGCACCACCGAGGCGCCCAGCGCCTTGGCGACGTTGGAAAAGGCGTGCGACAGCGCGCGCGCCTCGTTGGGGATCTCGGTTCTGGGCGTCACGGCCGTGCCGGCGGCGACCGCCGACGTCGTGGCGAGCAGCTTCGTCGGCGCGCGGCCGGCCAGACCGACGGCCGCGCCAAAGACGGCCACGGTGAAGAGGACGCGCAGTTGAGTGCGGAGCATGTCGTTCCTTTGTAACGAGTTGGATGGGCTGTCAAGTCGGACGGGATGCCCACGGCCGGCGCATTTTCTGGCGGGTCTGGGTGGATAACCGACGTCGGACGGTGAAAAATTCCAGCCACCAACCCCCATGAACCTGATCCGCCGCCTCCGCGAAGCCCCCGTCACGGTGGGACTCATCGCCGTCAATTTGCTGGTTTACGTGGTCATGGTGGCGCTTTCGCAGCACCTGGTCTCGTTTGGCAACGCCACCTTGGTCGGCGCCGGTGCCTGTATCTCGGGCGCCAATTTGGAGGGCACACACTGGCGCTGGCTGACCGCCGCCTTCGTGCACGTCGGGATCGCGCACATCTTCATGAACCTGTGGGTGCTGGCGCAGATCGGGGTGATCTCGGAGCGGGCCATCGGCCGCGGCCTCTTCGTCGCCACCTACGTCGCGACGGGGGTCGTCGGCAACGTTTTGTCGACCTTCCTGGGCGCCGGCAGCGCGGTTCCGCGGATCTCGGCCGGCGCATCGGGGGCCATCATGGGACTCATCGGCACGGCGACCGTCTTCGCGTGGCGCTCGGGGCAGCGCGCCCTGGCGCGATCGCTGGCGTTCAACATCCTTTTGATTCTGGGCGTGGGCCTCTCGCTCTCGGCGGGCGGCATCGGGCTGGTGGACAACGCGGCACACATCGGGGGTCTGATCGCGGGCGCCGTGGTTGGGCTCGGCCGCGTGCGGGCACCGGCGCCCGCGCCACGCTGGTTGGACGCGACCCTCATCGGCGCCGCGATCGCGCTCACCGCGATAGCCTTCGCGGTGGTCCTGGCGACCGGCGGCTGACCGCCATCCCCGCCCGGGGCCGATCCGGCATTACATTGACGGCATGGCCATCGAGACGGTGAACCCCGCGACGGGTGAGCGACTTCGGACCTTCGAACCGGAAGGTCCGGCGGGGGTCGATCAGAAGCTGGCGCGCGCGGCGACCGCCTTCGCCGCCTGGAGTCGCCGCCCAGTGGCCGAGCGGACGGCGGTGGTGCGGCGCGCGGCCGAGATCTTGGCGGCCGAGCGCGGTTCCTTCGGGCGGCTCATGACGCTCGAGATGGGCAAGCCCATCGCTGGCGCCGAGCAGGAAGCCGACAAGTGCGCCACCGCCTGTCGCTACTACGCCGATCACGGCGAGGAATTTTTACGCGCCGAGCTGGTGGCCGAATCGGGCGAGGGCCGCGACGCGATCGCCTTCGAACCGCTGGGCGCGGTGCTGGCGGTGATGCCCTGGAATTTTCCCTTCTGGCAGGTGATTCGTTTCGCGGCGCCGGCGCTGGTGGCCGGCAACGTCGGCCTGCTCAAGCACGCCTCCAACGTCCCGCAGTGCGCGCTGGCGCTGGAGGATCTCTTCCGGCGCGCCGGGGCGCCGGAAGGGGTGTTTCAAACGCTGCTCATCGGATCGGATCGGATCGAGGCGCTCATTGCCGACGACCGGGTGGCCGCCGTCACCGTGACCGGTAGCGAGGCCGCCGGGCGGAGCATCGCCGCCGCGGCCGGCGCGCACCTGAAGAAGAGCGTCCTCGAGCTGGGCGGCAGCGATCCATTCCTGGTGCTCGCGGGCGCCGATCTCGAGCCGGCGGTGGCCACCGCGGTCAAGGCGCGCACCGTCAACAGCGGCCAGTCCTGCATCGCCGCCAAGCGCTTCATCGTCGCCGACGCCATCTACGATCGCTTCACGGAGCGGTTCGTGGCGGCGATGGCGGCGCTGCGCGTGGGCGATCCGCTCGACCGACAGACCGAGGTCGGCCCGCTGGCGACGCCCAAGATTGCCGAGCAGGTCGCGGAGCAGGTCGCGGGCTCGGTGGCGGCGGGCGCCCGAATCCTGACCGGCGGTCGCCGCCTCGACCGGCCGGGGAATTTTTATGCGCCGACGGTGCTGGCCGAGGTGCCACCGCAAGCGCCGGCCGCGCGCGACGAGGTCTTCGGCCCGGTGGCCGCGCTCTTTCGGGTCGCCGGCATCGACGAGGCGATCGCGGTCGCCAACGCCACCCCATTCGGGCTGGGGGCCGCGGCCTTCACGCGCGATCGCGCCGAGGCCGAACGGCTCTCGCGGGAGCTCCAGGCCGGCAGTGTCTTCATCAATCAGATGGTCGCCTCGGACGCGCGCTTCCCGTTCGGCGGGATGAAGCGCTCGGGGTATGGCCGCGAGCTGGCCCGCTTCGGCCTGTACGAGTTCGTCAACATCAAGACCGTGCGGACGACCGGCCTGCCGGCGGCCGAGCGCTGATCAGCTCGGTTCTTGCTGCTCGAGCCGGTCGAGCCGGGCCAGCGCCGGCGCGCGCCAGGCGGTCGCCAGCGTCACGGCGATGGTGATCGTCCCGCCCAACACCACCGACGGGACCGTGCCGAGCAGCTTGGCCGCGACCCCCGACTCGAAGGCGCCGATCTCGTTCGACGAGCCGATGAAGATCTGGTTGACGGCCGAGATCCGCCCCAGCATCCCCGAAGGGGCCAGCACCTGCATGAGCGTGCTGCGAAAGTAGACGCTCAGCATGTCGGCCGCGCCGCCCGCCGCCAACATCGCCAGCGAGAGCCAGAACCAGCGCGACAGCCCGAAGGCGATCGTGAAGAGGCCAAAGACCGCCACCGCGGTCAGAAAGGTCCGTCCCGCGCGCCCGGGCGGCGGGCGAAGCGCCAGCACCCCCGACATCAGCACCGCGCCAACCGCCGGCGCGGCCCGCAGCGCGCCGAGTCCGCGCGGTCCGACGTGCAAGATGTCTTGCGCGAAGATCGGCAGGAGGGCGACGGCCCCCCCGAACAGCACCGCCAGCAGATCCAGAGTGATGGCCCCCATGAAGATCGGCCGCGTCCAGAGGAACGCCAGCCCGGCGCGCACGCTGGCGATCAGCGTCTCGGCGCGCACCACCGGCGGCCGCGGCGCGGGTCGAATCTTGGCCACCGTGCCCAGCGAGGTGGCCATCAGCGCCGCCGCGATGGCGTAGGAGGGGGTGGCGCCCAGCCAGGCGTAGAAGATCCCGCCCAGCGCCGGGCCGCTCACGGCGGCGACCTGCCAGATGCCGGTCCGCCAGGCCACCGCGCTCGGGTAAAGCGGGCGCGGGACCAGATCGGCGCCGAGCGCGTTGCGGGCGGGCAGCAGAAAGCTGCGCGCGCCACCGCAGATCACGATCACGCCGTAGATCGCCCAACGGATCCCCTGGCCGGAACGTCCGCGGCCGATGAAGACGTGGCTCGCCACCGCCAGCGCGAGCGAGCAGGCGAACAGGACAGCCAGCGCCGCCAGCGCCACCCGCCGGCGATCCAGCACGTCCGCCAGATGTCCGGCGTAGAGCGCCAAGGTGATGAAGGGGGCCGCCTCGGCCAGACCGACCATCCCCAGCGCGAGCGGATCGTGGGTGACGGCGTACATCTGCCAGGCGACCACCACCCCTTGAATTTGGGCCCCCATCGCCATCGCCAGTATGCTGGCGACGAACCAGCGGAAGCTGGCGATGCGAAGCGGAGCATAAGGATCGTGTCGAAGTGGGGCGGGGAGGTCCGGCGCTTGAGACATCCGGACCTAGATTACGGTACAAAGTCCCTCTCCACATCCAACCCGAGGACCGCGTGACGCTGGGAAAAAATTTTCGCCTGCCGTCGGACATCCGACCAAAGAGCTACGACGCCGATCTGCGCATCGACATGGTGGAGGGGCGGTTCGAGGGTCTCCTCACCATCACCCTCGGCCTGACCGCCGCGCGCCGCGAGATCGTCCTGCACGCGGTGGACCTGGAGGTCACCTCGGCCGCGATCGCCTCGGCCGAGCCGCGTGCCGCCGCCGGTGCGGCCACTGGGCCATCGGGCGTCGCCAGCGCCGACGCCGTCAGCCAGACCGTCACGCTGGCCTTCGCCGAGGAGCTACCGCCCGGGCCGACCAAGCTCATCATCGGGTATCGGGGCGCCTTTAGCCCCGGCCTGCGCGGCCTTTACCGCGCCGGCGCCCTGGCCGTCACCCAGTTCGAAGCCGCCGACGCGCGCCGCGTCTTCCCGTGCTTCGACGAGCCGGCCTTCAAGGCGATCTGGCGCCTGACGGTGAGCGGCGTTCCCGACGGCGCGGTCGCGCTGTCGAACGGCGTCGCGACCCGCGACGAACCGGACGGCCGCGGCACCCGCCGCGTCACCTTCGCGCCCACCCCCCCGCTGTCGTCGTACCTGGTCGCGCTGATCGTCGGGCCGATCGTCTCCAGCGCCGCCGCCCGTGTTCGCGACATCTCGATCTGCACCTGGACCACGGCCGACAAGCGCCACCTGGCGGCCTTCGCCCAGGAGACGGCCTCCGCCGTGTTGCCGCGCCTGGAAGACTACTTCGGCCTTCCCTACCCCTTCGGCAAGCTCGATCAGATCGGCGTGCCGGACTTCGAGGCCGGCGCGATGGAGAACGCCGGGGCCGTCACCTTCCGGGAGGTGGCCTTGCTGGCCGATCCGGCCACCGCGCCGCTGGCCGTGCAGAAGCGCGTGGCCGAGGTGATCACCCACGAGCTGGCCCACCAGTGGTTCGGGAACCTGGTGACCATGGAGTGGTGGGACGACCTGTGGCTCAACGAGGCCTTCGCGACCTGGATGGCTTACAAGATCGTCGACGACTGGCGCCCGAGCTGGCGCATCTGGATGGATTTCGAAGGCGGCAAGGGGGTCGCGCTGGCGCTCGACGCGCTGGTCTCCGCACACCCCATCCGCGCCGAGATCAAAAACGCCGAAGAAGCCGGCGAATCGTTCGACGCCATCACCTACGAAAAGGGCGGCGCGGTCTTGCGCATGCTGGAGGGCTTCCTGGGCGCCGAGCACTTCCGCGACGGCATCCGCCTCTACATGCGCCGGCACCGCGAGGCCAACGCGACGGCCGACGATTTGTGGGGCGCGCTCGAGGAGGCCTCTGGTCAGCCGATCGTCGAGATGGCCAACGGCTGGATCCGGCAGACCGGCTACCCGGTCATCGGCCTGTCGCTTGAACACGGCGTGGGCGACGCGCCGAGCTTCGTGAGCCTTCGCCAGCGGCGGTTCTTCGCCGAACGGGGGGCGGCCGCCCGGGCGCCCGAGACGCGCTGGCTGGTGCCGATCGTGCTGCGTTTCCGCGATGCCGGCGGGGTCCACGAGCAGACCGTGCTGCTCGCCGGGGAGACCGCGCGTGTCCCGATCGCGGCCAAGGGGCCGGTGACCTGGTGCATTGGCAACGCCGAGGCACGTGGCTTCTACCGCACCGCCTACGACGCCGATGCCCTGGCGCGCCTGCTCCCGGCGGTGGGCGAGCTGCGCCCCGCCGAGCGCGTGGTGCTGATCTCCGACGCCTGGGCCCTGGTGCGCTCCGGCGAGGCGCCCATCGAGCAGTTTCTCGATCTGGTGGCCAGCCTGCGCGACGAGCTCGACCACGTCGTGCTCGACGAGCTGGTGGGACGGCTCTCGGTCATCGAGCACCGCTTCGTTGCCGACGCCGATCGCGATCGCTTCGGGGCCTTCGTCGGCGATCTGTTCGGCGCCCGGGCGGCGGCGCTCGGCTGGGCCGCCGAAGGTGGCGGCCCCGAGGACGACGAGAAGCGGCTGCGGCGTTCGGTGCTGCTGCGCGCGCTGGTGCTTCTGGCGCGGACGCCGGAGGCGGTGGCCGAGGCCAAGGGCCGGCTGCCCGCCGCCACCGGATCCGAGTCGCCCAATCCGCTCGATCCGAATTTGCTCGATATCGTCGTGACCGCCGCCGCCCGCGGCGCCGACGAGGCGCTGTTCGAGGAGCTGCGTGCCCGCGCGCGCACCGAAGCCGATCCGGCCACCAAGCGCCGCTATCTGCATGCGATGGCCCGCGTCGAATCCCCGGCGCTCACCGAGCGCGCGGTGGAGCTGGCGCTCGGCGCCGACGTGCCGATGCAGGACTTCTCGTCGTACGTGGGCGTGCTGCTCGGCAACCGCGAAACCCGCGAGGCGACCTTCGCCCTCATTCGGGATCGCTGGACGGAAACCCGGGCCAAGGCCGACTCGCCGATGATCTTGAGGCGGTTGGTCGAGGCGCTGGCCGCGCTGCCCGAGCGCCGCCATCTCGACGGGGTGCGCGCGTTTCTGCAGGCCCATCCGATCGACGGGGCCGCTCAAGCCACCGCACAAACCCTGGAACGAATGCAGATGGACGCCGCGCTTCGCGATAGGATCCTCGGGCCCGTCGGGATCTGGCTGGCCAAATTCGCCGCTCGGACATCCTCGCCGGTCGCGCCCCCCGCCCAGACGACATGACCCTTCCGCCCATCAGGCCGTCCCACCGTCCGAGCGGACGCGCGCCGCGCTCCGCCGAAGCGGGTATCGGTAAACCGGGCGGTCTGCTCGTCGCGGCCATCACCGCCGCCCTGGTGTTTGCGCTCGGTCAGCGGGTATGGCCGCGCCACCAGCCGGACGTGCCGGCCGCCCCCGCATTCCCACCGACGACCGCGCCCGCCGCAGTCCCGCCGCCCGCCGACGCCGCGGCGGCCCGCTCGGACGGCGCTCCTGCCGCCGCGCCAGGCGCCGATGCCGCGACCACCGGTTCCGCGCCGAACGGCGGCGCGGCGGGGGGCGACGCGCGGCGCACCTCCTCCGACGCCGGCGAAGCGGCACCGCGTTCCGCCACCGAGTCGACGAAGCCGGCCAAGGTTGCGCCGGCGCCGGGCGGCGGCGCTGCGAAAGCGGAGGCGGCACCGACCCGCAAGGGCCCCGAAGGCGACCAGGAGGAGCGCCCGGCGGACAAAGATGTGGCCCGCCAGGCCTGGCGAAGCAATCGGCCCGACGTCAGCACCGACGGCAACAAATCGTCGATCCTGATCCCGCTCAAGGGATCGATCGCGGGCGCTGGGTTTCGCGTCAGCAACAAGCCACACGCCGTGATCGTCACCCTTCCCCGGGCCGCCTCGCTCATCACGATGCGGGTTTACCGCGTCAACCGCGGCGGTTTCCGGCTGCTCTGGATCAACCAGGCCGAGAAGGATCCCGACCCCAAAGATGGCAGCTCGCTCAAGCTCGGGCTCAGCGACTTGGGCGATCCGTTGGTCGAGATCAAAGACGACTTCGTGCGCGTGACGGTCCACCGCCAAGCCGTCGGCCCCTCCGCGCCGGCCAATCGCGCGGCCAAGGCCGGAGCCGCGCACGATG
>DASRLC010000501.1:0-3108 GCA_035648655.1 Polyangia bacterium
AACGCGACCTGGCTGGTGCTGGGCGGCGCTGCCGTTGGCGTCGGCGTTCACCTGCTCGGAATCGCGCGGTAGGCCAGAGGGTTCGGAGGAGCGCGGACCCTGCTGCCGGTCCTCGCCCCGAACAGCTATCGTGATCCTGGCCACTGTCGGAGATAAGGCAATCGTCCCCGCCTGATTTCGGGTTGGCTGTGGTACTGGCCAGAGAAGCTCTCACCACCTTCTGGTTACTGTCTTGGTTCACGTGAATATCCGTATCTGTCGCCCGATTCTGTTAATTCTTGGTGTCTTCTTGGCCGTCGCGCTGGTACCCCGCCGGGCGGAGGCGTACGCGTGGATGATCGGTCACGGCTATACGGGCTGTGCGACGTGCCATGTCGATCCCTCGGGCGCGGGCCTGTTGAACGAGTTCGGCCGCGGTGAGGCCGCCGATATCCTGCGCTCCCACTACGGAAGCGATCCGCCGCCGGTCGAGCCTTTCTTCGGCCTCTGGAAGAATCCCGACTGGCTGCTCACCGGCGGCAGCTTTCGAGATGGGCTGTTCTTCATGAAAGCGGGCAACACGCCCTACGCCCAGCAGAACATCTTGATGCAGGCCGACCTGCGGTTGGGAATCGACGCAGGCCGCTGGCGGGCCGCCGGGAGCCTCGGGGTCCTGGCGAACGGAAACTTTCCGGCGTCGCTGGTCACCTCCGACAGCGCCAGCCTGATTGCGCGCGAGTACTGGCTCGGGTACACGTTCGCCAACGACACCGTCTTGCTGCGCGCCGGTCGGATCAACGTCCCTTTCGGCATCCGCTCGATCGAGCACACCCTGTTCGTGCGGGTGGCCACTGAGACCGACATCAACGACACGCAAGAGCACGGGGTGGCCCTGGCCGCGCGCGGCGGTGGGTTCCGCGGCGAGCTGATGGCGATCGCCGGCAACTACCAGGAGTCGCCCGACGCTTACCGGCAGCGGGGCTACAGCGGCTACCTCGAATGGAATCCGATCGGCCGCTATGTCGTCGGAGTCAGCAGCCTCGTCACCTACGTAAAGCAGGACGAACTACATGCCGGGTCGGCCAATCTTCGCCAGGCGCACGGTCTAACGTTGCGGGCGTCGCCGGTCGACCGGCTGGTCTTGCTGGGCGAGGCCGACTACGTGGGTGAAGGCTTGTCGGGGCAGCCCCACTGGAATGGTCTGGCGACGATGCTGCAGGCGGACTTCGAGCCCTGGCAGGGGCTACATTTCATCGGCACCGGGGAGACCTACGGCTCCGGGGAACCCGGCACGGACACCTCCTGGAGCTTGTGGGGCAGCGTGGCCTGGTTCTTCCAATCGCACGTCGACATTCGGTTCGACTACGTTCATCAGAGTCTCTCGACCCCGCCGCCCGAAGGTCGCATTCCGATCGAGACCTACCTGATCCAACTCCACGTCTTCCTATGAGGCCCTGCATGCCGACCAGATCGCTTTCGACCTTGCTGTTGGTTGGGGCGGCGATCTTTTGTCTCACCGTCCGGCCCGCCTCGGCCTTGGCCGTGCCCCGCTATCCGGGCGACATCACCGACTACTTCGCCCCGCATCTCGGGTACACGCCACCCTGTCGCCTCTGTCACATCGGTGGCACGACCGGCTCCGGCAGTGTCCAAACGCCGTTCGGCATCTCGATGCTCGCGCACGGGCTGACCGGCGACCGGAGCACGCTCACGCCTGCGCTCGACGCGCTCAAGGCAGGCAATGTCGACAGCGACGGCGACGGGATCTCCGACATCGACGAGCTCGCGGCCGACACCGATCCCAACACGAGCGCGGACGTTTCCCTGTCGTCGGGCGGTTCTTCGTACGGCTGTGCCATCTCGCCCGGACTCGGATCCCCGCGGGCCCCCGGTTCGGCCTCGGTCATCGTCCTCTTCGCCGCGTTCGCCATGCTCGGCATCTCGCGACCACGCAGATCTCGGGGGCGATAGTCGCGCCGAAGCTCGGACGCGCGATGGCCAGACATTTACCGGCGGTACTCCTGTTGTCGATTGCCCTCGGATGTAACGCCGGGCCGTCACCGGTGCGCGACGCCGGCGACGATCGCCCGAATCGGGTCGATTCCCACGCGGCGGTCTGCCCCAGCGCCGACGCCGGACCCGACACGGTGGACTTCGCTCAAATCCAACAGATCTTCAGCGACAATTGCATCATCTGTCACGCGGGTGGGTCGCCGCTCAATCTGACGGTGGGCATGTCTCGGGACAATCTCGTCGGGCAAGCCGCGCCGGCGCCGGATTCGTGCGGAGGAACCTTGGTCGTTCCTGGCGATCCGGCCGGCAGTTACCTCTACGTGAAGTTGGCGTCGCCGACGCCCTGTTACGGGTCGCAGATGCCGCTCGGCGAGTTTATCTCCCAACCGCTTCCCAGCTGTGTCGTAGCACTGGTCGCGCAGTGGATCGAGGAGGGTGCGCCGTCTTCGGGGCCGGACGGTGGCACGGCTCTTCCGGCCGATGCCGCCGTCGACGCGCCTCGCTGAACCCTGACGCATGTCGAAACGCGACGCTCAGAATTCGATCTTCGGGAAGAAGTTCCCCGACTTTGAATCGGCACTTTCGCCGTCATACCCGAGCGATTCGCGAGGACGCTCAGGCATCCCATTCATTTTGGCAAAGGACGGCGCCCGTCCCGGGGCCCGCGACGACCACCCGCGCTCCCAATGAAGCGTGGGCGTCACGCCCCGAACTCGTCCGTGGACTCGCCAGCCGCGGCCCTCGATCCGGCGCGCCCTATTAGCCCAGCTGGTGTCGTCGTCAGTTGTTCAGCGCGCCGGCATCGATCCAGGCCTTGATGAGCGCGAGGTTGACGGCGGACAGTTTCGGTCCACCTGGCGGCATGCTCCCACCGTTGACGGTCTTGTAAAAGCTCGACCCCGCACCGTTCCCCGGCGTCACCAACAAATTGACCGAACTGTAGGCCGCTGACTGCGTCGAGAACCCCACGCCCTTCTGCGAGCCGGGGTCGTGGCAATTGCTGCCCGCGCAGTAGACGATCAGGATCTGGTTGTAGATCTGGGTGAAGGTCGGTGCCATCCCGCCCGCGCCGCCGGTGCCCGTAACGCCGCCGCTCCCCACGGTTCCACCTGATCC
>DASRLC010000502.1:0-3477 GCA_035648655.1 Polyangia bacterium
CTGCAGGTAGGGCCCCATGCTGAAACCCGGCGCGTCGGGCAGCTCGAACTCGATCCCGGCGCCGAGATCGTACCCGAAGGCCCAGGCGAAGCTGGTCGAGGTGGGCCCGATGGCGGCGTCGAAGAAGATGCGGCTATACGAATAAACGAACGGTTCGTAGCGGGCGCCGATGCCGAACATGGTGGCGTGGTTGGCGCTGGGCAACCACCACTGCCGCAGCGTCAGCAGCGCCGCGAAGCTGTGCGAGAGATCGTAGGTGCCGCGCAAGGCGGTGTAGAACAGCGTGGCGCTCGGTCCGGCGTTCTCGTTGTAGGCGGTGATCGTCGACCCCACCCCCAGATCGAGGCCCAGCGCGACGCGCATCGTCCAGTCATCGGCCGGCGCGGTCGGCGCGGTCGGCGCGGTCGGCGCGGTCGGGCGAGGCGGAGGAGCCGCCGTCGCGCCGGGCTCGGCCGCACCTCCACCTGCGATCGCCATGGCGGCGATTGCGACCAATCGCCGGAGCGGACGGCCTCCCCATCGACCCCCTCGTGATGAACGCGACAGGCTGAACATGGACCGCATATTGCCAGATGCGCCCTCCGGCGACGATGCCCGCTGGGGACTCCGGTGTAGATCGAGGCCCGACGTTATCTATTCGGATCGCGGTTGGATAACTAAAGGTAGCGCCGGCCTGGCGCCTGGGTCGTCGGGGACGGGCGATGGGGGACTGGGGACACCTAGCCGGCGCGCGCCAACAGGACCTCGAGGATGGCGTGCCCAGCCGGCCAATCGCCGAGGCCGGAGGAGGCGTTGAGATGGCCGTGTGGTCCCGCGTCGACCAGCTCCGCGCCCCAAGCGTCGGCGAAGGCGCGGGCCCGCGCGAAGGTCACGTAGGGATCGGTCTGGCTGGCGACGACCGTGGCTGGAAACGGAAACCGCCAGAGCGGCATCGGCGCGAACACGCGCGTCTCGGGCGGCGTGCAGGCCACCGAGTCGACGTCGGCGGGCGCGACCAGAAGCGCCGCCCGCACCCGTGCCGCGAAGGTCCGGGCGACCGCGTGGGCGACCAGGGCGCAGCCCAGACTGTGCGCCACCAACGCCACCGGCTCGTCCGCGCCCACGTTTTCGACCGCGGCACCCAGCGCCTCCAGCCAAAGCCCGCGATCGGGGCGATCCCAATTCTGCTGAACCACCCGCCGGTGACGCGGATAGAGCGCCTCCCAGCGCGTCTGCCAGTGATCGGGACCGGAGCCGCCTAGGCCCGGCAGCACCAAGATCAATGGCGATTTCGGCGCGCCCATCGGGGAGCTACGACGTGCTGGCCACACACTGGTGGTTGCTGCAGCCACAGCTCTTGATGGGCGTCGTGCAGGGGAGAAGACACTGCACGCTCGCCGGCTGCGGGTCGCTCGCGGGGACGCAGGCACCGCAGCAGCCCCCCACGCCGTCCGAATACTGTTTGCAGTCTTGATCGCTGTTGCACCGGTTGCCGCCGCTGTCGGCGGGCGCATCGACACCCATCGACCCATCGCCGTGGCCAGCCGTGCCGCCGCCCCCATCGTGCGCCACCGGCGTGACCGAGCCGCAGGCCGATACGGATAGTCCGATGAGCAGCGCCAATACGGATAGTCCGGATAGCCGCCCCGCCGCCAGCCTCGGCACCCTCATCGTGTGCGCCCCTCCGGCTGCCGCAACCGCGAGAAGAAGGACCGCAACAGCGCCGCCCCCTCGGCGGCCAGCACACCGGGGATCACGTCGACCCGGTGATTGAGGCGCGGATCGTCGACCAGGTTGTAGAGCGTACGCACCGCGCCGGCCTTGGGATCGTCGCAGCCGAAATACAGGCGGCGAATGCGGGCATTGACCAGCGCGCCCGCGCACATGGGGCAGGGCTCCATGGTCACGTAGAGATCGGCGTCGCAGAGGCGCCAACTGCCGAGCGCCGCGGCCGCGCGCCGAAGCGCCAGGATCTCCGCGTGGGCGGTCGGATCGCTGCCGGTCTCCCGCTCATTGTGCGCCAGGCCCAGGATCGAATCGCCGACCACGACCACCGCGCCGACCGGGACCTCGCCCCGGCCGCCCGCCTCTTCGGCCGCCGCCAGGGCCCGGCGCATGAACGCCAGCTCCCGCTCGCCGACGGCGGCGCCCAGGTCGGGCGGGGGTAGGGGGAGCGTGGCGGAAGCGGCGGTGGCCATTGGGCGGGCTTATTCTATTATCATCCGGTGCCGAAACCCGAGATTGATCTGTCGTTTGCCCGCTATGTCGCGGCCCGCAAGGGGGAAGCGTCGGCCCGGGCGCGGGAGGGGACGGCCTACGCCTACGGCGGCGACATCAAGGTCCGGGCCGCTTTGGACCGCATTCGACCGGTGACGCTGGCGGTGGAAGCGGCGGTCCGACTCTGGCAGTCGGTCGAGAAGAGCCGGATGCTCGGGACGGCGGTCAAGGTGACGGGGAAGCAATTCCCGCGCATCGCCAAGCTGGCCGAGCGCTGCGCCGACACGCTGCGCATCCCCCTGCCCACGGTCTACGTGTCGCCCAACATCGGGTCACTCAACGCGCACACCTTCGGCACCACCGACGATCCCTACATCGTCGTCAACGCCGCGCTCATCGATCACCTCTCGGAGCCGGAGCTGCTGGACGTCATCGGCCACGAGTGCGGACACATCCAGAACAACCACGTGGTCTACCTGACGACGCTGCACTTCCTGACCCACGCCGCCAACGTGTTTCTGCGCTGGAGCGTCAAGCCGGCGGTGCTGGCGCTCAACGCCTGGGCCCGCCGCGCCGAGATCACCTGCGACCGGGCCGGCCTCATCTGCACCCGCGACCTGGACGTCTCGATCGGCTGTTTGGTCAAGCTGGCGCTCGGGTCGCGCAAGCTCTACGGCGACGTCAACATCGAGGAGTATCTGGCGCAGCTCGACGAGACCGACCGCGGGGTGGGGCGCTTCGACGAGCTGCTGCGGACGCACCCCTATCTCCCCAAGCGGGTGGCGGCGCTGCGGCTCTACGCCCAGACCGCCTATTTCAAGAGCCTGATCGGCAGCGCCCGCGCGGCGGGAGAGACGGCGGGCCAGCCGCCGTCCGGGACTTCCAAGGACGAGTGCGATGCCCGCGTGAGCGAGCTGCTGTCGGTGCTGCGGTGAGTGGGCCGGTGGTCGGCGCGGCTTCGGCCGATGACCGCAAGCTCGCCATCCGCGGCGTGCTGAGCGATCTGGCGGCGGCGGCCGAAGCGGCGGGATTGCCCTTCGTCGCGCGCGACATCCGCGAGACCCGGCTGCCCAAGCTCGACGAAGAGCGATTCTCGGTGGTGGTCCTGGGCGAGTTCAACCACGGCAAGTCGACCTTCATCAATGCGCTCCTGGGCGCGCCGGTGCTGCCGACCGGCATCACGCCGACCAGCGTGGCGGTCGCGCGCGGCCCGTGGGCGATGTGGACCAGGATGGCGGTGGTCGGCGTGATGCCGGTCGGCAGCACCGGCGCGCCCAGGAG
>DASRLC010000503.1:0-2415 GCA_035648655.1 Polyangia bacterium
GGCCAGCGCGTGGCCGCATTTCGTGCACTGGGAGTTTTCGAAGAACAGCGTCTGCCCGCAGGCCGTGCAAGCGAAGATTTTCATGCCCGATGCTGACCGTACCGGATGTCCACCGCCGTGTCGTGGCCGTTTCCGCCGACAATGTCGCCGCCGGGATCATTCTCGTCGTCCCCCGCCTCGGGCGGCTCCGCCTGCGCCCGCTGCTCGAGGAGCTGCCGTTCGCCGCGAATCGCTCGACCGAGCTGCAAGGCCTGCCGATAGAGGATCTGCCAGTCCTCGAACTCGATCTCCAGCGTACCCAGCTCCCGCGCAATCTCGGCCAGGTGGTCGCCCGCGTGGGAGGCGCGGCGATATAGGCCGCCGGGGATCGTGCGCCAGATGCCGCGAATCTTCTCCTCGAGCGCCTGGGCCTTGGGATCCGCGCTTTGCAGGGCGTCGGTCCACATGAGCGCTTCGGTCACCAGGCCCTGGGCCCAGGTGGTCGGTTGCGCCTTGCCGCGCAGCAAGACGCCGCTGGGATAGAACGAGACCGTCAGGTCGGGCGAATCGAAGTGCGCCATGGTGGTCGGGACGAAGGCGGCGAAGGCATCTCCCCCGAACCAACCCAGAATCCGGGTTGGCGCCAGCACCCACCAGCCGGGCTGGCCGGGCCGCAGCTCGAACCCGGCGCGGTTGAGGACGTCGACCGTCAGCGCCGACATCTGATGGTAGGCGGCCGCCGTCGTGATCGCCGGGATGCTCGCGCTGCGCCGTTTGCGAATCAGCGCCGCCAGCCGCATGACCGGCACCGAGACGAACATGATCAGGAACGCCGCGGTCAGACCGATGGTGATCGGAAAGCCGCGCAGGAGGCGCTTGGCGAAGGGCTCGGTCGCGGTGCCCGGGGGTGCCTTGGCGCCGATCGCCAACCCGAGGGCCAGCGGCACCGCCACCACCAGCGCCAACCACACCAGTCGAATCGACCACGACGGGACCCAATGCGGAATCGGCACGAAGGCCAAGAGCAACGCGGCGATCCGCGGAAAGGTCACCCCCAGCAGCAAGAGCGGCCAGGCCACCGCGGCACCGACCAGAGCGGACAGGAACGTCTGTTGCCGCGCGGTGCTTTGACCGAAGAGCGCCCGCACGGCCCAGCCGAAGATGGCGTTCAGAATCTTCCCGGCCGACTTGCCGATCAGGGCCAGGAGGGCTTGTAGGATCGCCATGGCTGCGCTGGGCTCGTGCGGGGGCCGGACCGCTAGGCCAACCGGTGGCGGAAGATAGCCCGGTAGATGACCAACAGGATGACGGCGCCGATCACCGAGGCGATGATCCCCGGTCCGGAATCTCCCGCGTGATAGATGCCGAGCGCCCGCCCCAAGAAGCCGGCGAACATCGCGCCGGCGATGCCGATCAGCATGGTCACCACGATCCCGCCGGGATCCTTGCCCGGGTGAATCATCTTGGCGATCCCGCCGATGACCAGACCTACGATCAGAGACCAAAGAAAATGCATGGGAGTTTCCTTTCGTTGGGGTGACGGTGGGGGGCGGTCTAGGTGAGCGCGGCCGCTTCGCCCGTCTCGCCCGCAATGGCGTCGCGCGGCTCGCCGTTTTCTTCCAGCTCGCTCTGCTCGGCCGTCATGTTCTGGGCCAGGATGTCGAGCTCCTGGGCGCTCAGGATCTTCTTCACCTTGGGGAAGAGATCCTTCTCCTCCTCGCCGACATGGTGTTCGACCTGCTCCGAGAGCACCTTGATCTTGGCGTCGAATGTCGGATCGTCGGCCGCGATGTCCATTAGATCCTTGATGACGCGCTTGATGCCGACGTGCTCCTCGAGCGCCTCGAACAGCATGTCCTCGGTCCGCTTGGCGCGCGCCGCCGGGTAGAACTGATGCTCCTCGATCGCCGCGTGAACCGCCAGGCTGTCGGCGAGCTGGTCGAACAGCTTCTGTTTGGCGCCGGCGGTCTTGGCCTTGTCGATCTGATCGAAGAGCTTCTCGACGGCGCGGTGCTGGGATTTGAGCAGTTCGATGGCATTCATGGGGCTCCTTTTTGAGCGGTGAAAGGCTACGTGTGTTCCCCTATGCGACAGCCGTGCCGACCGGACGAAGGCCCGCAAAACCGGCCGCCCTTTAGGTCGCGCCGCAGAATCCGGGTCGCACCGGCTGAGCCGTGGGTTACCGGTGGGTAGCGGCCGCTACCGATCGGTAACGAAATCGGCCGCTAGCGATTTCACGGGGCGCGCCGCGGGTCGAGCAGCCCGCGGCAGGCGTCGAGCGCGCTCGACAAGAACGACGCCACGCGGTTGCCCGCCGCGCGGGTAGGCGTCGCCGCCAGCTCGGACGCGACCAACGCGGCGCCGGTCCAACCCTTCGTCTGCCAGTGGCCAGCGGGCAAGATCGGCGGAGTGGTCTTCGGACCCGACTGCTCCGAC
>DASRLC010000504.1:0-5926 GCA_035648655.1 Polyangia bacterium
CTCCAGCGCGTCCATCAGCCGCGGGTGGCCGGACCCGCCTTGGCAGAACGCGCAGTCGCCGTGGGCGGGAGGTGGGAAGCCGACCGCGTGTGACCGCAGGTGCGCCACCTCGCAGAAGAACTCGACCGGCGTCTCGGGATCGCCGTTCTCGAGCTCGCTGGTGGCTGCGCAGGCGGAGCAGAGCGAGCGGATCTGACAGTCGGTGCACTTGGTGGGGCGGGTGATCTTCTTGGTCCGGACCTTGGCCAGGAAGCCCTCCCAGCCCTCCTGGAAGCTCCCCTTGCGCAGGTCGAACATGTCCATCTGCGACAGCACGCAGATGCTCATCTTCCCTTCCGGATCGATGGCGAAGGCATTGATACCGCCTCCGCACTGGTAGACGTCCTCGCGGGTCTTGACGATGGGGCCGATGCGCTCGCGCGCCAATGCGGTCCATTCTTCCCGACGAACCGGATCCCCGACGTCGAGCTCCACCATCTCCGCCGGGCTGAGGCGAACGCCGAGCGGGCTGTGCGAGCAGTCGGTGCGCGCGTTGATCATCCCGTCGAACTTGAAAGGGACGCCCAGCTCCTCTTCGGCGAAGGCCTGCATGGCATGGACTTCGTGGCGGTTGATGGTGACGGCCACCGTCTTGAGCTTGAGGGGGAGGCCGCGCTCCTTGAGCAGGCGGATTCCGCGCATGCAGCGATCGAACGAGCCGGGCACGCCGGTCAGCCGCTCGTAGGTCTCGCGCGTGCGCCCGTAGAGCGTGATCTCGATGGCGAAGGGGCGCCAGTCGGCCAGATGGTCGGCGATCTCGGTCGTGATCTGGGTGCCGTTGGTGAACAGCGTGACGAGCAGGCCGCGCCGTTTGGCGTGGGTGTAAATCGCGAGGAAGTCGGGCCGGGCGAAGATCTCGCCGCCGGTGAAGAGCAACCAGAGGCAGCCCGCGTCGGCCATCTCGTCGATGATTCGGCAGAGCTCCGCGGTGTCCAGCTCGCGCCGTTGCGCCTCGCGGTCGCCGACCGGCAGGTTGTTGTAGCAGTGGGCGCATTCCAAGGGACAGCGGTGGGTGAGCTCGATGGTGCCGTTGGTGGGCAGCCGGCTGCCGCGGGCCCGCTTATAGAGCTGCGCGCTGAAGTCTCTGTAGCTGCGGGCGGAGACGTTCAAGGAATGGCCCCCGCGGCGGCATCGACCGGCGCCGCGATCAACCCCTTGGCGTGGAGCAGCTGCAGAAATTCGCCGAGGTCGCCGCGGGCCGTCGCCTCGCTCACGTCGTACTCGCGCGCGACGGCCACCGCCAGGCGCTCGGTCGACGTCACGCCGTCGATGAGCTTCCAGATGGTCGCGCCGACGCTGTTGAGCGTGAAGATGGCGTCCAGATCGCCGACGCCGCCCCGCACCGGCACGATGATCACGTCGCCCGCGATCGTTCGGCTCACGAAGCCGTCTCTCTTTTGGGGGATTGACACTGTCATCCTATATCAGCGTTCTGCGTCGGAACCTTGAGCTGGGCCGGCGATCTCGGCGCCGCCGGCCCAGTGCCATCATGACCACGCCCAGGGCCGACAGGCCAGTTTCGCGCCCACCGCCCGAGGCCAGCCGACAGCTACAGCCGCCCCCACCGTCCACCGATGGCCCATCTCTAGGGCCTCCCTCGTTGGTCGAGGTGGGCCCATCGGCGACCGGCGCGTCGGCCCCACCCTGCGGCGGGGCGTCGCGGGAAGCGTCGCGGACGGCTCCGTCCCGCGCCATGCCGTCGGGCGTCCCGGCGTCGGCGTTGGGCGGGCCGCCGCCCTTCGAAGCTGGGGTGCCGAACAGCGTCGGATCGCCGAACAGGATCCAGGTGCGCTGGACGTCCGGGTCGGTGATGGTCGCCTTGGCGGCCATGGTCGCCTCCCCCAGCGAGGTGTGGGTCAGGCTCTTCAAGAACGCTTGGTTGAGCGTCACCTGGGAATCGAACGAGCTGAGCGTCGACGAAGCCCAGGCCGCGACCGCGCCGCCGCTGGGGGCCTTGGTCAGCGCTTCCGCCAGGCTCTCGGTATAGACGTCGTGAAAGAACCCGTTGAGGCAATTCATGCTCACGTAGATCGAGAGCCGCTGGTTGGTCAGCGCCGTCGCGTCGTCGTCCGAGAAGAGACCATCCCAAACCTCGACCGACCCGTGGCCCATGTAGTTGACCAAGAAGGGCCCCTGATTGAGCGTGGCAATCAGGGCCGCGGAGGTGGAGGTGGGTTGGCTCAGAAAGAAGCTACCGACCGGCATGGTGCCGGCGACCGTCGCCTCGCTGGCTTGGCTGGCGCCCTGAAAATCGATGCCCCCGTCTTCGCTCTGGTCGGCCACGAAAAATCCACCCTGGGGGAGATTGGCGGCCCCCTGGTAGGCCAGCACCTTGCCGACCATGGTGGTGGCCTCGGCGACCGTGCGCACCGAGAACCGACCGATCGCGATGTCGGGCACGCCGTCCGAGTTCCAGTCCACGAACCAGTCGTCAGAGGCGGTCTCCATCTCCGAGGTGTCGATGAGCTTGGTGGGCGCGAAGTCGAAGTCGCCCAGGCCCAGGAAGTTGCGCGGGTCGAACGAAGCGTCGCCCACCAGCAGGACGAAACGCGGCGGGACGCTCCAGTTCTGGTGGGCATATTGGAGAAAGTCGCGGACCGCGACGACGGTCTCGTCACCGGCGCCAAACTCGTCGTAGACGTCCTGGAGATCGATGACGTCGACCGACCACCCCTCGCTGGTGCGGCGGGCGGCCAGGGGGGCTACGGCGCCGATGAACTGGGCGTTCGAGAGGATTACCATCTCCGCGCCCGGGGAGGCGGCCCAGGTCGACGGGCGATTGGCGGTCACCGAGACCGGGACGCCCACCTGCGCATCGGTGAAAGCATAGAGCGCGCGGGCTTGCGTGTCGCTCAGCGTGCTCGTGCTGGTGACGTAGGTCGAACCGGTCATCCCGACGCTGGTCACGAGCTCGATGGGGCTGTCGGGATAGGTCACGTCGACGATCCGGGCGTCGGGGGTCGAAAATCCGCCGATCGCGATCTGGGCCGATGGGGGCGCGGTGAGGTCGAGGACGTCGCCGTCGGCCGCGAACAGGTGCGCGTAATCGATCTCGACGCTGGCCACCAGGGAGTAGTCGGGATCATCTCCACCCGCGACCAAGGTGACCTGGTTCGGCCCTTCGACGGCGGCCGAGAGTGAAAAAGGGCAGGTCTGGAGGGTCTGCGATGTGAAGAGGCATGTTCCCAAGGCCAGACCGTTGAACGCCACCGACACGCGGTGGGCGCCGGTCGTGATCCCCTGCAGCACCAGCTGTAGCGTCGCGGGCTGCGAGCCGTCGACGTGGTTGACGGCCAGGGTCTCGGTGACGCCGGTGCTGTCCACGACGTCGCCGAAGAAGTTCGAGGTGTCCCCGTTCAGGATGGGCGCGTAGTAGGTGTTGCGCTGCTGCAGCAGGGAGGCGGCCGGAAAGGTGGACGGCGGAGCGTTGCCGCGGGTGTTGGCGACCAGGGGCAACGGTTGGCCGGTGGTGCCGGGCGCACCCTCTATCAACCAATACGTTCGGGTGTCGGTCCACAGGGTGTCGCGTCCGACGCCGTAGAACTCGATGGCCTCGCCGGCGTCGAAGGTCGCGTCGCCGTTGCCGGTCACGCGGATCGATTGCTCGATGCCGTCCGCGAAGAGGCGCAGTCGGCCCGGGTCGACCGCCGGATTCAGGCCCGCCGCCAGGAGGGCCGGCTGCGAGACCCGCACCCATCCGGCGCCGCGGATCCCCAGCTTGATCCCGGGCATGGCGGCCAGCTCGAGCTGGCTTGGTGGGACCGTGCCGGCCCGCGCCGCCGAGGTCAACGGCCCGGCGGCGATCGCCGCGCCAGTCAGGAGCATCGACCGCCACGTCATGTCCCTGACCCATCGGTTTTTGAGCCGACTTTCTCAAGTCCACTAGTACGGAACCCCACGAGGTTCTTCGAGATAGAGGCTAAGGCTGGGGGTTATCTCCGTCGATTGAATCCACGATGATTCGTCGGGTAGCTCTGCTTGGCCTAACGGTTGCGGCTCTGGTGGTTTCGGTTCCGAGGACGGTGAGGGCAGCCGCCTGCACCGGCGGGACGACCGCTTGCAGCGGTTCGACCAGCGTCACGTACGGCGGCGTCGCGATGACCCTCTGGGGATCGGCGACCAACGGGACGGTGCGCAGCGAGCTGTGGTACCTCACCTCGCCCCCCACGGGAACCAACAACGTCGTGGTGACGGCGCCGGTCCCCACGGCCCTGACGGCCACCTCCATGTCGTTCACCGGCGTCAGCCAGGCGACGCCGCTCGGCGCCGCGGTCACCGGCATCGGCACCAGCGCCAGCCCTTCACTCTCGGTCACGAGCACGGTCGGCTCACCGATCTTCGACGTGCTGGGCGCCGTCGGGACCGCCACGCCGACGGTGGCCGGCACGACGCAGACGGCTCGGCGGACCAACAACACCTCGAGCGGCGTCGATCACGTGGTGATTGGCTCCAGCACCGCCCCGGGCGCCGCGGCGGCCGTCACCATGCAGTGGAGCATGACCAGCGCGGACTGGGCCTATGTGGCGGCCGCCGTCAACAGCGCGACCGCCCACACCGACCTGGCCGTCGAAGATCTCACCGCGACCCGCGAGGCCAACAACGTCCTCGTCGAGTGGCACGACGGATATGAACCGCACTCGCTGGGGTTCTACGTTTTTCGCAGCGATGCGGGCGGCCCGCGGGTGCAGCTGAGCTCCGAAGTCATTCCGGGCGGAGCCCTCGAAGGGACCTCTGCGGTCTTCTCATGGACCGACAGCTCGGCCGGATGGAACGGCGACGTTTCGTACTGGATCAAAGACGTCAACGTCGATGGCTCGTTCGTCTGGTACGGCCCGGCTTCGCCGGCATCGCCCGGTGGGGTGGCGATCGACGGTTCGGCGGGCGGTGGCGGTGGGGCCGCCGGAACGCCGGTGGGCCGCACCGCGCCGGGTGAAACCAGCGGCGACTCCACGTCCACCGGCGGCTGTGCGCTGGTCGCCCGCGATCCCAACGGCGCCATCATTCAACTCCTGCTGGTGCTGGGCCTCATCGCCGGCACCCGGCGGGGGAAGCGTCGCTGGCCCACGGCGGCTGTCTATGTGCTGGCCATGCTCGCAGCGGGCCTGCTGATTCCGCGCCTGTCCAAGGGATCCGGCGACGTCGCGGTCGACGCGACGGCCACCGGAACCGGCGCGAGCGGGTTGACCTTCGCGCACACGATGGGGACGGGGGCCAATGGTCTCATCCTGGTCGGCGTGGTCATGCCGATCGTGTGCGACACCACGGCGACCGACGCCGGCAACTGCGGCGCCTGCGGTACAACTTGCGCCGGCAACACCGGCGGCACGCTGGCCAGCGGCTTGCTCGGGCTGTGGCACTTCGACGAAGGGGCGGGCACCACGACGGTCGATTCTTCGGGGAACGGCAACACCGGCACGTTCCCGGGGACCAGCCCAAGTTGGACCACCGGCTACGAGGGGAACGCCCTGCAGCTCGACGGGGTCGCCAGCTCCGTGCAGGCCGACCTCGGCACCTGGTTCGGGGGAAACAACACGCTGACCGCCGCGGCTTGGGTCTACGTCACGCCAAACACCAACGGACCGGTGTTTGGCGTGACGACCGTGCCGGGGGGCGGCAGCTGGAACATGCCGTTCCTCAGCATCAACGGCTCGACCGTTTACGGTTGGCTCTGGCAGGTCAACGGCAACAACCCGCTGAGCGCCACCGTCACTCTCAACGCCTGGCACCACCTGGCTATCACGTACGACCCGAGCGGCAGCGGCACGGAGCAGTTCTACGTCGACGGCTCGCAGGTCGCGACCGGCACCGGCGCCTATTCGCCGTCCGGGTTGACCGACTATTTCTCGACGATCATCGGCGGCGCGAAACCCGGCAGCGTGAACAGCTA
>DASRLC010000505.1:0-2548 GCA_035648655.1 Polyangia bacterium
CCCATAGACCGCGAGGCTTGCCGCTGCCGTCACGGTGAAGACGAAGTTCAAGCCAGCACGAATCATTGCTCTCCTCGAGACAGCTGTGGGCAGCAATCGCAGGCCGTGCGTTCGGTCAGAGTCGGACAATTCTGGAGAGTCCGTAAACAACGGCGGCGGGTCACTATTTTGCCGTGAATTAAGAACCTCTCAGCAGCAGTTCCGCGAGCCGCCCCAAATGGTCCACCCGGCGCTCATCGGTCCACGCGTCGCGGTTGCAAGCGCGACGTCGATAACGAAGGTAGAACGGCATTGGGTTGGACGCACTTGGAGACGCACTGGCCTCATGCGCCCCCGTTGGCTTCCAGGCGCAGGTAGTCCCATTCCAAGGCGGCGCCCGAGCCCTTGATTGTGAGCGTGTTCGCGCCAGCCCTGAGGGCACTGGCGGAAAACACGATCTGCCCGTCCCAGAAGTATCCGTGACTGCCGAGCCGCGTGACCGCATCGCTTTGGTTCTGCGGGGTCAAGGTCCCGACCTGCGCGCCGTTGACAGTCACCGTCAGGCTGCCCCCTTCATTCGCAGCGAGGGCCACGTACAAGCGGGCTTGGCCGGTCGAGGCGGCGGCCATGGTGAAGCTGACCGTCCAAGGCGAGGTGTCCATGTCGGAGTAATTCCAGACCCTGGCGTAGTCATCGGTCCCGGCCGTATAGGCGACGCCCCGGCCGAAAGCGGCCGCATAGGTCTCGTAGGACGTCGCCCAATCGGTGTAGTTGATGGCGCCGTTGAGAAATTCATGCGAGTCGCGGTCTGGGACGCCAATCTCCCAGACAGTCGGAGCCGTGCGTGGTGGCGTGATGGTCACGGTGCCGAGGTTCTGCGTCTGTCCGGCGGTGACGGTTAGGCTGGCGGTCGGTTTCGTGAACGGGGTCAAAATATTCGAGTTGGGGATCTTCCCCGTCGCCGTCGTGAAGGTACCCGCGGCCCCACGCCCGAACGACCAAAGCGCGTAGGTGCCAGGGATGACGTGCGGAATGCTAAAAGATCCGTCACAGCCGGTCTTGACCCAATACTGATATGTGAAGAACTGGGCTTGCGGATCCAGTCCGTCGTCGGGAGCCAAGCCGATCCACATATCCCCCGGCGACGCGCCCGGCGCACCCACGTCGGCGATTGTTAACTTGCCGGTCACCGTGCCGCGTCCGCTCTCCTGCAGGTAGTTGCCGTCGCCGCCGGCGGGATTCACGAACCACGCGTAGGGCCAGGCGGCTTGCTCGGCCTTGGCCTGTGCAATGGCGTCCGCGAACAACGCGGTGTTGGCGTTGGGAGTGCCCGCCGGGACACTGTTGTTATAATAGAAAAACGGACCGTATATCTTGCTGAGCTGCGTTCCAGCGGCGATCGTTTCGGCGGTCTCGGCCCCCTGGTAGTGGCTTCCCCCGAGCATGTTCAGCAGGTCAGGACCGTTCAGCATGCTGCCCATGAGCTCGCGCTTCTTTGGGCCACCGTTGTAGTATTCCTTGCTGCCGAGGGCGATGAACATTCCGATATTCTTCGCGCTCGAACTCCACCCCCAGGCGTCTGTGTCGCCCCAGTCAGCCGTCCAGCTGTACTTGCAGACGTAGACGCCATCCGGCGCCTGCTCGACCTCCTTGGGGGCGCCCGTGACGGCGGTACCGTTTACCCAGTCGCTCTCGGTGGTGTCCAACCACCCGGTAGCTCCGCCGACACTCTGGCCTCCGTTCCTCGAGGCATCGAGGCTGTTCCAATCGAAGATCGACCCGTTATAGACGTTGGAGCGCCACTCCCCGCCGTTGGTGGCGGCGTACGCCGCCGGATGCGTGAGAATGCCGGTGGCGTAAAAGCCGCTGCTTCCGCGCAGCACCGCGTAATCGATGTCGACATCGAGGTTGTTGGTGCTGCCCGTCGTGTGAATACGAACCTCGGCCTGATTTCCGCCGTTGGTCGTGGGATCGGACGTCAAAGTGCATGTGCCGTTGCCTGCCTCGAGCTCCCAATAGACTTGCCCGCCTCCGTCGCCCCCGGCGAGTACGTTGGTTCCCTTGTATGTCCAGGTCTTGATGCTTCCGTCGGCGCACGTGATGACGACGGATATGATTCCGTTGGACAATGTGTAGGTGCCACCGCTTTTGGTCGCCGTAACGGCGGCTCCGCCCGGCGTGACCGCACCCGCAACGTGCGTGGCCGTCGGCGGACACGCCGTTACGTACATCCCAGGGTAGTCCGTGCCTTGGGCGATGGAAGAGCAGGCTGCCGTGGCGCTGACCGGCAAACAACCTGCTGCGCTCCCGCCAACGCCAGAGCCGCCAGCGCCCGGCCCTCCGCTGGTTCCGCTATTCCCGCCGGCGCCTGAAGCGGTCCCTCCGGCGCCGGTGATGGAGCCGCCGCTCCCACTCCGGCCGCCCATTCCGCCGGTCGTGCCACCGGTCCCGCTGCTCGTGCCGCCGCTCCCGGTCCGGCCGCCCATTCCGCCAGTCGTGCCACCGGTATCGCTGCTCGCGCCACCGGTACCGCTCCGGCCGCCTGTTCCTCCGATGGTGGCTCCGGCGC
>DASRLC010000506.1:0-9021 GCA_035648655.1 Polyangia bacterium
CGTCGTCGCTCACGCGATCTATAAAAGGACCCTGAGACCGTCGTCGTTGCGGGCCCGCCGCGGGGGGGGCGGGGCGCGTGTTAAGAGAGGCCATGGCCGAAACCCAGGGCGGGGCTTCTCTGTTTCGGGCGCGCAGCCCCGGCTCGCACCGGGCGGTCACTTTCGTCGAGCTGTTCTTCGACCTGGTGTTCGTGTTCGCGGTGACCCAGCTCTCGCACGAGCTGCGCGCGCACTTCAGCCCGCTCGGGTTGCTCGAGACAGCGATGCTCATGCTGGCGGTCTGGTGGGTCTGGATCTTCACGGCCTGGATCACCAACTGGCTCGATCCCGATCGCACGCCGGTCCGGCTCATGCTGTTGGTCCTCATGCTGTTCGGCCTGGTGCTGTCCAGCTCGATCCCGGAGGCCTTCGAGCACCGCGGGCTCATCTTTGCGCTGGCCTTCGTGGGCATGCAGGTGGGCCGCACGATTTTCATGCTGGCCGCCATTCCCCCGACCGACGTCTCTCTAAAACGAAACTTCCGGCGGGTGCTGGTCTGGCTCGCGGTGTCGGCGGTGGCCTGGATCGTTGGTGGCTTTGCCGCGGACGAGCTTCGCTTGGCCCTCTGGGGCCTCGCGCTGGTGATCGAATACCTGGGCCCGGCGCTGCGCTTCTGGACGCCGGGGCTTGGCCGCTCCAGCGTCGACGACTGGAACGTCGACGGCCCGCACCTGGCCGAGCGCGCCGGCCTCTTCATCATCATCGCGCTCGGCAAATCGGTGCTGGTGATCGGCGACACCTTCGCCGAGACCCACTGGACCGCGGCCCGGCTGGCGGCTTTCGTGGCGGCCTTCGTGGCCTCGGTCGCCATGTGGTGGCTTTATTTCGACAAGGGTGCCGAGCTGGGCGTCGAGCAGATCCGCCGCGCGCCCAACCCGGGCCGCCTCGGGCGCAACGCCTATACGTACCTTCATTTGCCGATCGTGGCGGGGATCGTCTTGTTTGCGGCCGGCAACGAGCTGGCGCTGGCCCAACCCGGCGAGCGGGCCGATTTTCAAACCACGGTCGGCATCCTGGCCGGCTCGATGCTCTACCTGGTGGGCGTCGGGCTGTTCAAACACTCGGTCCGGCGCCGCCGGTTGGTCTCGAACATGGTCGGCCTCGGCTCGCTGCTGGCGCTCTGGTTGATCGCCCGCTACCTGCCGGCTCTGGGTCTGGCGGCCGCCGGGGCACTGGTCCTGGCGACGGTGGCGGTCTGGGAGACCCGGACGCTGCGCAACGAAGCGATGGCCGCCAACGAATAGCGGCCCGTCAGTACGCGATCTCGTGCCCGTCTTTGAAGAGCTTGCCGGTGGTTTCGAAGGGCTCCAGCAGCAACGCCAGGGCGCCGCGGGCGGAGTCTTCGGGGACGCCGGGCGCGCGGGGGCCGCCAAGATCGGTCTTGACCCAGCCTGGATCGAGGCCGTTGACGGCGATGGCGCCGTTCAGGTGCTGGGCCTGCAGCCGCACCAATCCGTTGAGCGCCCATTTGCTCAGGCGATAGCTGGAGATCCCCGGCTCGTCGAGACCCGCCAGCGTCCCGGCGCCGGAGGTGACGTGCACGATGCGCGGCTCGCGGCCGGCGCGCAGGAGCGGAATGAGCGCCCGCGTGAGGCGAAACGGGGCCAGCAGGTTCACGTCCAGCGTTCTCTCCAGCGTGCCGTCGGGCTCGTCGTCGAAGCCGACCGGACCTTCGGTCATGATGGCGGCGTTGTTGACCAGCACGTCCAGGGCGCCCCAACGTTCGGCGATCTGCTCGGCGGCGCGCGCCGGCGCGTCGGGGTCGGCCAAATCCAGCGGGAAGGCCTCGAAGTGATCGGGCGTGAGCGCGACCGACGCCAGCGCGGCCCGGGCCGCGGACAGGCGTGTCTCGTCGCGGGCGATGCCCAATACGGAGGCGCCCTCCGCTAGGAACAGGCGCGCGGTGGCGAGGCCGATGCCCCGCGAAAGGCCGGTGATGAAGACGCGACGGTGGGCGAGCTGGCCGGACATGGGGCGCAGTTTGGCAGATGCGGCCGGTAGGTCCAGCGGCGGTCAGCCGCCCGAGATCGGGGTCGCGGCGGGGTCCTTTCCCTTGGCCACGTCCGAGGCGCGCTCCCGATTGGCGAGATCGGTCGCCACCGCTGCTGCCTCTTCGGGCGAGGCGCCGGCCGTCTCCTGGTCGTAAGTCCGTTCGGCGCGGGCGTCACGGGCGCGCAGCTTGGGATCGTCGGTGTTGTCGCCCGGCAGATCGACCCGCAGCTCCTCGACCAGCATTCGGAGCGCCGCCGCGATCGGCAGCGCCAGCAGCGCGCCGATGATGCCGCCCAGCTTGCCCCCCGCCAGCAGCGCCAGCACCACCACCGCCGACGACAGCCGCAGGGCGCGGCCATAGACCCGGGGGACGATCACCCGGCTCTCGAACTCCTGGTAGCCGATCATCGCGCACAGCACGATCACCGTGACCACGCCGCTGCGCGACAGCGAGACCAACACCGCCGGCGTGGTCGCCAGCAGACCGCCCACGAAGGGGATCACGTCGGTCACCGCCGCGAAGGCCGCCAGCGCCAGCGCGTTCGGCACCCGGGTGATCGTCAGCAGGCCGAACGTGAAGACCCCGATCGCCAGCGAGGTGATGACCTGACCGCGCAGATAGCCGCCGACGATGGTCTCCAGGTTCAAGAGGACGCGCGCCAACCGGACGTGAAACCGGCGCGGGAACACCGCGAACAGGAACCCGCGCGTGCGCTCGCCGTCCGCGATGAAGTAGATCGCCAGCACCACCGAGGTGGCCAGATAACCGATCACCTCGACGACCCCCAGCGAGGCCGCCAGGGCCGATGAGATGTTGAGGCTCTTGAGACGCTTTTCGGGATTGAAGCCGCGGATGGTGTCCGCGAGCGGCGCGGTCAGGTGGTGCGACTCCAGCCGCAGCGCCAGGCTCTTCTGCAGATGCGGCAGATCGCCGATGGTCTGGCTCACCTGGGCCGACAGCGACGGCAGGGTCACCAGGCCTATGGCCGCCAGCGCCACCCCACACCCGATGAAGATGATGGCGATGGCCAGGGGGCGTTTGACGCGGTGGCGCTCCAGCCAGCCGACCGCCGGGCTGAGGGTCCCGACCAGGATCAGCGCCATCACCAGAACCACCAAGATCGGCAGCAAGACGTCGAGCAGCCAGATGACGGCGACCGTCAGGACCACCGCCAGGATGGTCTTGTAGGAGATTTCGATCCGGTGAACGGTGATCCGCTCCCGGTCGGTCTTGTCGCGACTTGGCTCAGCCATGGGGATCGAACCTAGCGACGGCGGCCGGAATAGCGAGGGCACTGGGGGTAAGCTGCGGCGGTGCCGCCCTGTGAATTCGTCATCTTCGATCTGGATGGGACGCTGGTGGACAGCGCCCCCGACATCGCGTGGGCGCTGGGCGCCGCGCTGACCGAGGCGGGCGTCGAGCCGCCGCCCCTGCCCGAGATCAAGCACATGGTCGGCGACGGCGCCCGTGCGCTGATCGAGCGCGCGCTTTCGCGGGCGGCGGCCGTCCGCGACGTCGATGCGCTGCTGGCGCGCTACACGGCGCAATACCACGACCACCTGTGCGTCGAGTCGCGGGTCTTTCCGGGCGTGGTGGAGGCGCTCGATCTGTTGCAGCGCTCGGGCGTTCGGTCGGCCGTGGTGACCAACAAACCCGGCGCGCTGGCGCGCGGCCTGTTGGGCGGTCTGGGCCTGGCGACGCGCTTTTCGGCCATCATCGGCGAGGACGACGGCTATCCCCGAAAACCCGATCCGACCGCGGCGCGCTGGGTGATCGGACGCGCGGGCATCTCGGCGGCGCGAACGGCGGTGATCGGCGACGGCCTGGCCGACCTGCGGTTGGCCCGCGCGGCCGGCGCCCGCGCCATCGCCGCGCTGTGGGGTTACGTCCCCGCCGATCGCCTGCGGGCCGAGGGGCCCGACCTGCTGGCACGTTCGCCCGGAGAGGCCGTCGCGGCGGTGCTCGGGGGCGTGGACCTACAGCCACTCGACACCGAGTGAGAAGTCGAACACCGATCCGAATCCGCCGTGCACCTGCGTCGAGCCGTTGGCGGGGGTGACCAGCAGGATGCCGGCCGCCCACGGCGAGTAGCCAATCTCCCCGGACAGCGCCAGCCCCTGCGCCGCAAAGTACTTCAGCCCGAGCGCGCCGCGGGCCTGCACCAGCGCGCCCATCAGCTTGTTCGAGGTCGACGGATCGCCGGTGTCGCGCGACTCGACCAGGTTGGCCGCGCCGCCGAGCGACACATACGGGAACAGCGAGGCGCTCTCGACGAAGATGCCGAAGTTGATCGGGTAGAGGCCGAGGCCGAAGGACGTGAACTGCGAAGCAAACGACAACGGCAGGTCGAGCTTGAAGAAGAACCCCGAGCCCCCCAGGTGCAGCGTCGGTGTGACGGTCCAAGCGCTGGAATCGATCGCGAAATCCCCCGACGCGAACGCTTGCCCCGAGGCCAAATTTACGGTGCCGACGAACGCCGCCGGCGGCGTGAGGTGCACCTCCTGCAGGCCGAAGCGCACGCCCAGACCGGCCCACCCCATCTGCGGGGGCTTGGTGGCGGTGGGCTGGACCACGACCAGGTCGGTTTCGGGCGAGGTGGTCGCCGGCGCGGCGGTGATCGCCGGCGCCGCCGTATCGACGTCAGGCTCGGCCACCCCAGCCAGCGGGGAAAACGCCACGACGAGCCCGAACAGTCCGCTGCAAAAACGTTTGCGCATGACCCACCTCGTCGGTGGGACAATCGCCGCCTGCCACCGTTAGTTAACTGTGGGCACGGTTGGTCCGGGGGGACAGCTCGACCGGTGTCCTTCTCGCGCGATTAGGCTGCGCGCCGATGGCGGGGCGTGGTGGTCTTGCGCCGATCGCCCGCGATTTTTCGGTCGCGCGCGACCTTCGATTCGGCCGGCGCTCTCCGCGCGGGCTTGGCGGTCGCTCCGCGTCCGGCCAGGCTCGCGCGCAGCTTCTCCATCAGGTCGGCGACTTCGCCGCCGCCGGCCGGCTTCGGGGCCAGCTCGCCGAGGCGCGGCTTGGCCCCCTTCTTGGTCTTGGCCTTGATGAGGGCCAGCAGGTTCTCGCTGTATTGGTCCTTGTACTGCTCGGGCTTCCAGTCGCCCGCGATTCCGTCGACCAACTTGGCCGCCAGCTCGAGCTCGTTTGGCTTCAGCGGCGTCTTGTTCGGCAGGCCGAGCGTGCGGGGATTCGCGATCTCCTGCGCGAAGCGCAGCGTCGTGAAGGTCAGCACGTCGTCGACCACCGTGATCGCGCCCAGGTGTTGCGCCTGCCGCAGGACGATCTGTGCCACCGCCGTCTTGGCCGCCTTGGCCATCGTCTCGCGCAAGAGGGCATAGGCGCGCTCGCCCCCCTTGGCGGGCGCCAGATAATACGGCGTCTCGAAGTAGCGGGCGTCGATGGCGCCGGTCGGCACGAAGGCCAGGATGTCGATGCTGTCCGATCGATCGAGCGCCGCCCGTTTGAAGTCCTCCGATCAATGCACCGAGGAGCCACCGATCAAATCGGCGCCACCGAGGCCGTTTGACCTGGCGGCTGACGACGATGAGCTGCTGGCGAAGAGATCAGGTTCTCGGCGACCAAGGTTGCCCGGGGAGCAACGAAGGCCAGGACGATGTCGAACAGGAAGCGAAGGAGGGCGATCACGGCTCCGAGCGCTTACCACGTCGGCCTGTTCCTGGCAGGGAGCAGATCTCGCGCCAAGATGGCCACGTCACCGTCGGAAGACCGGATCAGATTCCGCTCACGTACGGAGTATTGCGCCCCACACGCCGGAGTACCCAGTAGGTCGAGAGGACTTCGAGTTCGAGCGATGTGCCGCCTGCTTACGTTCGTGTACGCCTTTGCTTCATGCCCTCACAAACTACGCCACGCCCGGACGCTCGTCAGCTACGCGAGTCGCCGAACGGATACGTAAAGACTTCCACTCGTCTGAGCGACGGCAGGATGTCCAGCGCCGCATGCTCCGGTTTTCCCAGATCACCGGCGTCTACCCGTTCCACCGGACGAGTCGCTCTTGCGAAGCGCCAAAGCTCACGATAGGCTCCAGATCGGTTCAACGGGGGTTAGCGTTCCAGACCCAATCGGTCTCAGCGCCAAGGCCGAGCGCATTTGCGAGAGCCTCTCGAACCGCGAAGCTTCCGCAAGCTGCGATCCGACGCGGCAACAGCTGGCTTCCCTCGATGTCTTGCACCTCACCGAGTTGGTCGTAAAGAACACGATATCCAAAACGGGCGAGCATTCGTTTGCCAGCGTCGTCGATACACTCGTTGTAGTAAATATCGGGCGGTGGCAAGCCGCAGCTCTTCTGGATGTCCGTGGCGTCCATCAGGTATCGTTCGAGGTCGATCAGGTCTCCTAGCCGAGTGCCGGACACCATCCCCCGCGGCAGGCAGTCGTGAAGATCGCGCGTGGTCAGTGACCAAAGATCCATCAGCTTCGCCTTGCCAAACTCGCGAGACATAAGATGGTATCCCATCATTCCGGCCTGTCCTGTGACGATCCATAACGGCCGATTGCTCTGGCTGAGCGCCCGATCAACGATTGGAAGAAAGCGGCTGAGCGTCGCAGCGTCTCGCTCATGGATCTTGTTGGCCAGCTCGATCGGCGAGAAATCCAGCGAAGACTCCACCTTGTAGTGAAATCGAGTGACGGCGGCCCATAGGAGAAATCCCGGACGGCCATCGTTGGCGCCCGCGTGGACGAACTGTGCGCTGGTGAAGAGATTGGACGTCGCCAACAGCAAGGACAGCGCCGAAACTCGTGAACCAGCTCGGATCCACGGCGCAGCCGCCGCGAGTCCCAAAATGACGATGGTCGGAATGGCCGGAGCTAGGAACCGGCACCCAGTCATCCAATCGCCGCCTGAAATGATCGCAAAACCTAAGTGACCGACCATTTCGGCGGCGATCATCGCCAGCAACACGGTGCCCTGCCGCCGCCCGACCAGCCGCGCCGTCAGAGAGATGAGGCCGAGGACAGCTAAAGCTAGTAGCGCAAAACCATTTGACGAAAAGCAGTCCCAAAGGTAACGAAACCCGTCGCTGGCGTTAAACCCGGCCAGCTTCATGGTGGCCGGATTTGGCAACCAGGCATGGAAGTAAATAAGACGAAAGCTGAGCAGCGTAACGACGGGCGCGCCGGCCACTGAGACCAATTTGGCCGCCTGCCCGACCGAGCGCGCCAGTTCGTTTTCACCAGCGCCGTTCTTGCGCAAGAGCATGGCGACCAGCCCGCCCACGACGACACCGCCCACGATGATAGGTGCCTCTGGTCGGGAGGCAGCGAAAAGCAGAACCGACAGGGCTGGAACCAACCAGGCCCTGGCCCAACGCGTGTGCGTTCCCAAGGAATCGAGCTCGAGGATCATCCAGAGGCCGGACGCCGTCACGAGGCTTGTCTCCATGCCGCTGGTCGCCCAGGAACCGAAACAGGCCACCGTCGCGATGACCGGTGCCACAGCGGCCGACGGCCGAATGCGGAGTCTGTATGCGGCTCGCTCTGCGAGCAAGATAGTGAGGCCGCCAAATCCTAAACTGCTCAAGAACCCCACGGTTGGCATCGACAGGGGTAGAAGTTTGTAGAGAATCGCCAGGATTACGACCAGCGACAAGCTGGAGCTTTGCTCGAGTCGGACCCCGTTGTAATTCCAGATCTGACCATGCTCGGCCAAGGTACGCGCGGGCCAGTAGGTGATGTACGTGTCGTCTTGCCCGCTTTGCCCGTAAAGCAGGAATGCAAACGCCGCGAAGGCGAGGGCGCAGACCAGAGCTGGCCGGCTGGGAAAAAAGAACGCGGTTCGGTTGGCAGAACGCGCGCCAGTCCCCCTCCGAAGGTGACGAACCGCCCACCGAAGATGTCTTAGCGCAAGCCGCCATCCGCGTGACGGCTCCGACTGCGCCTGCGTCTCGGCAAACCCTGGATCCTTCGTGGTCATTTTAGATCCCCGATATCTGATCGTGGAGGCATAGCCCCTTTTGAAAGCGGAAGTGTCGATCTTGGTCGCCCCATCAAAACTTCCTTGGGTCGCTGGTACGAGAAAATCCGATGAAGAGTGCCAGTAAGGGAGCGAAGAGGACAGCACGGAGTTCTGGCGGCCTATCGGAACATGTCACTAGCGGTGAGGTCCCCCCTTTTGGCGCCTTCACTGTCGCGCTGTCCATCGAGCACCAGCTCAGCCCTCGCGGTGACCGCCGGGGCCACGGAGGCCGAGGCCGCATCGGTTCAAGACACAGTATCCATCATCGAGTACAACCAGCTCACCTCCGGTAACAATCTGCCCTACACCCTCCTAATTCAAACGAGCACGACCGTTTTCACCGCATATATCAGCAATTCGCCGTCCGGATGCAGCAATTATGCGGTCACTCTCGACACGGTTAAGGCTTGGCAGAGTCTCGCGACGAGCGCACTTCTGTCAGGGAAACAAATCAAGATTTACTACACCGTCTGCGCCGGTGCGAACATGATCACGACGATCGATCTCGATAAGTAGTCTAGAGCTCGGCTCTCAATGGGATGCCAGTGACTACTGACATCCCGCACGTCGAGAAGCGCGGTCGGTGGGCGGAACGCTCCAATAATGGACATTGGCGCCGTCCATTTTGCCTATGCTCGTCCGCGCGGGTCAATGAGCTATCGAGCCTCACTGGGGTCGACGGAACAAAAAAGGAGAGGACCAATGAAGAAAGCGACAATGTTATTCTATTTCAGAATTACCTGTTCATCAATGAGCGACCGGTTTGATCGGTCTATGATGCAATTGAACGCAAAACGGCTCCAACGCTGCGCTGGCGTGTGCTGGCGGCCTCGATGTTACTGCTCGCACGATCGGCTTCGGCCGAGGTCGAGGTCGTCCCCGATCACGGCGGCGCCGTCCTGGGGGCCTCTGGGCAGCCCTTTACTATCTACCCATTCTATCTGGGAGCTCGCTGGGGCAGTATCAATCCACCATCGGCCGCGGTCCGCGCCCACCAAGAATA
>DASRLC010000507.1:0-7211 GCA_035648655.1 Polyangia bacterium
CTCCAAGGGAGCGGTGGAAGCAACTCGAGTGGCGGTCGCGGCGGGTCGACCGGTTCCGGGACCGGAGGCGCTGTGGGCACGGCCGGTGCCGCTGGAACAGCGGGTGCCACGGGAACAGCGGGTGCCACGGGAGCAGCTGGGGTCTCGGGAGCAGCGGGAGCTGGGGGCGCGGGTTGCGGGTCCGCAACGTCAACGTCCCTCAAGCCGAGCGGCGTCAACGGGGCATCCATCGTGACCGACTCTTCGGCCAATGGTGGCTCGTCGGTCGGCCTAGCCAACACCGGACAAGGTGCCCAGGTCACGGGCACCCCGGCCGCCAGCATGTTGGCGATTCACTACGCGTCGACCTCAGTGGGCACCATCAGCGTGTCGGTCAATGGCCAGACGGCCGTCAAGGTGAACGTTCACTCCTCGGGAGCCCTCACGGGCTCGTTCCTCAACGCCATCATCAGCATCGCGATTCCGGCCAATGCGACGGTGACCATCAGCCACGCTTCGGGCGACGTCGCCGTGAACATCGACAAGGTCATTGTGGGTGGTTGCGGTCTGGGCTTGCCTCCGGACATCTGGAATCTGCCGACCTTCACGCCGGGCTCGGGCCCATACACGGCCGACTGGACGGCGCTCGGCAAGGCGTACGTCACGCCCGAGTGGTGGCGTGACGCCAAGTTTGGCGCTTGGGCGCACTGGGACCCGCAGTCCATGCCCGAGCAGGGCGACTGGTACGCCTATTACATGTATCAGCAGGGTTCGGCCGACTTCAGCTACCAGGTCAGTCATTTCGGCGATCCGGGGGGGGCCAATCCCTACGGCTACAAGGACATCTGCGAAAACTGGGTGATCGACCAATGGGATCCCAGCAGCCTCATGGCCCTCTACGTCCAAATGGGCGCCAAGTACTTCATGGCCATGGGCTCGCACCATGACAACTTCGCCTGCTACGATTCAATTTACCAACCCTGGAACGCGGCGCAGGTCGGTGTGAAGCAGGACATCGTTGCCACCTGGGAGCCGCTCGCGCGTAGCGCAGGTCTGCGGTTCGGCATCGGGTTCCACAACACCCCGGCCCGCACCTGGGGCCAGTGGACGCCCATACGTTACACCAGCGACTCGAAGGGTCCGTACGACGCGCTGCAAACCATTTTGGACGGCAAGGGGAAGTGGTGGGCGGGTATGGATCCGGTGGCTCTCTACGGCTACCAGCACACCACCGACTGTTCGAATCAATCGTGCAACAACTCTCCTTACGGAACCCAGTTCATGTATCGAGTCGACGAAGCCATCACCAAGTACCATCCCGATATCGTTTACTTCGACGACCATGCCGGCGATTCGCAACTGGACCTGGGCGTCCATATGGGGCTGGGGTCCATCGCCACGACGATCCTGGCGAACTACTACAACAAGTCGCTGAGTTGGAATCAGGGCAACATGGAAGTGGTCATGAACATGAAGGGGGTGGGAGGACAATACGACAGCTTCCAGGACAACGAAGCCCTGCTTCCTTACGTCTCGCACGGCTTGGTCAGAAGCACCGAAGCGATCACCGAGCCGCAGATTAGTCCGGATGCTTTCCAGACAGAGCTCGACATCCAAGGGGGGAACTGGCACTACTTGACTGGGGCGGGATACACTTCTGCCGACAGTCTCGTCAATACTCTCATGGAAAATGTCTCCCGAAATGGATCCCTGTTGCTCAACCTGACTCAGCACGGCCGGGGGAATCTCGATCCTCAGTGCATCCAGATCGCCCAGGACATCGGCGCGTGGCTGAAGGTCAATGGTGAGGCAGTGTACTCATCCCGTCCCTTCGAGGTCTCGGGCGAAGGCTCGACGCAAACGGCCGTCTACACCCGGAACAATGGCAACGTCTATGCGACGTTGTTCAATTGGAGCGGGGGCGCCATATCGCTTCCCTCCTTGAAGTCAGGCGGCGCGACCATTGGAACCGTTTCCAAAGTCGAGATGCTCGGCTCGACGGTGGCGATGACGTTCTCTCAAACCGGTCAAGGCTTGACCGTGACGCCCAGCGGATCGGTCCCATCCCTGCCGGGGATTTCCAATGGGACTTTGGCCTCCAAGTTCCGCGTCCTGCGGATTACGCACAATAAGGGTTGGATCAACGACGACGATCCGGGAGCGGCTGCGCCTGGATGGCTACGCACCAGCAACCTGGGGACGGGTGACTACAATAACGACCTGACCAGCAGCACTACGGTCGGCACCGTTTGGACGACTACGTTTACAGGAAGCGGCGTCACGGTCTACGCCCCGAAGCAGTCCGGCGCTGGGACGATCCAGATTCAGATTGACGGTAAATCACAAGGGACGGCGGATCTGTCCACCACGGGCGCCCGCCAGCCCCAACAAGCGGTGGCCACAGTGACTGGACTGACCGCGGGCAACCACACCATCAGCATCGTCAATAATGGTCCAGGACCGGTGGCCGTGGACGCCATCGTCGTCCATTGATGCGTAACCGTCCGGCGAAGTTCCGAGAACGGACGATTCGGTGCGCCGCAATTTGCAGAGGCCGCGCGGCGGTCGAGCGTCGCTGTTGCGGCGTCTGTTTAAGGAGGAAGCGAGGCGATGAGACTTGGTGCTCGGGTGAAAGACCAAGAGTTGGAGGCCGTCATGGAACGGGGACGGCAAATTCGGCGAGCGCCCGATGTTGTGCGCGCGCGGCTGTTCGTCCGCGCGCGCGCCTACCTCGCCGCGTCGACCCCGGCCACCCCCGTCAACACGCCGAAAACGCCACCCGTGCGGCCTGGAAGGCGAATCGCCGCGGCCGCCACGGTACTCGTGGTATTCACCGCAGCGGGCGGTGCCGCAGCGCTGTACCCGCACGCCACCCGCTCGACCGCCATCGCTCCATCTCAGCAAAGGCCCTTCCCAAAGCCTTCGATCCTTGCCGCAGCGCCCGAGTTCCCAAGGGCCGAGTTGGCGCCGTCGGTTTCGAGACTGAGGCGCCAGAGTATCCATCGAACGCTCTCTTCCCAGGATTCGTACGATGCGGAGATTGACCTACTGCAACGTGCTCAATCTGAATACGCCAGTCAAGACTTCCCCGACGCGCTCGTGCTCGTCGCGGAGCACGCTCGGCGGTTCCCGACCGGACGCCTGGCGGAAGAGCGCGAAGCCATGCGGGTGCGATCGCTCGCGGGCCTGGGCCGCAGTGACGAAGCGTGCCGCGCCCTCACCGCAATTTCCGTGCGCTTCCCGCGCAGTGTCTTCCTACCCGGGTTGCGGGAGCAGGCCCGCGCCGCGGAGAGTAGAGGAGGTCGATCTGGCCGCGACAAGGGCGACGGTAGCGGGGGTCACCAAGCGGCTCCAACGATTTGCGCCACCGGCGCTGGGAGTGCGGGAAGATAAGTAAAGGAAGCGCGACTTTCGGTTGATAACGCGCCAAGTTTGTAGGACGCGCTCCTTTTGTTTGCCGGGATCACGTTCGCGAAGCAGCGGCGCTCCGCTAGCGGCCACTACGATTCCGAGATCGGACCGCTCGGGAAACTGAGCGTCGAGCGCAGCTACAGCACCAATCTCAAGGTGGAGAAGGAGGTCAAGACCAAGATCCCGCGCGATGTCCGGGTCCACCCGGTGCTCGCCGTGCTGCTACCTGATTGGAAGGAGAGCGGCGGGCCCGCGATGCTCGGGCGGCGAGCCGGGTCCGGACGACCTGATCATCCCTTCTCGGCTGGGAAGAACCGCAGCGCGAACCACATGCTGAAGAAGTTCCAGCAGGACTTGGAGCGGCTGGGTATCCGTGCCGGCCGGCAGCATGACCTGCGCCGAACGTCCATCTCGCTTTGCCTCGGTGACGGTGGCCGGTCGGACATCCTCCGCTGGGTGACGCACAGCCGGCCGAAGTCGGCGACGTTTTGGAGCGTCCATTTCGGGGGGGATGAGTTCTTCTCTGACTCCCAGCTCGACCTGGAGTCGAAGGACGCCGCCAAGGGTGACCTGAACACTTGATCAAACTCGACGCCTGATTGGGTGTTGTAGCGCGGGTGGTCTGGCGGATCACTCGAACCTCTTAGCTTGTCGGGAGGCCGCTATGGATCACTGCTCGCTGGTCGCGCTTTTTCGTCGCATCATCTCTGCCGCACCGCCGCTCTTGCTCGGGGGATGCCTCATCACCGGATGCGACCGCTCCTACGGCAACTGCCCTACGACCCAGACGGTGACATATCCGATCAGCCAGGATGACGCGGGATCAGCTGACGCCGGCATCGATGTCCTGCTTGCCCGCTGCCAGGAGTCGTCGACCGACTGCATGCCTTTATGCGAAAAAGTCACGCCCTCTGTGGGGCTCTCGCCGGGGGAGATCACCTCATGCGGGCTCGTCACGAGCGACTATCCAATGCTGCTTCAGGGAGCGTGCATATCGCAGATCTATCCCGCGATCGCGTCCCGAGGCGAACGTCTCGAAGCGAACCTGAAGTTCCGCTTGCAGCAGGTCTCGAGAGAGTTCTTCGAAATCCGCGGGCGATAACGCACGAAAATTATAGGTCACGAGCAGCCTTGCTTTCCTTTCAACTCAAGCTACTCAAAGAAGACGCTCACTAGTAGCAGAAACATTGGCCGTGAGACTCAGCCGAGTGTACGACGACTTCGTTGCCTGAGAGAAGAAGAGTTCACCGCCCCAGGCTCGCCGTCGATGAGCGCCGGCAACGCGTCGGTCGCGCGGCCCTGGAACGCGTGCGCGACCTCGGCGGCTCCCCCGCACCTCGGGCACCAGGATGGGCCGGCCCCGGTCCTGGTAGGCTGCGGCCACACCCAGGGCCTTGGCGTCGGCGCGCAGCACGGCGTCGGGCGACAGCACCCCGAGCAGGCGATCGAAGTCGTCCTCGCGCGACGTCGCCAGGAACGCGCCGACCAGCTCGCGATGTTACGCGACGTCGGTGGGGGGCGCGGCGGCCCCGCGCACGCGGCGGCGGGCGCGGCTGGCGAGCTGCCGGGCCGCCGCCGGCGTACGCTCGACGATGGGCGCGATCTCTTCGAACGACAGGTCGAACATGTCGTGCAGCACGAAGGCGACGCGCTCCTGCGGCGCGAGCATGTTGAGCACGACCAGCAGCGTGGGGCCGATCGCGGCGGCGAACGCGACCTCGGTCTCGGGGGTGGGGCCGGCCGGCAGGGCGTCGGCGGCCGCCCCGAGCGGCTGCTCGCCCCGCGCGCGGCTTGAGCGCAGCATGTCGAGACAGACGCGCGCGACGACGGTGGTCAACCAACCGGCGAGGTTCTCGACGCCACCCGTATCCGAACGGCTGACCTTCAGCCAGGACTCCTGCACGGCGGCGTCCGCCTCGCCCGGCGAGCCCAGCATCCGGAGCGCCACCGTCCGCAGGTGCGGGCGGCTGTAGTCGAACCGTTTGGCCAGGCAGTCGTTGTCGTCCATCGATTGGCCATCCATCGCTTGCCTCTACCAATACTTCTCGGCCTGCCGGATCTCCACCGCGCCGCCCAGCCGGGCCGCCGGGATGCGCGCGGCCAGGGCGATCGCCGCCTCCATGCTGTCCGCCTCGTACAGGGAGAAGCCGCCGATCCCTTGCCCATCGCCGAGGTGCGGCCCGTTCTTGACCGTAACCTTCCCGTCGCGCGTCGAAACCATCCGCGCCGCTTCGGGCAGTCCCAGCGGCAGCCTCTGCTCCGCGGCGGGGAGCGTCTTCCAGTTTTCGTACATCGTCCGCGCCGCGGTCGCATCGCCGAGCCCGATTTTCTCCCCTGAGGCATCGATCCCCGTCCGACCCCCTGCCTGATCCAGACCTTCAAGCCGGACGGCGGCTTCCTCAAGGGTACCTGGCGGGTTCCGTGGTCGTGGCGCGCGGGGTCCGCGGCCTGGTTGGCGACATAGAGCCGAAGCCGTTACAGCTCGGAGTATTTAATTCCGTGCCGGACCGCGAAGTGCATCCGGAATTCGGGTGCCAGACGGCCCTCGGGGGTGACGTATCCGATCGCCATCACGGTCTCGACCCGCTTGTCATAGCGTCCGAGGAAACGCTCCTGCTGGGGAAGAGCCACAGGAATGCCTCGCGGTCCCACCCGTCCGCGCCGTGCCCGCCGCTTGCCACTTCGAATATTCGGTCGTCCACAGCGCCGAGGCGGAGCTGGCGCTGTACCAGCGCGCCGGATTTATCCGGGATTGCGTACCAAGGCGCCACGTCCTTCTCGAGCTGACGTCGGCTCGCGCGGTTGAGCGGTTCGAGGCGCGTGTGGTCGGCGATGGCTAAAGCAGGAGCGGCATTTGTGGTCTGCTATTCGATTCTGAGGTCGAACCGCTCGCGGAATTCTTGGGCCAGTCCCTCCTTCCACGCGGTCTTTCGCTGAGTGAGCCGTCGATATCGGGTGTTTCCGCCACGGTGGCTGTTGAGGCTCCAAAGCTTGGCGGTCGCCCGATCTTCCGCGAATTCTCCAACCAGAACGTGGGCGTGATAGTGAATTTCCCCGTTCTCGTTCCGCGTGTGAATGGCGGCACTGGCGGTGTAGCGCTTGTCTCCGTATATCGCGTCCAGGGACTTTTGAGCCGCGGCTTACATCGCGGCCTTGGCTTCCTCCGGGTCGCCCTCGGCGCACAGGCTGACCTCCTTCGGTAGGGTGAAGGTGTGACTCTCATTGGCAGCCGTCGCGCAGCGGTTGTGGGGGACACAGGACTGCTCGAACGCATCCACCATTTGTTGCTCGTCAGATTCCCTTTCAGCTCACCGATGGCGACGAGCGTCACGTGCCCGCCTTCGAGATCGGTCTTCCATCCGTCCGCGCACGAGCGCGATGTAGGTGAGCTCGGCGTTGGAGTAGCCCGGGTTACGGCGAGTGTCGTGACCATCCATGATGTAATCCGAACGTCTGCCTCGGAGTGCCTTTCGAGACGGAATTAACCCCGCGCGTCACAACCCTTTACGTCGTACCGGTCAGCACGGCTCCCAACCCGCGAGTGGCTCCGCCACCGTGGGGAAAAATACGCGGCGGGCGAATTAACGCCCGCAAAGTATGATGTACATGCCCAAACCCGATTTTTGGGGTTTGGGAGCCGTCGCGGAAGCGACGGGGGTCTGGCTGTTCCTGGGCTCTTAAACGTCGATTTCGCACGCCCGGTGTGAAGCCGGTCGAGATGGCCCGGGGCGGCGGCGTGATGACGTCGAATGGTGGAAATGGAGGCGCCAATCGGCGGGGCACACGGTGTTTCTCCACACGCGGGCACACGGCCCCCTTAC
>DASRLC010000508.1:0-5287 GCA_035648655.1 Polyangia bacterium
GCTCGGAGTGGACGCTGGCGCAGTTTCACCAGCGCGCCCACGAGAGCCTGGAAAAGCACGGCAACGGCCCGATCGACGAGGCGATCTTCCAGAAGCTGGCCGGGCGGCTGCGCTATGTCTGCGGCGAGTATTCGGACGCCACGACCTATCGGGCGATCCACAAGGAGCTGGGCGACGCAAAACGCCCGACACATTACCTGGCCATTCCGCCCAGCGTCTTCGGCACGGTGGTCGAGGGCCTGGGCGCGTCGGGCTGTGCGGAGAACGCCCGGCTGGTGGTGGAAAAGCCCTTCGGCCGCGATCTTCCCTCGGCGCAGGCCCTGAACAAGACGCTGCACAAGATCTTCGACGAATCGGCGATCTTCCGCATCGACCACTACCTGGGCAAGGAGTCGGTGCAGAACCTGCTGATGTTCCGTTTCGCCAACACGTTCCTGGAACCGATCTGGAACCAGAACTACGTCGAGAGCGTTCAGATCACGATGGCCGAGGACTTCGGCGTCCAGGGACGCGGGCGCTTCTACGAAGAGTCGGGCGCCATCCGAGACGTGGTCCAGAACCACATGCTGCAGGTGGTGGCCATCTTGGCCATGGAGCCGCCGCTGTCGACTTATACCGAATCGATCCGTGACGAGCAGGTGAAGGTCTTCCGCGCCATCCGCCCGCTCAGCCCGGAGGATCTGGTGCGCGGGCAGTTCACGGGCTACCGGCAGGAAGAGGGGGTGGCGGCCGATTCGACGGTCGAGACCTTCGCGGCGGTGCGGCTGCACATCGATTCTTGGCGCTGGGACGGGGTGCCGTTTTTCATCCGGGCCGGCAAGTGCCTGCCGCTCTCGGCCACCGAGGTGCTGGTCAGCCTCAAGCGTCCACCGCTGCGGCGGGTGGGTCCGGAAGAGACCAACCACCTGCGGTTTCGCTTGAGCCCGGAGGTGATCATCGCGCTCGGGGCCCGCATCAAGAAGACCGGCGAGCAGATGGTCTCCGAGCCCACCGAGCTCAAGATGGTGCATCAGTCCGACCCCGAGGAGATGGAGGCCTACGAGCGGCTGTTGGGCGACGCGATGGCCGGAGACGCCACGCTCTTCGCTCGGCAGGATAGCGTCGAGGCGGCCTGGGGAATCGTCGAGCCGATCCTGGGTGGCTCGACGGCGGTGCACGAGTACGAGCCTGGAACCTGGGGACCCGCCGACGCGACCCGCTTGACGGCGGACGTGGGAGGCTGGCACGAGCCGACGCCATGAGCGCGGGGGCGACCAACGATCCGGGCGTGGCGGCGGCGGCCGCCCACGCGGTGGAGCTGGTGCCGGCCGGTGCCAAGGTGGGGCTCGGCTCGGGCCGCGCGGCGTCGGCCTTCATCGCCGAGCTGGGCGCCCGGAGGCGGCGCGGCTTCTCGGTGGTGGGCGTGCCGACCTCGGAGGCCTCGGCGGCGCTGGCCCGTTCGTTCGGCATCCCGCTCATCGAGATCACCGAAGACGTCGAGCTGGATCTGATCGTCGATGGTGCCGACGAGGTGACACCCACCTTGGACTTGGTAAAGGGGCTCGGCGCCGCCTTCGTGCGGGAGCGGATCGTGACGGCCGCCGCGCGCCGTCAGGTGATCCTGGTAGGCCCGGAGAAGTTGGTGCCCGCGCTCTTCACGACGGGCGGATTTCCGGTCGAGGTGATCCCGCTGGCGGGGGGGCTGGCGACACGGCACCTCAAGGCGCTGGGCGCCGTCCCGACGGTGCGGCTCGAGGGTGGGGCGCCGCTCCGCTCGGTCAACGGCAACCTGATCTTCGACTGCGCGGTCGCCGCGCCGATGGCCGACGGCGGGGCCGTGCGCGCACTCCAGGCCGCTGTGCGTGCCATCCCCGGGGTGGTCGACACGGGGCTCTTCCTGGGGACGGCCGAGCGGGTGCTGGTCGGTTACGGCGATGGGCGGGTAGAGGTCCTCACCAGACCGGGGCATCCGTGAGCGACCCGGCGCGCGACCAGAAGGTCGTCTTCCTCTTCGACGTCGACAACACGCTGCTCGACAACGATCGCGTGATCGTCGATCTGCGCCGCTACCTCACGCGCGAAGTGGGCGCCGGGCGCGCCGACCTCTACTTCAAGATCTTCGAGGACCTGCGGACCGAGCTGGGCTATTCCGACTACCTGGGCGCGCTGCAGCGCTACCGGGTCCTTCACCCGCGCGATCCGCACCTGCTGTCGGTGTCGTCGTTCCTGATCAACTACCCCTTCGCCAACCGCCTGTTCCCGTGTGCGCTGGATGCCGTCGACCACTTGGGCGCCTATGGCCAGACGGTGATCCTCTCGGACGGCGACGTGGTCTTCCAGCCCCGCAAGGTCGAGCGATCCGGCCTGTTCGACACCGTTTCCGGACGGGTGCTGATCTACATCCACAAAGAGCGCGAGCTCGACGACGTCGGGCGCCGCTTTCCGGCCGATCATTACGTGCTGGTCGACGACAAGATCCGGGTTCTCACCGAGGTGAAGAAGGTCTGGGGCGCGCGGCTGACCACGATCTTTCCGCGCCAAGGTCACTACGCGCTGGCGCCAGACGTGGCGGGCTATCCGGCGCCCGACCTGACGATCGAGCGCATCGGCGATCTGTGCGACTACGATCTGGCTCAGCTCCTGGCGCTCAGTCGGAAATAGTCGCGCCTCACGGAAACCCCAGCGAGGCGCCGATCGCGGCGCCCAGCCACAGCAGCGGCGTGCGGCCGAGGACGCCGCGCGGCAAGGCGAATACCTGCGGCGGGCTCGGCACCAGCTCGCCGTCGATGGCGATGAACGGCGCCAGGCGGCCGCGGGTGGCCAGCCGGAGGCCGGCGCCGGCGCGCGCGCCGATCTCCAGCGACGTTCCGCCGCTCGGATTGGCGAGAGAGAGCGACCGTTCCGAAAGCAGCGCCAAGCCCAGTCCGAGCTCGGCAAAGGGCTGCAGCCGCTGCCCACCGAGCTGGGCGCGCAGACCGACGTCGACCGGCAGCCGCCACTGGCGCAAGCGCACACCGCTGACGGTGAAATCCGACGGGGCCAGGGCCGCCGTGCCCGCCACCAGCGCCAGGCGCCCCCGCCCAAATGCGGCCCGCAACGCCAGGCCGCCCATCGCCGAGACATCGCCCGAGCCGATCCCGAGCTGGCCCGCGGCCGCCAGCTCCAGCCGCGCCGCCGGGCGCGCCGGCGGGATGGGAAGCGTCGCCGGCGTCGGGGTGCGCGGTTGTGGCGGCGGCTCGATCGAGAGTTCGGCCGGGTCGATGGCCAGCGCGACGAACACCGCCGCGATGCGCGCGCGGTAGGCACAGTCGCGGGTCTCGTCCCGGTATTCACGTACCCGCCCGGCCGCGACGATCCGATACGGGACGCCCAGATCGAAGATCTGCACCACCGGGCCGCGGGCGCCGGTCACCGCCCGCAAACGCGCGTCGAGCCGATCGCGCGGCACCAGGGTCCCCAACTCGGCCCACACGGCGTCGGGGCGGGGGCAGAGGCTGGGACCGCCAAACATCGAGTCGCGGTCGCCGCCGGGCGGTGAACCTCCGGGCTCGGGTGTCTCGGCCGCGGACGAGGCGGCTGGCGCTGGCGCCGGTGTGGTGGCCGTTCCGTCGCTGGGCCCCTCGCTGGCCAGGGCCGTCGCAGAGGTCAAGATGACCAAGATGGCCCAGCCGCAGAGCGCGATCGCCAGGCGGGCATCCGCGGGAACCGCTTCACGCACCTGGTCACGATATCCGAACGGATGCCGATTGGGCGAGACGTTCCCCCACCGCCCGGCCGGAGTCGGGTAGAATGTATGTCTCCATGAAGGTCTTGGCGTCAGCCCGCCCTTCCCGGATCGCGGCGGAAATTGCGTCGCGAGACGAGCAAAATGGGGACTTTCGATCCATCTACGACACCTGGTTCGAGGATGTCTCGCGCTGGATTCGTGCGCTCGGCGGTCCAGAGGCCGATCGCGACGACATCGTGCAGGAGGTCTTCCTGGTCGTGCGGCGGCGCCTCTCCGCCTTCGACGGCGCCAACCCGGCCGGCTGGCTCTATCGGATCACACGGCGCCAGGTGCGCGACTTCCGGCGCCGCACCTGGGTCAAGCACATCTTCAACAAACGTCGGGTCGACGATCTGGACGCGCTCGAGCACGCCGGGACCGGCGCGGCGGTTCTGCTGGAGCGCAAAGAGGAGCAGCGCATCTTGCACCTGATCCTGGGCAAGATGCGCGAAGAGCGCCGGAGCGCCTTCGTGCTGTTCGAGATCGAAGGCCTCTCGGGCGACGAGATCGCTCGCATCCAGAACGTTCCGACCAACACGGTTTGGTCGCGGCTGTATCACGCGCGCAAGGAGTTCTTCGCGCTGGCGGCCAAGTATCGAAAGAGCCAACGGCCATGACGGGCCGACGGCCATGACAATCGACGGCCGAGAGCCTTCGCGGCTGGTCGAGGATTCGGACGCCGAGGGCGGCGACGGCGCCTGGGCGGTCGGCCTGCTGCGCTCGGTGACGCCGTATCGGGCCCCGGCCGGACGCAAGCAGCGCGTGAAGCTGAGCCTGGGACAATCCGCGCCCCATCGGGCCCCGGCGTTCCTGCGCCCGGCGATCGTCGCGGGCATGCTGATCGGATGCGGCGCCTTCGCCAGCGCGGCGCTGGGGCATTGGCCCGCTTGGATCGCGCGGGCGTATGACCATTGGGTGACGCCCGCCCTGGTGGTGGCGGCCGCTCCCGTGGCGGAGGCGCGGCGACATGCCCATGGCTTGCGGATAGCCGAAGCGTCGCCCCCCGCCGTGCCGGCGGTCGCGATCGCCGCCGCCGAGCCGCCCGCGATCGCCCCCATGGTGGCGCCCGCGCCAACCCGCGAGCCGTCGCCCTTGCGCGCGCACCACGTCCTTGCCTCGCCGGCCGCCAGAGAGGGTACTTCCGCCGTGCTGGAGGCGATGCGCGCGCTTCGCCTCGATCACGACCCCGTGCGGGCCCGGGTTCTCCTCGACCGGTATCTCGAGCGACACCCGGGCGGCGCCCTCGCGGAAGAGGCCCTGGCCATGTCGATCGAGGCCGCCGTGGCCCACCACGACCCGGATGCCGCGGCGCTCGGGGCCCGTTATTTGAGGCTTTACCCGAGCGGGCCGTTCCACAGTTTGGCCGGTCAGACCCAACGCTGACGATTTTTTGAAGGTCGGCCCGTTGCCGGCCCCTCTGGTCGACGAAGAACTGCGCCCTTGGTGTCGGGCGCTTGCCGTGGGGCCGGGGCTGGTCACGCACCGTTCGTCCAATCCCTTACGGAGGAATCATGAAGGCACGCTGGGCGTTCCCTATGCTCC
>DASRLC010000509.1:0-10890 GCA_035648655.1 Polyangia bacterium
CGTTCTGGCCGTGGTCCGCCGCGATCCGCAGCAGGCATTTCGCCAGCCGCGCCGGCAGCGGCAGCCCCGCCAGATCGTCGACCCAGGTGGTGAGCAGCCGCAGCCGCGATGCCAGCACCGGCAGCAACGCCACCGCGATCTGCGGCCGTTGCGCCAAAAGGTTGGTAAACGAGGCGCGATCGATGGCCACCAGCTCGGTCTTGACCAGCGCGGTGACGGTCGCCGAGGGGGCCCCGCCGTCGAGCAGAGAAACTTCGCCGATGATCTCGCCCGGACCGAGCTCGCGGAGGGTCATGGCCCGTCCGTCGCGACCGGTCACCGACACGCTGGCGCGGCCGCGATCGATCAAATACACCGCGTCGGCCGGCACGTCCTGCTGCACGATGGCTTGGCCGGGCGTGCAGCGACGTAGGCGCGCCCGCTGCGAGAGAAAGGCCAGCGCCGTCGCGTCCAGTGCTCGGAAGAAAGGGATCCGCCTCAACGTCTCCGCATCCACCCCAGCCACCGGCCGATGTTGCCACCGGTATCCGGAAAAAGCGACCGACCTGTGAACCGGTTCATACCGCGGCCCGGCAACCTCAGCCTTTGATGGGCCCGGGGGGAACGAACTATGGGAAAGGACGAGACGATTTCACGGGGCGCGCGAGACCAGGGCTTCGTAAGCTGGCTGGGCGCCCTGCAACCGGACCTGCGGCGGCGCGCCTTGCGCCTCACCAACAACTTCGCGGACGCGGCCGATCTGGCGCAGGCCACCTGCCTGCGCGCGCTCGAAAAGCGCGCGCTCTTCGTGCGCGGCAGCGCCACGGAGCTCAGACAGTGGTTGTTCCGGATGATGGCCAACCTTCATTGCGACGGGCTCCGGCGGGGCTCCCGCGAGACGCCGGTCGCCTGGCTGGACGAGGTCTCCGCGACCGAAGGGCCGACGGTGGGGGGCTGGCGGACGCTGGGCGACGACGAGGTCGCCACCGCGGTCGATCGCCTGCGCCCGACGTTGCGGGAGGTCTACCGGATGTTCGCGATCGATCGCGTCTCCTACGCCGCCATCTCGACCCGCCTGCGGATTCCGGTCTCGACGGTGGCGACCCGGATCTTGCGCGCGCGCGGTCACCTGCGGGCGACGCTCACGGGCGAGGTCCCGCCGCGGACGCACGGCAAGGCGGGCAAGCCCCGGCGCATCGCCGCACGGATCAGCGCGTAGCTTCGCGGCGCCCGGCCCCGCCAGGGCGGTCGGATGCCGGTAGGATGCCGATAGGATGGCGGCGCGAGATCCGATGGCCGCTGCCACCCCGACCTTGATCCTGTTTCTATGCCCACTGCTGGCCTCGGCCGGCTGTCGGCGGCCGGGGCCCGATCCGAGCGTGCGGACGCAGCACAACGACAACGCGCGCTCCGGCGCGACGTTGGTCGAGACCCAGTTGACCCCGCGGACCGTCGACGCCGCGACGTTCGGCCTGCTCTACGATCGCAACGTCGACGGCGGGATCGTCGCGCAGCCGCTCTATGTCCGCGGCGTCGAGACGGCCGGCCACGGGAGGCGAAACTTGATCTTGGTGGCCACCGAGACCAACTGGGTCTACGCCTTCGACGCCGACGACCGCAGCCCCGATCCCGACACCCGGCCGCTGTTCAGCCGGCAGTTGGCCCCCTCCGGGCGCATCCGCCCCGCGATCTGCGACGAGACGCCCTCGCAGCGGGTCGGGATCTCGGCGACGCCGGTCGTCGATGGGGCGGGGACCACGATGTACGTCGTGGCGCGCGACTCGAACGACAGCCAATACACGCTGCACGCGCTCGATCTGGCCAGCTTCGACGAGCGGCGCCCGCCGGTGCGGATCGCCGCCGTCACCACCGACGGGGGCGGCGCCACCTTCGACCCGACCTGCCAGCGCAACCGCCCAGCGCTGCTGCTGGCGGACGGCGTGGTCTATCTGGCGTTCGGCAGCCTGGGCTGCGATCGCGACTGCGCGGGCGCGCCCTACCGCGGCTGGGTGCTGGGATACCGCGCCGCCGATCTGGCCCAACGCGCGGTGTTCTGCACCAGCCCGGAGAGCGATCACGCCGGGATCTGGCAGGGGGGCAACGGACTGGTCGCCGCCGATGGGTTGCTCTACTTCCAGACCGGCAACGGCCCCGGCCCGCTGGGCGATGCCTTCGTCGCGCTGCGGGCTTCGTCGGCGCCGCCCGGGTTGGCGCTGGCGGCCCGATACCAGCCGGCCAACCACGCGGTGCTCGATCGCGCCGACACCGACCTCGGCTCGGGCGGGCCGCTGTGGCTGCCCGGCGGCGCGCTGGTGGGCGGCGGCAAGGAAGGGCGCTACTTCGTCCTCGACGCGGCGACCCTATCGCCGCGCGAAGGCCAGCCCGGCGAAAGCCCAGCGGCCGCGCCCGCCTTCGTCAACTCGTATCACGACGGCGCCGACCAGCCCGCCTGCGCCGCGCTCGACCGCTCGGCCTTCCCCACCAACTGCGACACGACGACTGTCGCGCGCTGCTACGTCGCGCCGGCGCGCTATCAGGATGGCGAAAATTGCGGGCCCAACATCAACGGCGGCCCGGTTTACTGGTCCGAGGCCGATCCCAACTACGGGATGGTCTATCAGATGGCCGGACGAGATTTTCTGAAGGCCTTTCGCTACGACAAGCGCGCGCGTCGGCTCGACCCGCGGCCATTCCTGACCTCCCCCGTCCGCGCCGAGGAGGGGATGACCGGCGGCTTCAGCGCGCTGTCGGCCAACCACGATCGCGACGCGATCTTGTGGGTCGCCTATCCGCTCGGAGACGGTCAATGGCAAAACGTGCCGGGCCGCTTGGCGGCCTTCGACGCCACGACGCTGCGCGGCCTGTGGCACGACGACGGCGGGTATCTGTTCGCCAAGTTCACGCCGCCGACCGTCGCCGACGGCCTGGTCATCCGCGCCACGCTTTCGGGAAAAGTGGCCGTCTATGGCCTGCTTTCCGGTTCCCGCGGATCGTGGTGGGAGCGATTGACCGATCGGATCGCCGGAGCGTTCCGCCCGCGGGCCGAGCCGCGCCGCGAGCCAAGCGGGCGGGCCGCCGTCGACGACAGGTACCGCCTGGCCGGCGGCGACACCGGTTTTCTGGGAGTGCCCGCGTCGGACCCGCGCCCGGTGCGCGACGCGGCGGCGGGCTGGTATCGCGATTTTCGCGGGCTCGTGATCGGCAGCGTCTCCTCGACGGTCGCGGTCCGTCCTGCCACCAAGCCGGAGCCGCCCGCGCCTGGAAAACGGCCGTGGTCGGGCCCCGGCACGTTCGTGGCGTCTTCGATCTATTGGTCGCCGAGGACCGGCGCGCACATCGTGACCGGCGATATCCGCGCGACCTGGCTGGCCGGCGGCGGACCCGGCGGACCGCTCGGCTATCCGATCGCCGACGAGGAGCCCACGGACAGCGCGACAGGACGCCGGTGCCGGTTCGAGCGTGGCGAGATCGTCTGGTCCGCCGCGACCGGCGCGCGCGCGCGATCACGCTGACGCGGGAGCAGCCGTCGGACGCACAGCCGTCGGACGCGCAGCCGTCGGACGCGCAGCCGTCGGCTCAGACGTGCCGTACGATGTCGTCGGCCATTTCTTCGATCGGGGCTTCGCGAGACGACAGATCGGCTTCTTTCACGGCGCGCGGCATGCCGTAGACGACGCAGGAAAGCCTCGGCCACGGTCTCCCCGCGCGATCGGCGCGGCGTGGTCGACGGTCAACGCAATTCGACGATGCTGACGCCGTCGCCGCCCTGGCGTGAGCTGCCCGGTGCCCAGCGGGCGACGTAGGCCGAGTCGTCCAGGTAGGCGCGCACCCGTTTGCGCAATGTGCCCGTGCCGTGGCCGTGAACGACCATCAGGTGGCTCTGGCCGGCGAGCGCCGCCCGATCGAGCGCCGCTTCCACCTGCGCCAGCGCATCGTCGCCGCTCTGCCCGCGCAAATCGACGGTCGGTGCGCCAAGCTGGGAGACCAGCGCCAGCGCGTCCTCACGGCCGTGCGCCACGCCGGCCACCGCGGCGGCCGCACGCGCGGTCCTGCGCGACGCGCCCGCGATCGGCCGCAGCCCGTCGGCGCCGATCTCGATGGTCATCTTTCCCACCGTGACCTTGGCGCGGCCGCGCGCATCGGGGGGCTGGGCCACCACGCCGTCGGCGCCCAGGCTCTCGACCCGTACGCGCGCGCCGATCTCGAGCTGCGCCGCGGGCACCGGCACGGGCGCGTCGGGCGCGGGCAGCTTGGCCAGCGCCGCCGCGCCAACCCGACCCAGCTCTTCGCGTCCCGCTTCGGCGGCCCGCGAAGTGCCGGCATCTTGAGCCCGGCGGACGACGCCGCGGATCTCGGCCCGCGCCTCCGCGATCGCCGCTTCGACCGCTTCGCGCGATCGGTGCCCGAGCTCGCGCTCGCGCCGAGAAAGCGCGAGGGCGGCTTCATTTTGCGCGTCGGCGGTGGTGCGGGCGATCGCCTCGGCCTCGGCCAACCGCTCGGCGTCGCGGGCCAGCGCCGCCTCGCGGGCCTCGAGACGCGCAATGGCCGTCTCGAGGCCGACGCTGGAGGCGCCCGCCAGCGCGCGCGCCCGATCGAGCAGCGACCCCGGGAGCCCCATCCGCGCGGCGATGTCGAAGGCGTAGGCGCGGCCCGGCGCCCCGACCGCGAGCCGGAAGGTGGGCCGCAGCCGCTCCAGGTCGTACTCCATGCCCGCGTTGGCGAAGCGCGCGTCGCTCTCGGCGAGCGCCTTGAGGCTGTCGTAGTGGGTGGTGATCACCCCCAGCACCGGCCGCTCGGCCAGCGTCTCGGCGGTCGCGCGCGCCAGCGCCGCGCCCTGGTCGGGGTTGGTGCCGGCCATCAGCTCGTCGAGCAGCACCAGCGTCGGACCTTCGTACGGGGCGTTCAAGATCTCGGCCAGGTTCGCCAGGTGTCCGGAGAAGGTCGACAGATCGCCGAGTACCGACTGTCGGTCGCCGATGTCGGCCCGCACCGAGGTGAAAAGGCCGATCCGGCTCCCCCGCTCGACGGGGATCAACAGGCCCGCCCGCGCCATCAGCGCCGCGAGACCGACGGTCTTCATGAGCACCGTCTTGCCACCCGCGTTGGGGCCGCTCACGATCAGGAGCGCCGCCGCCGACCCGCCCAGCGCGACGTCGTTGGCGACCACCTTACCGGCGCCGCCCGCCTCGGTCAGCGCCAGCGCCAGCAGCGGATGGCGGGCCTGCCGCAAATCAATGACCGCTTCGTCCACCAGCTCGATCGCCGTCCCGCCGTACCCGATCGCGAGCCGCGCCGAGGCCGCCACGACATCGAGCGCCGCCAGCGTGGCGGCGGTGGCCCGCAGCGCCGGCGCCACCGCGGCCACGTCGGCGGTGAGCGTCTCGAGGATCCGGCGCGACTCGTGCCGGATGTCGAGCTCGATCACCTTGAGCCGGTTGTTGGCGCCGACCAGCGCGGTCGGCTCGACGAACACCGTCTCGCCCGTGCGCGAGGTGTCGTGGACGATCCCGAGACCGAGGGATTTCGCGCTGGCCTTGAGCGGCAACACGTAGCGCTCGGCGCGCACCGTGAAGAACTGGTCCTGCAGCACGTTGCCGAATTCTTCGGACCGCATGAGCGCTTCGATGGCCCCGCGCGCGTGCTCGGCCAGGCCGATCCGCTCGCCGCGCAGTCGCGCCAGCTCGGGCGAGGCGCCGTCGCTGATCTCACCCGAGGCGTCGAAGGTCTGGCCGATGGTGCGCGCCAGCCCGCGGGGCGGATCGAGCTTCTGGACCAAGGCTGCAATCTCCGGCGTCGGCGTGCGCGAAAATACCGGCGTTCCGGCGAACGCGCGCCGCACCGCCTCGGCGGCGGCCACCGAGACCGCGATCGGGCGCAGCCCGTCGGCGCCGAGGACGATCCCCTTCTCGGCGGAGATCAGCGACGCCTCGATCTCCGGGGCGGCCAGTGACGGGAGCGACTCGCCGGCCCGCAACATCGCCGCCAGCTCGGCCACCGCCGCCATCCGCCGCGACGCCTCGCGCGCGTTCGCCGATAGCGGCAGCTCCAGGCAGCGCGCGCGCCCGGCCGGCGACTGCGTCTCGGCCGCCAACCGTTTGAGCAGCTCCGTCCAGTCGAGGACCTCGAAAAAGCGGGAATCGGTCATGCGTGGCCGTCTGTTATGAACCGAGTCGTCCGCCGCGTCGACGGCCGCCGCGAACGATCTGCTGTGGCTGGATTTGGCAGATTTGGTGGAACCGATCGGCGCCCCGGTGGTAGGCCTGCCGCCCAAGGTGCGGTTTGGATGATCAATGAACTGGGGTTGTTTCGGTTGCGTCGACGTCGACGTCGTCGACCGCGGCCTCGAGCCCAGGGCGTCGGCTCCCCAGGCGATTGTTCCCGCCCGACTCGAACGACTGGCTCAGGCGTGGCGGTTCTACTGGAAGCTGTCCGAATTCTATGCTCGCCTAGGGACGTGATGAGTCGACCCCGAACGTCCCTTCCTCTGATCGGCCGGGCGCTGTGAGCGCGGCCGCGCTCCCGCAGCGCCCGGCCTGGACGGCGCTCACCGCGCACCACCAAAAGCTCGCGCCGCTTCACCTGCGCGAGCTGTTCTCGCAGGACCCGGATCGCGCGGAACGGCTGACGCTCGAGGCGGCGGGGATCTTCCTCGACTTCTCGAAGAACCGCGTCACCGACGAGACGATGGCGCTGCTGGGGCAGCTCGCCGAGGCGTGTGGGTTGCGCGGACGCATCGACGCCATGTTCCGCGGCGACAAGATCAATGTGACCGAGAACCGGGCGGCGCTGCACGTGGCGCTGCGGGCGCCGCGCGGAACGTCGATCGTAGTCGACGGCGAGAACGTCGTGCCGCACGTCTACGCCGTGCTCGACAAGATGGGCGACTTTTCGAACCGCGTTCGGAGCGGTGCCTTCCAGGGGCACACCGGCAAGCGGCTCAAGAACGTGGTCAACGTCGGCATCGGCGGTTCCGATCTCGGCCCGGTGATGGCCTACGAGGCGCTCCGGCATTACGCCGATCGCGCGATGACCTTCCGCTTCGTCTCCAACGTGGACGGCACCGACTTCGCCGAGGCCACCTGGGATCTCGATCCGGCGGAGACCTTGTTCGTCATCTCGTCGAAGACCTTCACGACGCTCGAGACCATGACCAACGCGCAGACGGCGCGCGCCTGGGCGCTGGCCGGTCTGGGGGGCGACGCGCGCGCGGTGGCCAAGCACTTCGTGGCCGTGTCCACCAACGCCGAGAAAGTGTCCGCCTTCGGCATCGACACCGCCAACATGTTCGGCTTTTGGGATTGGGTCGGCGGCCGTTACTCGATGGACTCCGCCATCGGCCTGTCGACCATGCTGGCGGTCGGGCCCGAGGCGTTCCAGCAAATGCTGGGTGGCTTCCACGAGATGGACGAGCACTTCCGCACCGCGCCCTTCGCGCGAAATTTGCCGGTCGTCAAAGCGCTGCTGGGGATTTGGTACAACGACTTCTTCGGCGCGCAGACGCTGGCGGTGCTCCCCTACGAGCAGTATCTCAAGCGCTTCCCAGCTTACCTGCAGCAGCTCACGATGGAGAGCAACGGCAAGCACGTCACGCTCGACGGCGCGCGGGTCGAAGTCGACACCGGTCCCATCTACTGGGGCGAGCCCGGCACCAACGGTCAGCACTCATTCTATCAGCTCATTCATCAGGGAACGCGCCTGGTGCCGGTGGATTTCATCGCCTTCGGGCAGACCTTGAACCCGCTCGGCAACCACCACGATCTTCTGGTCGCCAACGTGTTCGCGCAGGCCGAGGCGCTGGCCTTCGGGAAGACCATCGCCGAGGTGACGGCCGAAGGGACGCCGCCGGCGCTGGCGCCCCACCGCGCGTTCGAAGGAAACCGACCCACCAACGTGATGCTGCTCGATCGTCTCACGCCCGCCGCGCTGGGCAAGCTGGTGGCGCTCTACGAGCACGACGTGTTCACCCAGGCCGCCATCTGGGACATCGATCCCTTCGATCAGTGGGGGGTCGAGCTGGGCAAGGTGCTGGCGCAGCGGATCATCCCGGAGCTGACCAGCCCGGGCGAGCCGGCGCTGGCCCACGACGCCTCGACCAACGCGCTCATCCGCCGCTATCGACGGTTGAGGCAAGCGTGAGGATCGAGGCGGTTTCGATCGGCGCCGATCCCCCCCACGAGGTCAACGTCATCGTCGAGGTGCCGGTGGGCGGCGAGCCCATCAAGTACGAGATGGACAAGCACGCCGGCACGCTGGTGGTGGATCGGTTCCTCTACACCTCGATGCGCTATCCCGGCAACTACGGGTTCATCCCGCACACACTCTCGGGCGACGGCGATCCGCTCGACGTGCTGATCGCCAGTCAGCGCGCCATCGTTCCGGGCGCCATCATCGCCGTGCGCCCGATCGGCGTGCTGCGCATGCAGGACGAAGCCGGCATCGACGAAAAGGTGATCGCCGTGCCGGTCTCTCGCCTCACCCGCCGCTACGACCAGGTCGCCGATTACACCCAGCTCCCCGAGATCACCGTCAAACAGATCCAGCACTTCTTCGAGCACTACAAAGATCTCGAGGAAGGCAAGTGGGTCAAGCTGCTCGGTTGGGGCAACGTCGACGAAGCCAAGACCGTCATCCGCGAGAGCATCGACCGCGCCCAACCCAAGGCTTAGGGCCTATCCGCCGCGGGTCGATGGCAAGCGGCTCTTCTCGTTCCCGCGTCTGTTCATCGTCGCGGTTCGCTAGATCGGCCGCTCCACCCGGCGCCCGGCGGGCGGATCAGCGGGACGGGATTGACAATTAAGATATAACTTTATAATCTAGTCGCAAATTCACGAACGGGAGATCCCATGAGAAAGCTGCGCGTGTTCGAGTCAATCTCGGTCGACGGTTACTTCACCGACGCCCACGGCGACATGGCCTGGGCGCACGCCGGGCGCGAGGATCCCGAGTTCGGCGCCTGGGTCGGCGAAAATGCCAGCTCGGGCGGCGAGCTGCTGTTCGGACGCAAGACCTATCAAATGATGGAGGCGTTCTGGCCGACGCCGCTGGCCGCGCAGCAGATGCCGGCCGTGGCCAACGGCATGAATGCGGCGCGCAAGTACGTCGCCTCGCGCACCCTCCAGCCGACCTGGACGAACGCCCAGCTCTTACCGGGCGAGCTGATCGGGGCGGTGCGCCAGCTCAAAGCGGCCGGCGGCCCCGACCTCACCGTGCTCGGCAGCGGCCAGGTCGCCGCTCAACTCGGCGCGGCGGGTCTCGTCGACGGGTACCAGTTTGTGATTATTCCCGTCGCGCTCGGCGCGGGACGCACGGTGTTCACGGCGGGGCGCCAGCTGCGCCTCGTCGCCCAGCGCGCGTTTCGCTGCGGCAATGTGGTGGTCACCTATGGGACCTAAAGGCAGCCTGATCGAGGACGGCGCCCACGCCACCCTGACGTTCAACCACCATTCGGCCGCGCGCGTGTGGGACGCCATCGCGACCCCCGAAGGCTTGCGCGGCTGGTTGTTGTGCACGTGCGCCGAGATCGAGCCCCGCGCCGGTGGTCGAATCGAGCTCGTCTCGGGGCCGCCCGCCTATCATTCGACCGGAAAGATCTTGGTGTGGGATCCCCCCCGGGTCCTGGAATACGAATGGAACGTCGCGCCCGTCCCCGAGATGCCGCGCGGAGAGCAGGCGCTCTTTCGTTACGAGCTGACCCCCGACGGTGATTCGACCCACCTGCGCGTCACCTATCGTCGCCTCACCCGGCAGACTGCCGGCGGCTTCCTGCCCGGCTTGCATGCATTTCTGGATCGCCTCGACGCCCAGCTCGACGGCCGCCCCGCGCCCGACTGGGCGACGCGTTTCGCCGTGCTTCGCACCGAATACCCCGAATGGAGCGGCAATGCGTCCCCTGCAGGAGAATGACGTCTTCCACGCCATCGCGCATCCCGCGCGACGCGCCATCTTGGTACGCCTCAAAGACCACGAACGTCCCGCCAGCGATTTGGCCGCCCCTTTCGGAATGACCTTCGCCGGCGTTTCCCAACATCTCCGCGTTCTGCAGAACGCCGAGCTGGTCTCCGTCCGCCGCGATGGTCGCCACCGCCTGTATCGCCTTCGCCCGAAGCCCTTGAAGGACGTCATGACCTGGATCGACGAATTCGCGGCGTTCTTCGGCGAGCGGCTGGACGCGCTCGGCGACTACCTCGACCGGAAGCACGGACCGGCGAATTCGGCGGCGCGCAAGCCGCGGGGCCGCCGTTAGTGACCGCGCATCGATTCCGCCCGGCGGGGATCGGTGAGCCGCTTTTGGCGGCCCGTACCCCAACTACGCCGTCTCCTTCAGTCTCCCTGTTCCCTGACGAAAGCCGGCCCGCCTCACGCACATGGCGGCAGATGTCGGTGCAGTCCCTACGATGCCTCGCCGAAATAGGGTTTCACCCATCGGGTCGGCGAAAAAGTGTCGGTTGATGTGATCCATCTGGGGCGAGGCGGGAATTGTCGATCATGAAGCCTCGCCCCTGTTCCCTCACGTCGTTCGGTGTTCTCACCTTTTGTCTTGCCGCGGCAGTCCTGGCTGGCTGCGCCAACTCTGAGTCCGGCGATGGCGAAGGTGGGAGCGGAGGCACCTCCTCCGCGACCGGCGAGGGTGGATCGACCGGAGGCGGCGATACCGGTGGAACCACAGCCAAGGGCGGAACGACTGGTAGCGCCGGGGCCACCGGCATTGCGGGCACCACCGGTACCACGGGTATTGGAGGCGCCAAAGGCGGAACCACTGGCAGCGCCGGAACCAGCGGCATCGCGGGCACCAGCGGTGCGGGTACCGCTGGCACCACTGGCCGGGCGGGGACCACTGGCAGTGCGGGGACCACTGGCATCGCGGGGAGCAGCGGCATCGCGGGAACCAGCGGCACCGGGACCGCTGGCACC
>DASRLC010000510.1:0-3164 GCA_035648655.1 Polyangia bacterium
CGTCGAGCTCAAGCCGGGGATCACCGCCGACAGCGCGGCCGACGAGCTGACGCTGGCCGGCCTGGAGGTCGAGTCGATCGAGCGCCGGGGCCGCGAGCTGACCGGCGTGCTGGTGGCCGAGGTGCGCGGCGTGCGCCCGCACCCCTCGGCCGAGAAGCTGTCGATCGTCCGCCTGCACACCGGTGGCGCCGACGAAGAGGTCGTCTGCGGCGCGACCAACGTGCCGGCCGCCGGCGGCAAGGTGGCCTGGGCGCCACCGGGCGCCACGCTGCCGGGGGGGCGCACGCTCGACCGCCGCGAGATCCGTGGCGTGCTGTCGCCTGGAATGCTCTGCAGCGAGGTCGAGCTGGGGCTGGGTGAGGCGGCGGGCGGGATCCTGATCGTCTCGCCCGAGGTGCCCATCGGCGCCGATCTGGCCCGCCACATCGGCCTGCTCGACGAGGTGCTGGAGGTCAACGTCACCCCCAACCGCCCCGACGCGCTCTCGCACGTCGGCATCGCGCGCGAGGTGGCCGCGCTGTTCGAGACCCGCTGGCGGCTGCCGGCGCCCGACCTAGCGGCGCAGATCCCCTTGCCGCAGGGGCGCGGCGTCGACGTCGAGATTCGGGATCCGGTGGCTTGCCCGCGCTACGCGGCGCGCATCGTGACCGGCCTCGCCACCGGTTCGAGCCCGTTGGCTGTTCGGGTGCGGCTCGCCGCCTGCGGTGTCCGCGCCATCTCCAACCTGGTCGACGTCACCAACTACGTGATGCTCGAGACCGGGCACCCGCTGCACGCCTTCGATCTCGATCGGCTGCAGGGGGCCATCGCCATTCGGCGCGCCAACCGCGGCGAGCGGATGACGACCCTCGACGGCATCGATCGTCCGCTCCAAGAGAACGACGTCGTCATCGCCGATGGCCGGGGTGCCATCGCGCTGGCCGGCGTGATGGGCGGCGCCGACAGCGAGGTCTCCGCGACGACCACCGCGGTGTTGTTGGAAGCGGCGACCTTCGATCCGCGCGCCATTCGCCGCACGTCGAAGCGGCTCGGCCTGCGCAGCGAAGCCTCGCACCGCTTCGAGCGCGGCGTCGACGCGGAGGGGATCCCACACGCGGCCCGGCGGGCGGCCGCCATGCTGGCCCGCCTCGGCGGAGGCGCCATGGCGGGGGAGGGGATCGATCGCTACCCAGCGCCCCAGCATCCGCGCCGGATCACGCTGTCGTTCGCGGGCTTGTCGCGCCTGGCCGGCTTCGAAATCCCGCTGGCGCAGGCCGCGGACAAGCTGGCGGCGATCGGAATCGCCACCGCAGCCGAAGGCACCGACGCGCTGGCCGCGACGGTCCCGACCTTTCGCCCGGACATCTCGATCGAGGAGGATCTGGTCGAGGAGGTGATGCGGTTGGTCGGCTACGATCGCGCGCCGGCCCGGCTGCCGCGAGGAAGCGGCGCGCCGGCCACCAGCCCGGAGGCGCCCGCCGATCGGGCCCGCGACGCGCTGGCGGCGCTGGGCCTGGTCGAGATCGTGAGCTGGGGCTTCGTGCCGCGGCCTTGGCTGGCCGCGCTCGGCAGCGAGCTGGAGAACGGGGTGGCGGTCAAGAACCCCATCTCGACCGACTACGAGCTGATGCGCACCTCGCTGCTGCCCGGCCTAGTCGACGCCGCCAAGCGCAACCTGGCGCGCAGCGTCCCCGACGTCGCGCTGTTCGAGGTCGGGCCGGTGGTGAGGCGCACGGACGATCCCAAGGAACCGACCATCGAACCGGTCAACGCCGCCGCGCTGCTGATGGGGCGCCGCGCCGGTTGGTTGAGGCCCGACGGGCCGGTGGACTTCTTCGACGCCAAGCGGATCGCACGCGAGCTGCTGCGCGCGATGGGGATCACCGATCCGGTGTTCGCGCCGTTCGGCGGCACCCCGCTGCTGCACCCCGGGGTGGCCGCGGAGATCCGCGTCGGGGACGCCGGCGGTCCGCTGGTCGGGCAGGTGGGTGAGATGCACCCGCGGCTGTTGCGCAAGCTGGGGCTCGAGGCCCGCGCCTTCTACCTGGAGATCGCGCTCGACGCGGTGGGCGGGCAGCAGCGCCCGATCCGCAGCGTCGCGCCGCCGCGCTTCCCGGCCTCGAACCGCGATCTCTCGTTCTGGATCGACACCGGCGTGTCGGCCGACCAGCAGCGGGCCGTGCTGCTGTCGGGCGCCGAGCCGCTGCTGCGCGAGCTCGGCGTGCTGGAGGACTACCGCGATCCGCGCACCGCGCCGGCCGGCAAGAAGGGGATGCTCTGGTCGCTCATCTACCGGGCCGACGATCGCACGCTCACCGTCGCCGAAGTCGACGCGGCCCACGCCCGGGTGGTCGCCGCGCTGAAGGCCACCCCATCGGTGGCGATTCGAGAATGACCACCTCCGGGGGTGCCCTTTTCAGGGGCCTTCAGTAAATGGTATATACGAGATGGTCATGACCAAGGCCGACATTGTCGAGAACGTCTACGAGAAGGTCGGTGGGTTCTCCAAGAAAGAGGCCGCCGAGATCGTCGAGACAGTCTTCGACACCATCAAGGAGACGCTCGAGCGCGGGGAGAAGATCAAGATCTCCGGGTTCGGCAACTTCGTGGTGCGCGACAAGAACGCGCGGGCTGGGCGCAACCCGCAAACTGGGCAGGAGATCACCATCAGCGCGCGCCGCGTGCTGACGTTCAAGCCCAGCCAGGTCCTCAAGAACGTCCTCAACGACTGAGCGCCGGGACGTGGCCCGCCGCGCGACACCGCAGGATGACTCGGGCATCCCGGACAAGCCGTACTTCAAGATTGGCGAGGCGGCCCGTCTGTGCGGGGTCAAGCCGTACGTCCTGCGGTACTGGGAGACCGAGTTCAAGTCGCTGCGGCCGCAGAAGACCCGTTCGCAACAGCGGCTCTACCGGAGGCGCGACGTCGCGCTGCTGCTGCAGATCCGTCACCTGCTCTACGACAAGCGCTACACCATCGAAGGGGCCCGCACGCGGTTGCGCGATCAAGGGCACGACGAGGGGCCGGTCCCCGTCCCGCCGCCGGTGATGCCGAGCGGCGGCGTCAGCGCGGAGACCATACGAAAAATCAAGCAAGGCCTCGCGGATCTGATACGTATTTGCGCGGAATAAATCGGGGCGTGGCGCAGCCTGGTTAGCGCACCTGTCTGGGGGACAGGGGGTCG
>DASRLC010000511.1:0-5517 GCA_035648655.1 Polyangia bacterium
GGCCACGTGCCGCTCCAGCTCGTGGGCATTCGGCGGCGGGCGCAATCCGAGCAGCAGGGCCAGGTGAAGATCGCCGGCCAGCAGCGCCACGAACTGTGCCGCGAGCAACGCCGGATCGCCACCCACCAAACGCCGGCGGCGGGCGTGGGCCAGCAGCGCGATCAGCGCCCGCCGGTTGGGCCGCCGCGCATTGTCGTCGAGCAAGCGCGCCAGATTCGATGACGGTGACCGCTCGACCGCCGAGATCGCCAGCCGAAAAACCGAGAGCACCGCGGCGTCGCAGAGCTGCTGAAGCAGCGCGACGCCGACCCGCCGCAAGGTCACCTCCAGGATCGCGCGGTCGCCGATCTCAACCGCCTCGAACGGCCGGCGCATCCGGACCGCGCGTTCGGCGATGAGCGCGCCCAGGATGCCATCCTTGTCGCCGAACTCGCGATAGATCTCCCGCTTGGAGACGCGGGCCTGCGCCGCGATGGCCCGTGTGTTGGTGGCCGCGTAGCCGCGTCTCCGCAGAACCGCGAAGGCTCCGTCGAGGATCCGCTCGCGCGCGGTCCTCGGCTGATCGCGGACTCCCGAGCAGACCGCCACGACGTTCTGTGCCATCGGGTGTCTCTTGACGCCTGTCGCGGGCCGCTTCATCGCGAAGATGTCATGGTACCATACGGTACCAAAACAGCGCGAGGGGTCGAGGGTCGAAGGTCGAAGATGAACAAAGTGGATCAGCTTGGGCGGGCCGACGGCGAGGGTGCAGCCGCGCGCGATCTGGTCTCCGGACCTGGGCGCCCCGCGACGTACGCCAGCCAACTTCTGCTCGGGTGCGCCCTGGCGACGCTGAGCGCCGCGCTCCTCACGTTCAGCTTCGCGCCCTACGACCGCTGGTGGCTGATCTGGGTGGCGATGGTTCCCATGATCGTCGCGCAATACCGGGTTCTGCCGCCCAGGTGGTCGGCGCTCGGACCGGCCGTCGGCATCGGCGGCTTCATGGTCGGTTACTTCGGAGGCGTCTTCCCGGCGGCAGTCGCCTGGTACATGAAGGCGCTTCCGATTCTCGTCGCGGGCGCAATCTTCGCGACCGGCCGCGGCGGTCGCCTCGACCGAGATCGCCTCGGGTATCGCGCCTGGCCGTTGGCCGGGGCCGCGGCCTGGGTCGCTATCGAGCTGCTTCGGATGTTCATTCCAGCGCTCGGGACCTGGGGCTTCTTGGGCTACGCGCTCTACCAGCAGGGCTGGCTGATCCAGCCGGTCCGGGTGGTGGGCATCTTCGGGCTCGACCTGCTCATCGGGCTCGTCAACTACACGCTGGCCATGGCGGCGCTCGCCTGGATCGATCGGCGCGGAGTCTTCGCGGCGCCGGTCGACGTGCGACCGCAGCAAGCGGCGCGCTGGTGTGCCGCCGTCCTCGTGCTGCTGGCGATCTGGTGCGGCTTTGGCCTGGTTTCGATCCGTGGTTTCGCTGGCCCGACTATCCGGGTGGCGGCGCTTCAGCCAGGCGTTCGTCGTCCCGACGTTGGATCGACCTCGGCGGTGCGGGATCGGACCATGCTCGACCGGCTGGCGGCGCAGACGCGGCAGGCCGCCGCCCGCGGCGCACGGTTGGTGGTGTGGCCAGAAGGAGCCTTCGCCGTCGATCCTGCGACCAGCTACACGAATGAGCTCGCCGACCTGGCGCGGGCCACCGGAGCCTATCTGGTGGTCGCCTACGGCGTGAGAACACCGGCTGGCTTCCGCAACGAAGCCGTGACCGTCGAGCCGGATGGCCGCTTGGTTGGATGCTACGGCAAGGATCACCCGGTGGGCTTCCTCGGGGCGTCCAGCATCTCGCGCGGGAGCTATCCGACCGTCGCGGCCAACCTCGGCGGCGCCGATACGACGCTGGGCACCATGATCTGCGCCGACACGGACTTCACCGACACCGGCCGCAAGCTGGCCCGCAATGGGGCCAAGGTCATTGCGGTGCCATCGGCCGATTGGCCCGCGATCGCCACCAAGCACTACACGCATTCGATCTTTCGAGCCCTCGAGACGGGCGCCGCCTTCGCCAAGGCCGAGTACAACCTCGACTCGGTGATCGTCGACGGTTACGGCCACGTCGCCGCCAGCGCCGTCACGCCCCAGGGCGCGTCGGCCGTGCTCGTCGCCGACGTTCCGCTGCGCGAAGGGCTACCGCTGGCGACGCGCTTCGGCGATTGGATCGGCTGGCTCTGTCTGGGCGGGCTGGTGGCCCGCAAGGTCTGGGCGTCGCGGAATCGGCGCCGACCGGACTAAGCTAGGCCCAAGCTCCGCACCCCCGAGATCGACATGCGTCTTCCTCGCACGCGCAATCGGCGCCTGTCAAAAGCGGCTGGAACGTCCAAGGACTCGGCGATCGCTGTCGTCGCGGCCGTCGCACATGATCGGCGAGCGCGACCGAGGTCGGCACGGCCAACTCGACCGGCGCGCGGGCCGGCATCACCCGGCGCGGCTTGCGGGGGCCGCAACTGGCACTAGCTTCACCAAACCGCCATGTCCGCCCAGTGGGAAAGCGAATTTTTGGCCATGGACGATCCCGCGCGGACTGTACAGACCGTGCGACCGGACTCGGGGATGTCGCCCGAGCACGCCACGGCCGGCGGCGGACGCCCATCGGCCAGCCATCCCGACTGGTCGCGAGAGTCTTGCGAACGTTGGTGGCAACCCTCGCGCCGCCTGCTGGAGACCATACGCGCGTATTCACGCGCCCAGAAGACCGGTGGCGCAGTGGGCTGGGTACGTTCGAAGATCGCGGTGGCGCGGCATCGTTTCTGGTCGGTCGCCGCGGGCGCCGACATTCCGATCAATACCTCCAAGATCGGGGGCGGGCTGCTGATGCCGCATCCAAATGGGGTGGTCATCCACCCGGACGCTCAGATCGGCCCCAATTGTCTGATCTTTCAGCAGGTCACCATCGGGACCGGTCCCCACCCAGGCGTGCCGCGCATCGGTGGCCACGTCGACATCGGCGCCGGCGCGAAAATCCTAGGTGGGGTGGTCATCGGCGACCACGCCAAGATCGGCGCCAACGCAGTGGTCATCTCCGACGTCCTGGCCGGCGCCGTCGCGACTGGGATTCCCGCCGCGGTCACGCACCCGGCGGACCTAGATGGCATCGAGGGAAGCTGCCAAGAGCGGCCACGAGATCGCTTCGAAGAAAGCGACACCCTGCCGCAGCTGGCGCTCCCGGCCTCGTTTCGCGCCGTGAACAACGGGGCCGCGCCACCAACGAACTCTCACCCGCGACACTGACGACCGTTCACGCCGCGCAACGAAATAGCCGCGCTCCGGTACTCCGCCGCGATCCGGCATCAGGCGGTCGAGCCCCGGAAACTCGGCCTCACCGCGATGCCCGTCACGACGCGGTGTGCGAGAACACGTTTCTTTGAGCCGGTCCCATCGGGGAGCGGCACTAATCCAACATGCGGGCAGCGCTTGCTCCAACCAACCGACGGCGTCACGCCCGCTTTCCTTTGGGTCTGCCGGTCAAGCTTCTGGTGGCCGGGCACGCCGATCCAATGATCGTCGAGATCGTGGACGTCTCGGCCGGCGGGCTGCGGCTACGAACGCTCGGTGACGAGATGAAGGTGACCGAGCGCGCGACCCTCCGTTTTGTGCTTGGCGATCAGCGTGCCTGCACGGCCGGTGGGCGGGTCACGCGCGTCGATCGCGGCGGATCGTTCGTGCTCGCGCTCGACGAGACCAACGAGGCTTTCCGGGGCTTTGTGGCCTTGCTCTCGACCGGCGGTCTCTGACCGCATCTGGGCGCGCCGACGGTGCGCCCTTGTGGACGGTCCAATCTAGGCAGATCCTTGCGGGGTGACGACCGGACGGGCGGAACAGACAACTGGCTCGAGTGCCGCGCGTGTGCTGCTGGTCGACGGCGATCCGCAAGAGACCGGCCGCCTGGGAAAGCTCCTGACCTCGGCGGGCTGCGCGGTCACCGCCGTCTCCGGCGGGCATGAAGCCATCGCGCTCCTCGAATCGAGCGCCTTCGACGTCATCGTCAGTGAGATCCATTTGCCCCAGGTCGACGGGCTCAGCTTACTGCGGGCGATCCGCGGTCGAGACCTGGACGTGCCGGTCGTGTTCCTGACCGGCAGCCCCAGCCTGGAGACCGCCGTCGAGGCCATCGAGCACGGGGCCTTCAAATACTTCCTGAAGCCGGTGGACGGCCAGGCGCTCACCGCCGCGGTCGAGCGGGGGGCTCAGCTCCACCGACTGGCGCGGGTGCGGCGTGAGGCGGCCGGCGCGCTGCCGGGGAAGCCGATTGGCGATCTGGCGGGGCTAGAATCTCGCTACGCCTCTGCGGTCGACAAGCTCTGGATCGCGATGCAGCCAATTGTCTCGTGGCGCAGCCGCTCGGTGTACGCCTATGAATCGCTGCTGCGCAGCGACGAGCCGACCATGCGCAACCCGCTCGACTTCATCGAGGCCGCCGAGCGGCTGGGGCGCACGGTCGAGCTCGGCCGGACCATTCGCCAGCGGATCGCGGATCAACTGGCCACCGCCCCCGCTGCGGTCCAGGTGTTCGTGAATCTCCACCCGCTCGATCTGGTGGACGAGGAGCTCTGCTCCGACGGCGGCGCGCTCACCCGTTTCGCGCCGCGGGTGGTCCTGGAGGTCACCGAGCGCGCGGCGCTCGACCAGGTGCCCGGCCTGGCCACCGGCATCGCGCGCCTGCGACAGCTCGGCTATCGGCTGGCGCTCGACGATCTGGGCGCCGGCTATGCCGGACTTTCCAGCTTCGCGCTCCTCGAGCCGGAAATCGCCAAGGTCGACATGTCCCTGATTCGCGGGATCCACGGGTCGCCCATGAAGCAGAAACTCTTCCGCTCGTTCACGATCCTCTGCCGAGATCTCGGCACCGAGATCATCGCCGAAGGCGTCGAGGAGCCGCCCGAGCGCGACTGCCTGAACAGCCTGGGCGGCGATCTCTATCAGGGATATCTCTTCGCCCGCCCCGGCCGCGGCTTTCCCGATCCGGTTTACTAGACCGCCTTCGGCGCCCGGCTCTTCCGACGGGGACGGCGTCGGTCTCGGTCGCCCGTGGGAAAAAGCTTTGGCCCGACCACCGCGCCACCGAAATGGCGGCGCGGCTCGGGCCAAAGGTCTGGCTGTGCCAGCGGTCCCGGCCGGTCCCGAGCCTACCGGGCCGAACCGCGCCGGCGTCGCGAGGCGACGAACGCCAGACCGAGGAGCGTCAGCATTCCGGCCGCGCCGCCACCGGGCGCGTTGGCGACCTCGCAGGAGCAACCGGAGCTGCCGCCGTTGGTCGCGCCAGAGCTGCCGCCTTCGCCGCTGCTGGAACTACCACCGGCGCCATGGCCGGCTGTGCCGGTCGTGGTTCCGCTGGTACCCGCCGTGCCGCCGCTGCCGCCCGTCCCGCCACCGTTGGTCCCGGCCACACCGGTCAAGGTGCCGCTGGTACCCGCGGTGCCGCCACCGGTCGTGCCGGCCGCGCCGGTCGTACCCGCGGTGCCCGCCGCGCCGGTCGTACCCGTGGTG
>DASRLC010000512.1:0-5566 GCA_035648655.1 Polyangia bacterium
CATGAGCATGAGCCACGCCAGCCCCGGGTGGGTGGCCGCGAACCCGAGCAGCAAGATCAACATCACCAACCCGAGCACCAATTTCCAGGCCGCGATCGGCTTGGGCGCCGGGGCGCCTTGCCCGGCAGCATTGGCTGGGGCGCCGATGGCGGCGGTCAGCGCATCCACCCCGGCCCGCACGGCGCCGTCGCGGTCGCCGTTTTGAATCCGCGGCACCATCCGCTCGTTGATGATCCGCGACGCGACGGCGTCCGGGACCGCCCCTTCGAGGCCGTAGCCCACTTCGATCCGCAGGTGGTGGTCGTCGCTGAAGATGAACAACACCACCCCATCGTCGATTCCCTTGCGCCCCACGCGCCAGTGCTGGAACGCCCGGGCGGCCCAATCCTCGATCGGATCGCCGCCGGTGGTGTGATCGATGTAGACCAGCAGCTGGTGCCCGGTCTGCCTGGCGTAAGCGTCCAGCCGTGCGTCCAGCTGGCCGGTGACCGACGGCGAGAGAAAGGCTGCGCGGTCGGTCACCCAGTGCGTCGGCGCGTCCGGGATCGGCGTCGCCGCCCGTGCCACCGCGCCGCCAAGCCCGACGGCCACCGCGAACCCAGCGGCCAGCAGGCAAAGGCGCGCGCCCGATTGCATGGTCCTCAGAACTGAACGTGCGGGGCGGTGGCGGCACCGGCCTGAGCGGTGAAGTAGGCCTTCTCGGCGAAGCGCTTGCCGAAGAGGCCGGCCATCAAGACGGTCGGGAAGCTGTCGCGCGCGCTGTTGAACGCCTGCGCCGCCTCCGTGAAGCGCATCCGCTCCACCGTCACCCGATTCTCGGTTCCTTCGAGCTGGGCCTGCAGGTCACGGAAGTTGGCGGTGGCCTTGAGATCGGGATAGCGCTCGGAGACCACCAGCAAACGCGACAAGGCCGACGACAGCCCGTCTTGGGCCTGCTGGAACTTCTGCAGGGCCGCCGGGTCGCTGGTGATCTGCGGCGTCGTCTGCGCCGAGACCTGGCCGACCTTGGCCCGGGCCTCGGTCACCGCGATGAGCGTGCCACGCTCGAAGTTGGCCGCGCCCTTGACCGTCTCGACCAGGTTGGGCACCAGATCGGCGCGGCGCTGGTAGACGTTCTCGACCTGCGACCACTGGCTGTCGACCGCCTGGCCGAGGCGGACCAGCTTGTTGTAGCTCCCGACGCAAGAAGCGCCAAAGATGGCGACCAAGACCCCCAGCCCGATCAGAACTTTTCCCATGTGCGCACAACATACGCACCGGCTCAACCTGGGCAACGGAAATTAAATATTTAATCTATTTCGCAATCTTACCAGGTATTTACTCCAGTGATACTTCATCTTTTGCGTCCACCGGGCGGCATTCGATCGACAACCAGTCCGGCGGACCTGCCCGTCGTTCAACCGTTGGTTCGAAGCGACGCGGGCCAAGCGGGGAGGCTTTGAGCGTCGGCCAGTGAAAGCGGCGGCGCGGGCGTGTCGGGCCTCTCCTGCAGCGGAAGGTGCCACCATCCAACGTCGCGCCAGGCGCCGAATTTCCAGCCGACGGCCGGGTAGACGCCCACCGGGCGAAAATCCAATGATTCGTGGAGCCCGACGCTCGCAGCGTTGGGCAGCGTGATCCCGGCATGTGCGACGTAGAAACCCTGTAACCGCAACAGCGAGAAGAGCGACCGATAGAGCGCCCGGCCCACTCCGCGGCGCTGGTGTCCGTCGCGTACATAGACGGTGACATCGACCGACCATTGGTACGCCGCGCGCTCGGCGTGCCGCGAGGCATAGGCGTAGCCCATCGGCTGGCCCGCGGCGTCCAGGCTGACCAACCAGGGGGCAACCGTGAGCACGGACTCGATGCGTCTCGCCATCTCGGGGGCGCTCGGCGCCTCGACCTCGAACGAGGTCACCGCGTCCGTCACGTACGGTCGGTAGATGGCGGCGATCGCCGGCGCATCCTCCGCTCCGGCCATCCGGATTTCGCCCCCGACAGTCATTGGGAGGCCGCCAGTATCGCGCGATTTCCGGCCGCGCGAAATGGAGCGCGCTTTATGCCGACTCGGCGGCACAGCTTCGGCTGAGCGTCAACGACAAGTACCGTCGGCCGTCGGGCCTAGCGGTGATAGCGTTTCGACATGGAATCGCGACTCGTCGACCTGGAGATCCGTTACACCCAGCTCGAGCGGCAGGTTGCCGAGCTGAGCGAGGTTGTCTTCACGCAACAACGGGCCATCGACGGCCTGATCCGGCAGCTCAGCGCGACCAAGTCCGAGATCGCCCAGCTGAGCGCGCCCGAGACCAACGAGAAGCCGCCCCACTACTGAGCGTCTCAAATGTGGTCCGATTTCGGCGCCGTCCTCATCGGTGCGGCGCCGAAAGCGATGCTCTCGGCTGCTCGGGAGCTTCGTAGTCAATCTGTCGCGCGTCCTTCGCGACCTCGGACGCCGATTCTTCCTGGCCCAACCTGAGCGCGGTGGCCCAATGAAAGACGGCGAGCGCGAAGACAATCACGGCGCCGACGTCGACCCAGTTCGGCAGGACGTTGCGGCCTCCGCCATAACGCCCCAGCCATCCGATCACCACGTGGCCACCCAGCCACGGTCCGATCCAGAGGGCGTTGCCGATCCAGCGGCGGGCGCCGGTGCGCCTGCGCCAGGCGCCGATCGCGAACAGCGCGAGACCGGCGAGCATGGCGACGGCCAGCTTCCAGTTGGTGTCGAACCCGCCCCAGTACATGATCAGATTGGCCGAGCAGAAGGCCGCTGGCAGCACCAGCTTCGGCATCGGAACCCGATACGACCGCCGACGGCCGCGGTCGGCCTTGTGCAGCGCCGCCAGCGACACCGGCGCGAAGGCATACATGATGGCGGTGGCTGCGGTCACCACACTGACCAGCGCGTTCCAGCTCTTGAACGGTCCGAACGCGGCCGAGCCGACGACAGCCGCCACGACAATGGACACGACCGGCACGCCCTTTCGGGTCGTGGCCAGCGCGCTCGGCATCTCGGGCTCTTCGCCGAGCGCGTACGAGAGGCGGGCCGTGGTCGCCACGTACACGACGCCGGTGCCGACCGGTGAAATCACGGCGTCGATGAGCAGCACCTTGGCGAGCCATCCCACGCCGAGCGCCAGCGCGAGCGTGTACCACACGCCGTAATTGGACGGGTCGGTGCCGAGCGGCCTCGACCAGCCTTTGAGGATGTGCGCCGGATCGAGGCCGCCAATCATCACGACCTGCAGCGACGTATAGAGCACGGCGCCGATCGCCATTGCGGCCAGAATCGCGCGCGACAGATCTCTCTTGGGATCGCGCGCCTCGCCGGCCAGATGGACCGCCTGTTCGAAGCCTTGCAGCCCGAAGACGACGCCGCCGGTCAAGGCGGCAAAGACACCGTGAAAGCCGAACGGCATGAACCCGCCGCCGGCTTGGAAGTTCGGCGGATTGAACTGCCGCGCGGCCACCACGCCGACCGCCAGCACGGGCACGGCCGTCTTCCAGATGACGACCACGACGTTGCTGTCGGAGAGGAATTTGGCGCCCGCCAGATTCATCGCGGTGAAGAGCACCATCAGGATCAGCGCGACACATAGGCCGCTGCTGTTCAGGAGGCCGGCTTTCTCGCCGACCCTGTAAATCATGTTGAAGCGCGCGTTGACCCACCCGACGCTGTTTACATACGTGATGGCGGCGAGTATTTCGATCGGCGCGATGAACACCGCTTGCAGCCACGACGCCCACCCCGCCGTGAACCCGGCGATGGGACCGTGCGAGTAGTACGGGAACCTCGCGCCTCCGCCGGCCACCGGATAAGTGGCACCGAGCTCCGCGTATACCAGGGCCAGCAGCGACAGCATTCCCGCCGCGAGGATCCACGACAGCACCGAGGCCGGACCGGCCCGCTCGGCCGCGTTGAGCGCGCCCAGCAGCCAACCCGATCCGATGATCGATCCGAGCGAGACCATCATGAGGCCGTAGAAGCCGACCGACCGCTGCAGCCGGCCGGCGGGTAGAGCGGGAGGCTCGGGCGCCTGGGTGCTCATCTGGTCGGGACTACGTTAAACACACTTACACCCGGGCGTGGTGGTCTCTCGGCGGATCGGCCGGCCGTCGGAGATCTGCAATCGCCACCGCACGTGCGAGCCGGCAGCGGCCCTCCCCGCCCCCGTCAAGTAGCCGAGGGGTCCCACCGAAGCGGCAAGTAAAGGAGAAAGAAGATGCATCGAGGATCGGCGACAATGATTGTGTATACGGTACTGGCGGTGAGCTCCTGCGGCGGCGGGAATGGCGGCGGCTCGGACAGCTCCGGGCTCCCCAGAAGCACGACTTTGGCCTCATTGACCACGGCGCAGGCGGGGACCCTCTGCGATTGGGAGAACGGGAAGCAGGGCGGTTATGGCCGGACGATGGCCTGTTCCGACGGATCGCAGCAGACCACCGATCCCGACCACGCGACCTGCGTGGGCAGCGTCCCCACCGCCGGCGCCGACTGTCCGACCCTGACGGTCGGCGACATCGAAGACTGCGCCAACGCCATCGGCGACGACATTTGTGAAGTCTCGACGGCCGCAGGCTGTCACAATTTCTGGCTGTGCGTGCAGCAGACGCAATGACGACGTCGCGCAGCGCCCGGGCGCTCGACAGCGGCCTGGTCTGCGCGACCCTTCTCGCCGGGGAATGCCCCCACGGCCCCGCGACCCCGATCAGCCCCAACGGAGCCCGTTACATCGACGTCTCCGGCGCGGACGTCATGGTCTACAACCGGCAAGTATAGAAAGATCGGGAACTGCCGATAGCCGTAAGGATATGTCGGTCTATCTCCGCGCGGCGAGCACGCGCGAGCTGCGCGCGGCTTCGGGCGCATTGATCGGACTGGCACTCTTGGCGGCGCCGGGCGCGCGGGCCCAGTCGGCGGCCGCTGAGGATCAACAGCTCGTCCTCGCGGCTGCCGGGGCGGTGAAGATTCTCGTCCGGGGGACGGGCTGGGTCAGCGTCGGCCAACCGGCGCTCGTCGCCGCAGGCCTGAGCGCCAATGCGGATCCGGCGTCCCTGCAGCTGTTCGCCGACGGGGTCGAGCAAGCTCTTACGGTGACAGGCAACGGCGATCACCAATTCACTGCCGACGAGACCATCGGGTTCTACGGCGTCGGACGCGACACGGCCTGGACGGATGTCCGCACCTACTGGCTCGTCGCCGGTTCATCCGGCGCGCGGGTCGCGGTTCAGACGGCGCTACCGGCCGAAGCGCCCGGGCCGGTGAGCTATCCGCACACCGAGAGCGTGGTCGGCCGGAGCGTCTACGTGGTGTCCGTCCTGAACGGGGACGCCAGCAACTTCTTTGGCGCAGCCGTGTCGAGCACCCCCGTCACAACCAACGTGTCCGCTCCCAACCCGGATCCAGCGGGGGTCGGGGTGGCGATCCTCACCGTCGTCTTGCAGGGCGTGACCGCCACGGCGCACGCCGTGGACGTGACGCTGAACGGAGTCGGGCTGGGCACCTGCACGCTCAGCGGGAGCCAGGACGCGACCTGCTCCTACCCGGCCACCGGCCTGACCCCCGGCGCGAACAGCGTCACGT
>DASRLC010000513.1:0-16378 GCA_035648655.1 Polyangia bacterium
ATCGGACTGTGCTCAACAAAACGGGCCAACACCGCATCGAGAACCATTGCTCCCGATCAGCATCTCGCCTGCGCTATCTGTCCAATTCTTCACCGCTTTCCGCGCGTTCAGCCCTTCGGCTCGACACCTTGAAAGGGGTGCCGGTGGCGAACGCGACCTGCCAACCTTGCGGGCGAGCCGGTCAGTCTTGTTGCGGCGGTGGTCCCACAGCGATGCGAACCTGCAATACTGGCCTGACATGCGGCGCTGGCGACGGTAGCAGTGCCCCGGTCTGTCAGTAACTCTTGACCGCTATGCCTCTTGGATCGGCTCCGCAGTACGAGTCGGCATCGAGCCCTTCTGAGCGGCCCTCCCCTTGTCAGAATGGCACAGACGGCAGCCCATGCCGGTGAGCGGATTCCTGTGATGGCTCCGGCCAGCCGCTCGCGCGCGCAAATCGTGGTCGGATGAGTATCCCGACGGGCCACGAATCAGGCAGGTTCGACCCAGAAATGGCATTTTTCTCGATCGGCGACAAATGGAGCCTCACTCCTGTCAACCGAGGCTGCGGGGCAGCACTTTACACGCGCTTGCCGTTCGCTTATTTTCCAAAAGTTGAATCGGCCATCTTCGCCTAATTTCGACCTGGGCCGTCGAAACGATCCGCTCGTGGTCGGTCCCCCGCCGCTTCGCGTATGCATGATCCTGGGATACGATCTCAGCGAGCCGGGCGGCGTGAAACACCACGCCCAAGAGCTCGCTCAGTCGCTCAGGGCTCGCGGTGACCAAGTTTGTCTGGTCGGCCCCTCCTCGCGACCGGTTGACGGGAAGCACGTCGCGGCATTCCGGGGCGTCTGGAGGGCTGTCTCGAACGGATCGGACAACGCGTTCGGTCTTCTCGTGACACCGTGGCAGATCTGGTGGTTCTTTCGTCGCCGTCGGTTCGATGTGATTCACATCCATGAACCGTTGTTGCCGTCTCTCGCTTACTGGGCCATTTGGGCGACGCCCGGCACCCCACACATCGCGACGTTTCACGCATTTGGCGAGAATCGATCGACGACCCTCCAAGCCGCGGCCCGGTTAGGATCGCTGACCGTCTACCCGCTTATCCAACGGGCGATCGCCGTCTCTTCCGCGGCGGCCGACTACGCCGGCGGAACCTGGTCGCGGCCGATCACCATCATTCCAAACGGAGTATCGACGCAGCTATTTTCGCCCGGCCCCCCGACCTCCTCCAAGGCCCTACGATTACTCTTCGTCGGCAGACTCAGCGACGAACGGAAGGGCGTCAAATTTCTCTTGGAGGCCCTCCGCGAGGCCCGCCAAAGAGGCATCGACGCAACCCTTGATGTCGTCGGCGAGAACCATGGGACGCCATCTATCCCCATCCAAGGCGTGACATACCACGGACGCTTGGCCCTCGACCAACTGGTCGAACGGTATCGAGCCTGCGACGTCTTCGTCGCACCGTCGACCGGGCAAGAGTCGTTCGGAATCGTGCTGCTCGAAGCGATGGCCTGTGGAAAGGCCATCGTCTGCTCCGACATCGACGGCTATCGCACGACTGCAGCTCATGAGGGCGCTCTCCTAGTTCCACCTCGCGACGTCGGAGCTTTGACATTGGCTATCGAGACTCTGGCCGCCGATCCCGTCGCGGTGAAGAGAATGGGCGAGTCCAACCGACTGCGATCGCTGGCGTACGATTGGGCGTCCGTCGCAGGGCAACTTCGGGAGGAGTATCTGCTGACGATTGCCCGTTCGTGCCAAGTATCCGAACCGCCGCTGCTCAAGCCCGTCATGATGAATGAATCTGCGGAGCCAACCCGTCCCACGGCCCACCACGCACTCTGAGGTGTCTGATGGCGGCTGGAACCTTCGATTGGGATCGTATCATCAGGGACTTGGCTTGGCATCTGGTGTCAGCGCCAAGCCAGGATCAGATTCGTCATATTCTGGCCGATGCCGAGAGAGATGTTAGTCGGCTGGGGCGCCCACCTGATTTCTGGAACAAACTACTGGTCGAGTACAAGGTCTGTCTGATCGAACGTCCAATGCCGATCTCGTCCAGGTCAATGGCAAAGCAAATGGCGCCCGTCGTGAGAACGATCGTTCGGTCGAAGGCCGCCTCGGGCTAAACCGGCTACGGCGGCATTCGACCGGAAAATTGAGGTGGGTTGGCTCTCCGAACACGGGCGGCGATCGGCACCAGGAAAAGAGCGGCCAGGAGGCATCCCAGCTCACCCAGATCGGCGAGCTTTCCAAACGAGCGCAGTGCCCCGTTCGATGCGACCAGGAGCGAGCTGTAGCCGATGATCGTCGTGGAGGAGCAGAGAATGACGGCGCTTCCGGTTCCTGCCAGCGCACGAGCCTGGTCTTCCGGCCGTTCCTTGGCGAGCCGCGCAAAAACGTTGACGGCGTAGTCGACGCCTATGCCCAGTGTCACCGGAAGGGCCACGAAGTTCAAAAAGTTCAGCTTCAATCCGAGGGCAGCGCCAGCACCGGCCATCCAGAGAACGCCAACCACTAGGGACAGCAGAACCAGTCCGATACTGTAGGTGCGCCGGAAAAGAAGCACCACGGTCAGCACGACACCGATGAACGCAGCGGCGGTCGCTATTGGACCATCAATGGCTATGGAGCTCAACATCGCCGCGAAGAGCGAAGAGCTCCCTGCGGCGTCGACGAGCTGACCGTCGGGGAGCCTGACGTTTTTGATGATCTTCGAAAGACGAATGAGATTGTGACCGTCCCAGTTGGCCCACACGCGCACCGGAAAGATCAGAGCGATTCGTCCCACGAAGCCATCCGCCTCGCGGAATCGCCGGGCGATCGGCTCGGGAAGATCGCCAATAGCCAGGCGCCGCAGGTCGGCGGGCGGCTTCCAGGTGTCCAACTGCCTTCGATCGTCGACCGAGAGCAGATCGAGGGTGGAATCCGAGAGGCGCTTCTGAATCTCGGCGATGACCGCGAGCTTCGCGTCTTGGTCTTTCGGGAGATACTCATAGGCCGTCGACACAGCCATGAGGAACCCCCCCGTCGGTTCACCGGCAGCTACGCGCCGAGCGCACTCCGTGGCCAGCGTCGCCGAATTGGCCGCGTGGAAATCGTGAGCGTGCGTCAGTCCCTCGGCGCAATCCTTCTCGAGGAGAGCCTTTCGATAGGCGGCCGCGTCGGTGGGGCTCGGGAGAAGCGCGATTGCGATAGGGGCCAGATCCTGTGGAAAGATCGCCCCGACGCGGACATAGAGATCTCCCGCGCCGTGCTTACGACTTCGCTGGTTTCGGAGTCTCGAAAAGTCATATTCGAAGGGACTCCGAACAACCGGCACGACGAACCACAAGGCCAGCAGAGACATCCCGATCGCCGTGGCCATGAGGGGCCGGCGGCGCCGGAGCACCCACTCGGCGCAGCGTGTGAGAAGGACCTCGGAAAAGGCAGCTCTGGGCGGACGACTGGGACGGACGCGCTCCCAGAAGCAGATGAGAGCTGGACAGTAGCTATAGGTCGCCAGCCAGCACACGATCATCCCGACACCACCCACCTCTCCGAACTGGCGAAACCCGCGGAAGCCGGTCAGGGCCAGGCTCGCGTACGCCACTCCGGCGGCGAGCGCCGCCGCCAACGTCGGCTGGGCCGTACGTTTCACGGCTACCGTGAGCGCCTCCTCCACCAAAATATCGGGGCGGGCCATCCGCACCTCTCGATATCGCGCGAGAAGGATGATTCCGAAATTGATGCCGTTGCCGAGGATGATCGAACCGAGAAAGGCCGTGTTGGTGTTCAGGTATCCGATCGTGCAAGCTGCAATACCAAAGGCTAGGGCCACGCCGAGAAGAGTGGGAAAAAAGATGTAAGCCAGAGACGATACGCTTCGATAATAGAGAACGATGACCAAGAGCACGAGAACGGTGCAGACCAGCGACACCCATTCGATGTCCGACTTGAGCGCGTCGTGCTCCTCGATCGCGCTGGCGACATCGCCGGTTATCTGGACAGTCAACTTGCCGAAGCGCGGCGGCTCGGTCGCGTCGATGACCCGCTGAACGTCGTCGCGGATCCTGAATCCCGATGAGTCACCGGTTCCCGAAGACCGGGTCCAAGTCACAATCGCGAGCAGGGTGCGATCTTTGCTTTCGTAGTAGCCATTCGGAAATCGCTCATTGTTCGCGCGATGCTCGAGTTGTTGCTTCAGCCGTTTCATATCCTTGGCCGGATCGTCGCTCTCTTCGCCAAGGTCCGGATCGGCGAACGGGCTGAAGATCGGGTTTTTTTTGGAGATGATCAGCTTTTTGAGATCGTCGTCCACCCGCCGGAGATCAACCAAATCGGCATAGAGCGCCCGGTTGTGCTCGAAAAATGGTCGCGCGGCGTCGGATCGATAGTCGATCGTGCGCAGGTCGGTCCCGAGCAATGCCTCGAGATTCTTGGCTAAAGCATCCGCGAACCGTTCGTTCGCTTGCGGATCGGGACCCGACACGGCCACGATGAGATTGGAAGGCGCTCCGACGCGTTCGCCGATCCGGTGGAGCTCCTTGAGCTCCGGGTCGTCCTGGGGCAGGAGCTCCGTAAAATCGGAGCGCAGTTGTAGGCTCCGGGCAGCCCCTATCGAAAGCACGAAGAGCACCAATGCTGCCACGGCAATGGCGAATGCGTACTTCGACAAGAAGAGCACATATCGCTCCACAAAGTCGCGTCTCTCTGCTGCGGTGTTCACCCGTTTCTCATTCCCTGCGATAGCCCTTGCGAGACAGAATGGCCTATGGGAGGTTCGAAAACGTCACCATGAGCGATCGCCATGAGATGTCCGACTTGACTCGAGCTGATTGGAGCCGCGGTGACAACTGAGGTCGAGTCCGTGTGGTTGGGCAAACGAGTTCTGGTGACAGGCGGCGCCGGATTCATCGGCAGCCACGTCGTCGATCGACTACTGGGCGAGAGCGCTGCGGTCACGGTGCTCGACGACTTCTCTACCGGATTTCGTGAGTTCCTGCCACCGCGCGCAGGACTGAATGTCGTCGAAGGCAGCCTGCTCCACCCCGCGAGCGTGAGCGCTGCCATGCGGGGAATCGACTTCGTGTTTCACCTCGCCGCGAATGCCGACGTCAAGAACAACCTGAAGGAACCACTCAAATGCATCGAGCAGAACCTGATCGCGACCCAGAACGTGCTCGAAGCCATGCGGGCCTGGGGCGTTCGTGACATCGCGTTCTCTTCTACTGGCTCGGTCTACGGCGAAGCAACTATCGTTCCCACGCCAGAGCATGCGTCGTTTCCCGTCCAGACCTCAATTTACGCGGCGTCGAAGGTCGCCGCGGAGGGCCTCCTGACGTCCTACGCCGTCGGGTTCGGCTTCCGAGCCTGGATTTTCCGGTTCGTCTCGATACTCGGCCCGCGCTACACCCACGGCCACGTCTTCGATTTCTGGCGCAAGTTGCGCCACGATCCAACCCAATTGGAGGTTTTGGGAAACGGTAAGCAGAAGAAGAGTTACCTCCACGTACAGGACTGCGTGTCGGCGATGTTCACCGCCGTGGCGCAGGCGCGGAGCCCTATAAATATATTCAATCTCGGCCATCACGACTGGCTGGAGGTCGACGAGAGCATCGCTATCATCACCCGAACGATGGGCGTTTCGCCGCGCCTGGCCTACGCAGGCGGAGAGCGCGGATGGGCCGGCGATGCGCCCCGAGTGCTGCTCGATACGACCCGCCTCCGCGCGCTCGGCTGGGCGCCGCGGAGGACCATCGAACAGGGGGTCGTCGAGACCCTGGGCTTCCTCGGGGACTCCCCCTTTGTTTCGAGGCGGCTCGGCTAGTGGCGTCTTTCGAGACCGCCGCCGGAACTTTCCGCTAGACATGGGCGGCACCGCCATGACATCCCACGAAGAGCCGGCACGCTTCGTCTTCGCGCCCACCTCCGCGGTGACCACCGCGCGCGAGCACAGTCGGTTCGTTCGGTGCCCCGCTTGCCAGAACGACAACCCGACCTATCTGTTCCACCGAACGGGTGTGCGCTTCGTGCGATGCCGGAGTTGCGGGGCGGTCTACGTGAATCCGGCGCGGCGGCATCCGCTGAGCGATCTCGATATCGAGCGCGCCCGTCCCTTCTCCAACCCGCGCGACCGCGCGCTCACCGTGGCGGACTTCGCCCGCCTGTTGGAACACCTCCAGTCGGACTACCGGCGCATGACTGGCGGACCGCTCAAGCGTGTGCTGCTGCTCGGTCGTCACCTGCGGGAATTTGCTGTCATCCCACAAGCCCGGCGGGTCGGCCTCGAGGTCGCGGAGCTGAGCGAGCCGGCGTTCGAAGGGTTGGCCAAGTCGTCGGACGTGACCTGGGCGTTGCCCTTTCTCGCCCGTGCCCCACAGTTCGTGATCCTGCACGAGCTTCTCGAGGCGTGTAGCGATCCCGGTGCGGTCATCGACATGCTGCTCCGCTCGTTGCCGGGGCCGACCCTCTTCGCGGTGACGTACACCAACACCGATTCGCTGCCGGCACGCCTGATGCGCCGGTATTGGCCGTCGTTCCTCGACTACAAGGCCTCGTATCTCAGCACCGGCAACCTGACCGCGCTGATGTCACGCTTCGGGCTGGTTCTCAAGACCCAGTATCCCCTGCCGGTGACGCGAACCGCCCAGTACGTCGCCGAGATCGGCGACCGTATCGCCCCGCGGATCGGTCTGGGAGGCGTCGTTCGCGCGACGCGATTGCGAGACCTGCCGCTGCCCGTACGGGCCGGAAATCGGGTGGCCGTGTTCGGCCGGAGCGCGACCAGCGCCTCCGGCTCGAGAGAGAAAGTGTCGATCGTCCTGCCGGTGTTCAATGAAGCGCGCTACGCCGCGCAGGTTATCGACACTGTGCTGGCCAAGGTGCTCAAGATCGACAAGGAGCTCATCGTCGTCGAGAGCAACAGCACCGACGGTACGCGAGAGATCGTACGTCGCTATGAAGGATTGCCGAACGTACGCGTCGTTCTCGAGGACCGACCCCGTGGAAAAGGACACGCCGTTCGAACGGGCCTGGCCCATGTGACCGGCAGCATCGTACTCATTCAAGACGCCGATTTCGAGTACGACATCGATGACTATGACGCGCTGCTGGAGCCGATCCTGCAAAACCGGGCGACCTTCGTGCTCGGATCACGCAGCCTCGGATTGGACGATTGGAAAGTTCGAAGGTACGACGCGACCCCCGTTCGGGGCTGGGCGCTAAACGTGGCCCAAGTGCTGTTCGCCAAGACCTACAACGTCCTCTATCAGCAGCGGGTCACCGACGTGAACACGATGTTCAAGGTCTTCCGCGCCCGATGCTTGGAGGGACTCGACCTGCGGAGCAACGGCTTCGAACTCGACATCGAGCTCGCTTGCCAGCTAGCGCGAAACGGTCACTCCCCCATGGAAGTCCCCGTGAATTATGTCGCGCGTGGATTCGACCAGGGAAAGAAGATTCGCTTCTGGCGTGATGCTTTGCCGTCGTACGCAGCTTTCTTCCAGCACCGGTTCACCCAAGGTCGGACGTGACGGACATCGGTCCCCGTCGCGCGATTTCCGACTCCACCCTCCTGGCTCTCGTGATTCTCGTCGCATGCGGCGTGATGTACGCCCTGATCGCTCGCTTGGCGCTGGACGCGTTTCCATACTCGGGCGACGAATACAGCCTGGTTTTGCAGGCCGAGCTGTTCGCGCGCGGGATGTTGAAGACCGTGGCCCCGCTACACGCGGAGTGGCTCCGAGTCGATCACGTGATCATCGATCGGTGGGTCCGCTCGAAGTATCCGCCGGGTGGCGCCGCGCTGCTCGCCTTGGGCGTCCGCGCCGGCGTGCCTTGGATCGTGACGCCGATCGAAGGGGTCATCGCGCTCTTCGCCGTGTGGCTGACCACCAGGCGTGTGCTGGGGCCCAGGCCCGGGCTCATCGCTCTACTCGCCTTAGGCCTAGCACCGCTATTCGCCTTCGAAGCGGCGTCCTTCTACTCTCACACTGCGGCGACCATGTTTCTGGCGATTGGGTTCTCCGGAATCGCCGCCTGGTCTCGTGGGAAACACGCCGCCTGGATGCTGCTGGTGGGAGCGGCAATCGGATGTGCTTTTCTCACACGACCGATCGACGCCATGCTCTTCAGCGCGGCGATGCTTTCGCTAAGGTCGCCGCGGGCCATTGTCACGGCCGCGCTGAGCGCCCTCCCTTTCGTCTTGTTGAACGGCCTCTATCAAAAGGCGCAGTTCGGCTCTCCGGTATTGGACGGCTACCACGTGTACCAGCCCACCTTCGCAGCGCTGTACGGGGCAACGGCCGCCGCGAATCCCATTCTTCTCTCTTACCTGTGGAATCCAGTGCAGCTCTGGAATCACATCGACATCTACCGGGCGTTCCTCGTCGACTGGACGGTTCCAGGAACGGCGCTGGTCGCGCTGGTCGGCGCGTTCTCCATCGGCCGCGACTCCCCGGCGCGCCCCATGCTGAAGTTCTCGCTGGCTTTGATTGGAACCTACGCCCTCGCGCTCTTGGTCACCATCGCCGACGTCGATGACGGCCCCCGCGCCCGATATCTCTCGAGCACCCTGATCCCGGTCGCCTTTCTTGCGGCGGCGGGCTTTGGTCCGGCTTGCACCGCGTTGGCCGCTCGGTTCGGTACTCGGATCCGAACCTTCGTGATGGTCACCGGCCTCGTCTTCGGCCCCGCACAACTGGCGGCCTTCCTGGTGGCCCGCGTGCCGCTTGTCTGGCGACGAGAAGGGCCATTCAAGCTGGTCGCGCGGGCCTCCCTGCATGACGCGGTCGTGGTGGTACGCGCAACGAATCCGTCCAGATACGCGCGAAATGGAGGTTTCTTCGATCGATCGGTCCTCTACCTGTCGGCGCCCGCCGCCACCGACGCGGCGACCATAGCGTCCAGGTTCCCGGGTCGCGAGATCTGGGAAGCACACGAAGGCGAGCCCTGGACTCTAAGTCGGGCGCGCTGATTTCAGCCAGCTTCTCTATAGCCGATTCGTCTCATCTGCCGCGGAGGGCCAACACCTCGGCGCCCCCGACTCGCCCGATCGATATGTAGTCGCGATCGAGAAGTGCCTTCAGACGGGGATACTTCGCGGGTGGATACTTCCCGTAGAAGCCGAGATTTCCTGGCGAGGTGTCGACGAACAGGCGGGGCCGCCGAGCGACCATATCGTCCTCGAACATGTCCCAGCTCTCCGGGACGATATTCGCGGAGGAGTCTGCGTCGGGATCGGACTGCGTCCGGGTCGCCGGCGAGAGCCCCGTCTGGTAGTTCGAAAACGCAAAGCGACACCCGAGGGGCCGGCCGGCCTCGAAGTACAGCACCGGCGTATTTCCCCAAATGACCAGACGATCCTCGGTTCGGGAATTTGCGTCGAGGAAAGCGGCCATCGCGCGGTAATCGGGATCCGCTTGGCCCACGGCGGCCATCACGGGTCGATGGAAGATCCCGAGGAGGAGAAACATCCCGGCCGGGAACGCCGCGGCGCCCAGGATCAACCGACGCCGCGATATCCACAGCCTCAGTGCCATGGGCGCCGCGAGAATAGCCAACGGCCCGATCACTTGGTAAAAATAGTGACCGAAAAATCGTCCGCCCACGGTCGTCGCGAACAAGCTCACGACAAGCCAGCCGGCCACCAGGCGATCGAGCCGACTAGGGTCGTCGAGGTTGCGGCGACGCACCAGCGCGCGCGCCGCTGCGGCCCCGCCCAGTAGCCAAATCAGGAGAGCCGGTATGATGACGTACGAGAGCCGGATGGCGGCTCGACCCACGACCTCGGAAATCTTGAGCCCCTCTTGGATGTAAGCAAAATTGAATCGAAACCAGAACCACGCGTCTTTCAGGTCTCCCGCCCAATGCATGATTCCTGCGCAAATTGCCACCACCAGCGCCACACCGCCGGCCAGCCCGAGGACGCCCTGAAATACCCGAAGAGGTCGTCGACGATGGATCAGACCGAGGTGGAGAGCATAGAGCGGCAGCTGCACGCCCGCCTGGTACTTGTAGAACATCGCAACACCCACCAAGACGCCCGCGGCGAACAGGCGAGTACCGCGGAGTTCCGACCTCGCGCCGCTCAGATAGAGCAGCACCGAAGCGGTTAGTGGCAGCATCATGAAGAGTTCGCAGTTCGCCGCCAGCGCGTCGAAGTCGAATAGCGTAGTCGAGAAGACGACATAGAGCGCCGCGGCGGCCGTTGATTCGCGGTCTGCCGTGTCGATGGCGCCTCTATCAATGGCCAGCCGGCGTGCAATCCGCCCGAGCAGAAGCGCCGTCGCGAAAGCGACGAGAATGCTCATGACGTGCAGCAACAGCATTCCCCCTACCCGACCGCCCAAAGCCTGCGTCGCCGCATAAGTGAGATAGATCAGCGGCGGCTTATGATCGACGACGTCCCGATAGAGAACATGACCCGTCAACATCTCTCGCGCCACGACGCAATAGGTGGCCTCGTCATCGGACAGGCACGGACGCCAAAGCGCGACCACCCTGAGCGAGAGGCAAGCGAGGAGCAACAACAGAGGGGTCCTCAGTTTCGAGCCCCCTGTCGCTGCGGCCAGCCGATGGGTCACATGGTCCTCGCAGAGAGGTCGGCCGGCTGTTGCCCAAGCAGGCTTCGGTAGAGTGACAGAACCCGCCCGGAGACGATGGGCCAGTCGAACCGCGCCGCGGTCTGCCGCCCGGCCGCCGCACATTTTTGGCGCAAGGCTAGGTCTGTCAGCAGCTGAGCGGTCCGCTGCGCGAGAACGGTACAGTTCGGATCGTTCGCGAGGTCGACCAAGAACCCTTGAACGCCATCTTGCATGACGTGTCTGAACCCAGGCGTGTCTGCGGCCACAATCGCGCAGCCAGCCGCCATCGCCTCGATCAGTATGATGCCGAACGTCCCGCCCACCGCCGGGCAGAGCAACACGTCTCCGGATGCGTAGTAGTCGACTCGATCTGGACTGGGCACGAAGCCGACAAAGAGCGCGTCCGGTCGGAGATCGTCGGGCACCATCCTCTCATACTCGACACGGAGGGGACCGTCTCCGACCAAGATGAGCCGTGAATCTATACCAGTGCGCCGAACTCCGATCCAGCCTCTGATGACCCGGTCGACACCGTTGCGCGGATCAAATCGGCCGACGTGCAGGACGTTGAGACGGCCGTCGTTCAACTCCGGGCGTCGTCGCCCGGCAGAGAACAAAGATACATCGACCCCATTCGGAATGACCTGCCAGGGGGCGCGGAAATAGCGGCGCACCCCGAGCAATGCCGTGTCCGAAACACCGATGGCCGCATCTAGTCGATCGGCGTAACGTTGGAGGACGGGACGCAGACCAGCATAGAGCAGGCTACGATCTATCGCGCTATGAAACGTTCCGACCGTCGCGGCTTCGGATTGCCGCAAGCACAGCAGCGGCAACGTGGGCATCAAGGGCGAATGGAGATGGAGGATGTCGAAGCGCTCGGCGCGCAATAGGTCGGCGATCCGCCGCGATAAGCCCCGCCCCGCGGAGACGCGCGCGATGGAGTTCGCGGACAGTAGTGGGATCGAGCGTCCCACCCGGATAACACCGTCACCCGGTCCGTCTCGGCATGGCCGTGGACCAGGCACGGAGGCGAACCCGTCACGTACCTCGGGCGTTATGATTCGGACGTCGTGCCCCAAACGACGGGCGGCGATCGCGAAGTGATGCACGTGCTCCTGAATGCCGCCCAGTGTGGGGTAGTAGTACTCAGTGACGATGCCAATTTTCATGGGCCCTCGACCAGTAGCCAACCCCGCCCGATCGGGACCATACGGGAATCGAGTGCAAGGGGCATTCCCATCTGCCCGGACGACCCGAACGAAAACTTGATCGATGGCGGACGTGCGGGGAGCGCAACCGATTCTTGACACTCTTGTTTCAACAGCCTGATTTTCATCGCGCTACGGTACTTCATGTTGCGTGGTGTACCTGAGATCGATGGTGGCGCGGCAGCGCGACGATTTCGAACGACAGCGGCGTTTGTTCCTTAACACCGGCCACTGCTGAAGTGTCGAAGGTTCGACATGGTCTCGAGGGGACGACGCAGCGGAAATGGCATTCTGGACACGTCGGGTGCCTTGGCAGCCGGGTTGCATTCGGAGAATGCCTCGTGAGTCCAATGAGCGCGTCTCGTCGTGCGCAAGTCACTGACATGGCAGCGGCCGTCCTCGCGCATTCGCGCTTCGTTGCGATGAACCTAGCCGCCTACGGTGCCCTGCTGCGAGTCATCGTGAGCGAGCGGATGTGGCGTCCGCCCGGTCCCAGGCACCTTGCCAGAACGATCGATCACCACCATACGGATATCTGAGGGCGATCATGACGTGGGACGGCGACCTGATTTATCTCCTCGGGTTTATAGCATTCTTTGCCACGCCGTTCCTGGCGTATCTGGTTCTTCTTTTTCGCGGTGCTGTTCATCTAGCGCCCGCGAAACCGAAGGCCTCGGGACGCCGGCTGTTCGGGCCAGTGTTTGTCGGCTACTACTATTGGCTCATGCGGCCACTGTTCAGCCTTGCGCTACGAAGTGGCATTTCTCCCAATCAGGTGACCCTCGCCACGCTGATCGTGGCGGTCGCGGCGTCCGTGTCCATCGGCATGGGCCATTTCGAGCTGGCTTCGGGGCTCCTCATCGCGGGCGGCAGCCTGGACATCCTGGATGGCCACTTGGCCCGCCTCAAGAAGATGGCGACTTCGCAGGGGGCTTTTCTAGACTCTACCGTCGACAGGATTTGTGATGGGCTGGTTTTCGGCGGCTGTGTCGTTTACTACGCGCGAACACCTATGATTCTAGTCTGTTTGGCGGTCCTGATCATGTCGTTCACGGTGAGCTACGCGCGTGGCCGAGCGGAAGCTCTAGGTGTGTCCGGAGCCGAAGGTCTCATGCAGCGCGCGGACCGTCTCACGGTCTTGGGTATTGCGCTGGCGTTCTCGCCATTCTTTGCACATCGGTCCGAAGGTCACGTGGCCCATCCGATTTACGCAATAACAGCCGTCAGTTTGTGTTTGCTAGCCGTGCTGAGTACTGTTACCGCTATCTCTCGTATTTTATGGACGCTAAAGGAGCTCGGACGGAAGCAGACGGCACTGCCGCTGGACGATCTGCGGACTCGAACGGAACCGTCCGCGCTGACCCTGACCAGCCTCCGGCCGACTCAGACCAGCCACATCCTTACGACCCATAAGCCAGCGGTAGGCTCTCACCGATGAGGCCGGTGGTTCGGCGCGCTATCAACCTTCTGTTGAAGGGTACCTTCGTCGGCGCGGCGCTGATATTCCTAGCTCGGGGCGTGGCCTGGGTGGACGTCGCGCGCACTTTTCGATCCGCGAGTGTCTTCCTTCTGCTCAGCGTCGTGGCAATCAACTTCGGAATGATGGCGTTCAAGGCAGGTCGTCTCCGTCTGCTTCTCAGGAACGTTCCCCGATTCAGCTCCTGTTTTCTGGCGAAGCTGACCACCTCGGCCATCAACAATGTGTTGCCACTCCGGGGCGGAGACATGGCCCGTTTGTGGATGCTTGAGCGGCACGCCCGAATTACGAAATCAGCGGCCGCCGGCGTCGCCGTGGTCGAGGTACTCTTCGAGATGATCTCCTTGGGTGTCGTCGCTCTGATCGGCGCCCTGGCGATCCACCAACAGCGCTGGATAGTTGGAACTACCCTGACACTCGTGGGGGTCGCGGCTTCAGCCATATGGCTCGTTTTGCGAGTGGGAGGCCCTCGGTCTCCACGCCCAGACGATCCGGCCCGGAAGAATGGTCTGGTCGGACGACTTCGTCGTTTCGTGGGACAGATCGAGTCCGGCCTCGGAGCCCTGCGTAGCCATCGGGCGGTCGCAACGGTCGTGGCGATGTCCCTAGGTATATGGCTCTTGGAGGTCGCCATGGTCGTCCTTTGCGCGCGCGCGATCCAGCTGCCGATAGGTCCTGGGCTCGCCACGATCATCCTGCTCGGAATCAACCTCGCGTTAGTGCTTCCATCATTGCCCGCAAGTGCTGGAACCTTCGAAGGAGGGGCCGCTCTGGTACTGGTCCTATCGGGGATCTCCAAGGGACCCGCCGTTGCATTTGCGCTGCTCTATCACGCCGTCCAAGTAGTCCCTGTCACCATCGCAGGGTTGGGCATCGTGTCCAGGGTAGGGGTGACCCTAGACCGACTACCCGCATTTTCAACAGGCGCCGGTGCGGCCGAACCGGAAGCAGCCGCCGCCGTCAATTCTCGAGGAAGCCCCTGAGTCCGCGGCTAGCTGCGGACTGTTTGAGTTTGCGCAGCGCAGACACCTCTATCTGTCTCACACGCTCGCGGGTTAAAGCGAAGATTCGCCCCACCTCGTCGAGGGTACTGCCAGATCGCTCGCCGATTCCGAATCGCAGCCGCAACACACGCTCTTCCCTCGCGCTCAGCGTCGCCAACACTCTGCCTGTCTGTTCAGCCAGATTCGTCGCGGCTATCGCGTCACTCGCAGAGATCGAGTTCTTATCCTCGAGTACGTCGCGGAGGTAAGAGTCGCCTTCCTCACCGATAGGCACATCCAGAGAGAGCGGCTCCTTCGCGATCTTCGCGATCTTTCGGACCCTTTCTAGCGAAAGATTGGTCCTCTCGGCGATCTCCTCGGGCGACGCCGGCCGACCCATTTTCTGCAACAGCGTCTGACTGACGCGCGCAATCCTGTTCATGGCGTCATATGTGTGGATCGGGATGCGAACCGTGCGAGCTTGATCCGCCATGGCCCGCATCATCGCCTGACGGATCCACCACGTCGCATAGGTGGAGAACTTGTAGCCCATCTTGTAGTCGAATCGATCTACTGCCTTCATGAGCCCCAGGTTGCCCTCTTGGATTAAGTCCAGGAATTGCAGACCTCGACCAGAATACTTCCTCGCGATCGACACCACGAGGCGCAGGTTGGCCTTGATGAGCTTTTCCTTAGCTTTACTGAGATCTCGTTCTTCTTTCTGAATTTCCCGCGCCGTTTCGAGGAGCGCGCCCTCATTCAGCCCAGCTTCCCGCTCGACCAGCCGTATCCTTCGCCGCGCGGCGGCTACGACAGTCGACCTCCGGTCTTTCCGCCGCTGGCCGGGTTCACTTTGGCTTCGATCTATTTCGCGATGCGCCCGCTTGAGACACTCAAGAAATACCAGTAGCTTCGCCAGGATCCGGTCGATCACTTCGCTTTTGAGAGCCGTCTGCTGGAGAGTGTCCAGAAGCTCGCTCTTCAAGCTTTCGCGCCGCACGGCGCCCGCCGATCGCTGCGCGGCCTTTCCCTGACGGTTTTGAAACCTACGAAGCTCGGTGGTCAGGGTACAAATTCTCTCAAGATGCCTTTCGTCCGCGCCGTCGACGTTCGGGCTTTCGCGCTCACGGTGGGCGGGGTCGCTCGAGATTTTTCGCTGTCTTAGCTGATGACTCAGTTCCAGGATCTCGTCGATCGCGACCGGGCATTTCAGGACGACCTGAAGAACCCGCCGCTCGCTCTCCTCGATGCGTTGGGAGCTTAGGATCTCGGCCTTTCGGCTGAGCAGCGGGATCTCTCGCATTTTGCGCAGGTAACTGTGCAGCGGATCCCCCCTGGCCAAATCGCTCCCATGGTCGACGGTCTTCCCAGCATCCCCTTCGGAAGATACAAGATCGTCGTGGCGCTCGAGGTCTTCCAGGTTTCCGCTGGTGCCGACCGCCACGAACTCCATTGGCGATGACGAATCGACCCTCGCACTTTTCGTCTTCATGTCAGGGAGTGACACCCGACCGGCATGTGTCCTTTCTTTGAGTACCCCGTCGCATACCAAATCAGGCAGGTCGTCAGATGTCACCACCGATGTCGGAATCTGATCGCCTGTAGGAAGTCGTCCTCGGTCAGCTCGGCTTCGACAAGCTCGCCTCGGCGACCGCAGATTGGGCGGCCGCTGGCCTCGCCTTCCGTTGCGCGCCCCGATAACACGCCAGCACCTCCTTGTCGCAGACCGTGGCCTCTGCCTTGGTCCCCAAAAAAAACGTACAAGACGCGGCGTCGAGCGCGCCGGGGCAACGTTTCAGCCAGTGATCCGTCAGCTCCAGCAGAAACCCCGTCACCCGCCCGAAGCCCGAGAGCAGCGCGCCCAGCCGGGGAGACCGCGTGAAGGACGAGAGGAAATATCTCCAGGACCAGGCCAGCGCGGTGCCGGGACCGGCCACCGCGCCACTTTCGAGTTCCGCGAAACGGCGAAACAGGCGCCGATGTCCGATGTGCGTGAAGCGCGTGAAGTCATACCCCTGCATGTGAACCTGCTGCATGAAGGGAATTTCGGAGTAGACGACCCCCGTGGGCTTGAGGACGCGGTGGATTTCTTCGACGCAGCGCCAGGGATCCGCCACGTGCTCCAGCACCGCCTGCACCACCACGCCGTCCACC
>DASRLC010000514.1:0-3810 GCA_035648655.1 Polyangia bacterium
TGCGGTAGACGCTGACAGCGGGCATGCCCGCTGTCAGCGTCTACCGCATCCTCCGCCGCCCGAGCCAGGAAAAACAGGGGGGCTGGACCTGGACGTGATGTTCATCTCATCGGTGCGGCGGCAGGCGCACGCAGGCCTCGAGCGGCGAGCCGTCGGGCCGTCGCGGGCAGAGCGTGATCCCTTCCGGCGCCACCTCGACCATCAGGTAGTGGTAAGCCTTGGTGAGCGCGGCGACGCTGGACGGACAAGGCGGCAGCGGCCCCGGCACGTCGCCCGGCGGTGGGCCCGAGCTGGCCATACACCGCGGGTTGTAGAGCGGCGCGCCGCCACCGCCGGTCACGACGTAGGTCAGCTTGCCCGCCGGCGTGGTACCGACGCCGCGCTCGTAGATGTGATCGTGTCCGGAGAACAGCACGTCGACGTGCGCCGCGGCCAGCAGCGGCGCGTAGTCGCGGACCATCTGGCTCGACCCGCCGTGCAGGCCGTGCGCCCAGGGACCTTCGTGGCAAAAGGCGAAGATGGCGCGCACGTGGTGCCGGCGCGCCCGCGCCAGATCGTTGGCCAACCAGGCGCGCTGCGCGGGATCGCGCATCTCGTTGGTGCTGAGAATGACGAAGTGTACGCCGCCCAGATCGAGCGAGGTCCAGCCCGGCGGCCCGGCGGACGGCACCCCGAATAGCTTCCAGGTCTTGGCCGCCCCGGCGCCCCGGCGATCGGCGTCGTGGTTGCCGAGCGCCGGCACGACCGGCGCGATGGCACCCATCGGCGCCGTGATCGCGAAGTACCGTTGCCAGTTGGCCTCTTCGCTGCCGACGTCGGTCAGATCGCCGGTGTTGAAGACCACCGCCGGCGCCTCGCGGACCAGCGCCTCGACGATCGATCGATGCGCGACGTGCCCCGGGTAGCGCATGTCGCCATAGACCGCGAACCGCAGCGGGTGCGGTGGCGCGGGCAACGTCTCGAAACGCCACGGCCCGGAGCGCGCCGTGTCGCCACCGCCCGCGTCGACCTCGATCGTGTAACGGTAGGCGGCGCCGCGGGCCAGGCCCGACAGTTTGGCGAGCTGCTCGGTCGCGCGCGCGCCAAACGCGATCCGCCGCGGCGGATCCGACGCGACGGGCGCGCCCGAAACGGCGTCGATCCGCCGCAGGGTCAACGCCCCGGTGGCCGGCAGATCGGTCTGCCAATTGACCCGCACCCCCGCCCCCTTCTTATCGTCGGCGGGTGTCGATAGATAAGGACCTCGCACGATCCGGACACCACTCGACGCGGCGAGATCGACCAAGGCCGCCGGAGCGGTGGGCACCACGCTGTTGCGACCCGGATAGGGAAAAACCGCGACCGCCAGCAGATTGCCGTCCGGCTTCAACGACGGCGCCGCCGCCGAAGGGACCGGGACGAAGACGTGCTCGATCTCGGGACCGTGGGGGCCGGCGCCCGCGGTGCCCAACGGGGCCATGCCCCGGCGCGCGATCTCGTGCCCGTTGAGGGTGGCGATGAAGCCGTCGGCGTAGGCGATGCGCAGCTCGAGGACACGCAGGCGGGTCGGATCGGCGACCGCGAAACGTCCGCGCAGCAGCAGCGGCGCGCCCGGCACCGGATCGAAGAAAGTCGCCACCGGCGGAGGCTCGGGAAGCGGGGGCCGGTTGGGCGCGAACGGTCCCGCGGCGGGGCCGCCCCAAGCCCGATCGTCGAAACCGTCGCCGGTCCAACCGGCGGGCGGCGCGCCTGCGAAGAAGCGCCAGGGCGCCAGCGTCACGCCAACGCTCTTGTTGGCCTGGCTCTTATCGGATGATGCGGCGCTGGTCGCGGTCGCGGCACCGCCACCGGATGGCGGGGTGGATGGCGCGGCCGCCACCTGCGGTCCGGCGGCCGCCGCTTCCGCCCAGCCGCCGGCAACGGCTGCGGCCAGCCAAGCGCCGATCGCCGCCCACCGCATCAGCCGCGCGGCGCCCCGGGTCCTGCCAAGCCCGCGCCGTCATCGACGCGGGGCACGTTCGATCTCCACCCGATCGACGACCGCCACCACCGCGGCGTCGATCGGAACGTTGGGCTTGCTACCTGGTGCCAACTTTTCGCCGACCGCCACGCGGGCGGCGTGTCCGAACGCGACCAGCACGTCGTCGCCCACACCGGCGTCCAGCAGGTCGGCGCAGACCACCAGATCGTCGAGCGGCTCCGACGCCTCGCCGCCGGCATCACCCGCCGCACCAGGCGCCAGATCGCCTAGGCGATAGGGACGCACCAGCAGCAGCTTGAGGCCACGCGTCTCGGGCCACTTCACCGTCGACCAGACTGTCCCGGCCACCCGACCGAGGAACATCAGCCGGCCCCTTCGACGATGGCGGCCACCGCGGCGTCGCACAGCAGATCGCGGTTGTCGGGGCCGGGGCGCAGCACATTGCGCGCACCCGAGCCCAAGGCGACCGTCACGTCCTCGCCCGAACCGGCGCCGAGCACGTCGACCGCCACCACGATGCGGCCGCTGGCCTTTCCGTCGGCGTCGCGCTCGGCGACGACCAGCAGCTTGCAGCCGTCGAGCCCGTGCGCCTGTCGGGTGGCCCAGACCCGACCGACCACCGTCCCGCGGATCATCGCGCTGCCTCCGCCAGCGGGCGACGGATACCGGGCGCCGCGCCCGCCGCGCCGAGCGCCGAACGATCGATCTCGACCCGATCGACCACCGCCGAGATGGCCGCGTCGACCGGGAGATCGTCGCCACCGGCGGACGCGCGCGCCGGCGCACCCAGGCAAATCACCACCTGGTCGCCGATTCCGGCGTCGAGATCGTCGACCACGACCAGGTGCCGCGCGTCGAAGGCGGCTCCGTAGATTCCCGTCGGACGCACCACCAAGAGCTTGCACCGCGCCAGCCGCGCGTCGCGGCGGGTAGCCCAGACCTCGCCCACCACCCAGCCCAGGATCATGCCGCGTCCAGTTGATGGTCGTCCACGATGGCGATGACCACGTCCTTGTCGGCCACCTCGGCGCCGACCGTCAGATCGCGCACCCGACTGCCGTGGGCGACGATCACCCGATCGCCCGGTCCGGCGTCGAGGCCGTCGACCGCCACGATCAAGCGGGCGGTCTGCGAGCCGGAGGCGGTCTCGGGTCGGATCAGCAGCAGCTTGCGGCCGTCGAGACCAGCGGCCCGCCGTGCCGCCCAGAGCCGCCCCACCACCCGGCCCAGCAGCATGACGGGCTGCGGATCAGGCCCGCTTGGCCGCCGCGGTTTTGCCCTTGGCGGTGGGTGCTTTCTTGGCAACCCGGGCCGCTTTGGCGACCTTGGCCTTGGCGGCTTTGTCGGCCTTGGCGGCCGGCGCGGCACCGGCAGCGACGCCCGCGGCGCGATCGGCCGACTGGAGCATGTCCAGTAGGCGCGCGTCGGAGAGGCTGCCGAGCTTGGCCACGAAGTCCTTGTCCTTGCCGTGTTTGAGCTTCTCGGCCGTGGTGGCGGCCAGCTGATCGTGCCCGCCGGCCTGCTTGGTCCGCGTCGCGACGGAGAACAGGCGAATGAGCTTGCCGTTGGCGACGCCGAGTAGGCGCTTGCGCAGCCCGTCTTTGCCTTCGTCACCGGCGTCGAGCGCGCCGACGATCTTGTCGACCAGCTTGTCTTTACCGCCGAACTCGTCTTTGACCCGCGCGAGCGGGCTTTTCTTCAGTGCCACGGACATGTTGACCACCAATCTCCTTCGAGGGGGCCGTGTTTACCGCACTCCCGTCGTTTTGCCTAGTCTCCTGCGGGGCGACCCGGCCGGCGGCGGCCGCCAGGTCGATGAAGCCGCGGATCCAGATCAGGTTGATCTCGTC
>DASRLC010000515.1:0-13650 GCA_035648655.1 Polyangia bacterium
ACGCGCTGGCGGGTGGGGGACTGACCCGCGGCACCAGCACGCTGCTCATGGGTCCAGCCGGCACCGGGAAATCGACGGTGGCGATCCAGTACGCCAAGGCGGCGGCCGACGCCGGCGAGCACGCCGCCGTCTTCACCTTCGACGAGAGCACCACGACGCTCCTCGCACGCTCGGCCGGCGTGGGCCAGAACTTGGAAGCGACGATCGCGTCGGGAGCGATCGAGATCCGACAGGTCGATCCGGCCGAGCTGGCGCCGGGGGAGTTCACGCACGCCGTCCGCGCCGCGGTCGAAGAGCGGGGCGCCCGCGTGATCGTGATCGACAGCTTGAACGGTTACCTGCACGCGATGCCCGAGGAGCACTTCCTGACGCTGCAGCTCCATGAGCTGCTGACCTACCTTGGTCAGCGGGGGGTCATCACGGTGATGGTGGTCGCCCAGCACGGCCTGGTCGGCGCGTCGATGCAGAGCCCCATCGACGTCAGCTATTTGGCCGACGCCGTCATGGTCTTCCGGCACGTCGAGACGGACGGTCAGCTGCGCAAGGCCATCTCGATGCTCAAGCGGCGCACGGGGAGCCACGAGCGCACCATCCGCGAGCTGTCGATCGGCAAGGCCGGCCTTCAGGTGGGCGAGCCGATGCACGGCCTGCAGGGTCTCTTGACGGGCCTTCCCACCCGTGCGCAGGATTTCGGCTAGGACACCGGATGACCGAGGTCCCCGAGATCCGCGAGCGCGTCCTCATCTTGGCCCCCGCCGGCCGCGACGCGCAGTTGGCGGCCGCCATGCTGCGCGAGGCGGCCATCGCCTCGACCGTCTGCCAGGACATGGAGACGTTTTGCGCCGAGCAGGCGCGGGGGGCGGCGGCGGGCCTGCTGACGCAGGAGGCGCTGGCGGGAGAGGCGCACGACCGCCTGGCGTCCGTCCTGAGCGCGCAGCCGCTGTGGTCGGATTTCCCGCTGGTGGTGCTGGCCAGTCGCCCAACCAACAAAGACGGCGGCGTGCGGATCGGCCAGATCGTGGGCGCGCTCGGAAACGTGACCTTGCTCGATCGGCCGCTGCACCCCGAGGCCCTGCTCAGCACGGTGCGGGCGGCGCTCCGCGCGCGCGGCCGACAGCACCAGGCCCGCGAGCTATTGGAACGCCTGGAACAGGGGGTTCGCGAGCGCGATCAATTCCTAGCCACCTTGAGCCACGAGCTGCGCAACCCACTCGGCGCCATCTGCAACGCCTTGCGACTGCTGGCGCGGGTCATGCCGCCCGCGCCGGCCGCCGAGCGTCCGCTGGCGATCGTCGATCGGCAGGTCGGCCACCTCGCGCAGCTCATCGATGATCTGCTCGACGTCTCGCGGGTCACGACCGGCAAGGTGGTGCTGCAACGCCGTCTGCTCGACCTGCGGGCCGTCTTGCAGCAGGCGCTGTCGCAGCTCGAGCCGGAGCTCGATCGCCAGCGCCTGGAGCTGGTCTCGTCGTTGAGAGCCGGGCCGCTCATGATCGAGGCCGATCCGGTCCGCCTCGAACAGATCTTCACCAACCTGCTCGCCAACGCCCTCAAATACACGCCGTCCGGCGGGCGCATCGAGGTCGGCGCGGGCACCGAAGGCGGCGAAGCCTGGGTGCGCATCGCCGACACCGGCGTCGGTCTCGCGCCCGAGATGCTGTCCGGGATCTTCGATCTGTTCTCGCAGGTCGATCGCAGCCTCGATCGCGCCCAAGGCGGAATGGGCATCGGACTCACGCTGGTGCGCAGCCTGCTGGCATTGCACGGCGGCTCGGTTTCGGCCGCCAGCCCGGGCCTCGGCGCCGGCAGCACCTTCACCGTCCGGCTACCGCTCGCCAAGGCCGCCGATCTCCCGGCCTCCGCGCCGGCGCGACCCGCGACCGTCGCAGCGGGTCCGCGTCCGCACGTGCTGCTGGTCGAGGACAGCGAGGACAACCGTGAGATGCTGCAGGATCTGCTGGAGATGGATGGCTTCGACGTCGACGTGGCCGCCACCGGCCCGGAGGCGGTGGCGCAGGCGCTGTCGCGGAGGCCGCAGATCGCCATCGTCGACATCGGGCTGCCGCTCATGGACGGGTTCGAGGTGGCCCGCCGGGTGCGGGCCGAGCTGGGTCGCAGCATCTCACTGGTGGCGCTGACCGGTTACGGCCAGGCCGAGGATCGCCAGCGGACCGCGGCGGCCGGCTTCGACGCCCACCTCACCAAGCCGATCGACTTGGCCGAGCTCGAAGCGGTGCTGCGCCAAATCCGCAACTGAGTCCGGACCGGATCCGTCGCTATTTGGGGCGGACCAGGTCGAAGCGATCGCGGGTGCGCGCGTAGCCGGCGCCGCCCAGGCGTCCGACGGCGTCCAGGCGGCCGGGATCGAAACGGCCGCCGGTCAGCAGATCGTCGCGGACGTGCCAAAGCAGGATCTCACCGATGATGATGGCGGTGCCGGCCCGGCCGACCTCGACGATGCGATCGAGGCGACACTCCATCGCGACCGGCGCCTCAGCCACCCGCGGAGGTGCGACCCGCTCCGACGGCAGCTTGGTGAGTCCCGCCGCGACCAGCTCGTCGACGCCGTAAGGGACCACGCGCGCGGTCTGGTTCATCTGGGCCGCCAGCGCGTCGCTCACCACGTGGATCACGTATTCGCCGGTCCGTTCGATGTTGACCCAGGTGTCCTTCTTGCGCGTGCCGCCGTGGCGCGAGACGCACAGCAGACAGGTGGGCGGATCGGAGGTGACGCCCGTGAAGAACGAAAACGGCGCCAGATTGGCGCCCCCGTCCTGGTTGAGCGTCGAGGTCCAGGCGATCGGCCGCGGGACGATCGATGCGGTCATCCACTGGTACACCGCGTCCGACGAGATGGTGGCGGGATCGACCTTCACGCGACAAGCCCCTCGCACAGCTCGTCTGTCACCTGGTCGAGCGTCTCGACCACCACGTCGGCCGGCGACAGATCGTAGCCGGCGAAGTTGCCGGCCCGCACCGCGATGACCCGCAGGCCGGCCGCGCGCGCCGACAGGATGCCCGGCGTGGCGTCCTCGATGACGATGGTCCGCGCGGCGCGGGCGCCCACCTGCGCCAGGCCGAGCAGATACGGCTCGGGCGACGGTTTGCCGTGGGTATAGTCCTCGGCCGCCACGATCACCGGGAAGAGCCGACGGACGCCGATGCCGTCCAGCGCGTCGCGCACCTCCTTGCCGCTGGCGCCCGAGACCACCGCCAGCTTCGACCGCCGCGCCAGGCGCTCGACCAGCGCCACCGCGCCCGGGAGCGCGCGGTGCCCGGTGACGGCGATGAGCGCGTCCTTCTCCTCGACCGCGGCGTCGATGAGCTCGCGCATCGCGACGCCCAGCGCGTGGTTGCGCGCGATCATCTGGTAGATCTCGTTCCAGGAGTGGCCGACCACGAAGCCCCGCTCGTCGGCGGTCATCTCGGCGCCGTAGCGCCGCACCGCCCGCACCACCGACTCGACGTTCTCCCGCTCGCTGTCGACCAGCGTCCCGTCGAGGTCGAACAGGAACGCCTCGGGCGGATTGGCCGGTGATTTCGACAGGCTCACGTCGTCAATCTAGCGGAAACCGGGGTCGTCGTGGGCGCCGGCGCCGATCCCGCAGGTCGGGCGAGCGCGATCGAGGCGAACCGCGGTAAATTAGCGGCGCCGTGACCATCCGGACCAAGATCTGGCTCATCGCCGTCAGCGTGGCGGTCACGGTCGGCGTGGCGTCCTGGGGGCGGATGTTCCTGACCCGCAACCGGATCATCAAGGACGCCCAGGCCAGCGCCGAGGAACTGGCGCACGACATCGTCGAGGATCTCAAGAGCGTGCCGCCCGACGCGGACGATCGCGATCTGGAGGAGAAGCTGCTCGGCTACCTGAACCGGCATACCCGCATCGTGCGCCTCGATCTCGACATCAACCGTGAGGCCAGCACCCCCTCCAGCCGCATCGCCGCGCCGCGCGGCGATCGCCCCGAGATCACCCGCTTCGCCCCCTACGTCCGGCAGCCGCTGGGCTTCACCCGGCAGCAGCCGGCCGGCGAGTCGGTCGAGGAGCCGATCGAGCTGGCGGTCGATCTGCAAGGCCCCTGGAAGGCGACGCTGGACATGCGCTGGACGCTGGGCCCGGTGGAATCGATGTTGAAAACCGAGGAACAGATCTCCATCGTCTTCGCGGTGGTATTCGTCATCGTGCTGACCCTGGTCTCCGGCCTCATCACCCAGCGCGTGATCGGCAAACCGTTCGAGGTGCTGGCGGGGGCCATGCGCGACGTCGAGGGGGGAGACCTATCGCGCCGGATCCCGGTCGATCACCTGGACGACGTGGGTCGACTGTCGCAGGGTTTCAACCGCATGCTCGAACGTCTCTCCCAGGCCGACGCGCAGATCCGCGCCTTCAACCAACGGCTGGCCGCCGAGATCGAAAAGGCTACCCACGACCTGTCGGAGAAGAACATCGCGCTGGCCCAGCTCAACCGCCTGCTCAACGACATGCGCCTCGACAACGCTTCCAAGGTCCGCCTGGCGACGCTGGGGCAGCTGGCGGCGCAACTGGCGCACGAGATCGGCACGCCGCTCTCCTCGGTGTCCGGGCACATCCAGCTGGCGCTGCGCGAGCGGGATCTGTCGGGCGCGCTGCGCGAGCGCCTCGACGTCTCGGCGCGCGAGATCGAACGCATCAGCAAGATCGTGCGCGACTACCTGGACTCGACCCGCCCGCTCGAGCCCGATCGGCAGCCCACGGCGCTGCCCAAGCTGCTCGAAGAGGCGGTCGAGCTGGTTCAAGCGGTGGCGCCCGGTAAGCGCGCGGCCGTTACCTGGGCGGTCGATCCCGCGCTCGGCGAATTGGTCACCGATCCCGGCCTGCTGCGCCAGATCGTGGTGAACCTGGTCTCGAACGCGCTCGACGCGGTCGACAAGACCGGGCGGATCGACGTGGCGGCGCGCCCGATCGGCGACGACGTGCTCATCACGGTGCGCGACACCGGCCACGGCATCGCGCCCGACGACGTGCGCCGGATCTTCGAACCGTTCTACACCACCAAAGGGCGCGGCAAAGGGACCGGCCTCGGCCTGGCGATCTGCCGGCAACTGACGGCCGCGCTGGGCGGCGCGATCTCCGTCGAGAGCACCCCCGGCCAGGGCTCGACGTTCTTCGTGCGCATCCCGCGGCAAGGACCACCGGCGGCCGCCCCCGCGCCGGCCAGCACCACCGGCGAGCACCGGCTGCGCACCGCGGGGGGCCGCGCGTGAGCGCCTCGCGCGTGCTGGTGGCCGAGGACGATCGGGTCGCGCGCGATCTGCTGTGCGAGATCTTGCGCGGCGAGGGCTACGAGGTCGAGGCAGTCGACGACGGCGCCGGCGCCATCGAGCGCGCGCAGTCCGGAGAAGGGCGCTACGACCTGGTGGTCTCCGACGTGCGCATGGAGCGCTCGGGCGGCTTCGACGTGCTGGAGGCCTTCACCAAGAAGGCCCCCGGAACACCGGTCATCCTGATTACCGCCTTCGGCGACGTCTCGGGCGCCATGGACGCCATCCAGCGCGGCGCCTACGACTACGTTTCAAAGCCCTTCAACATCGAAGAGCTCCGCCTGACGGTGGGGCGCGCCCTCGAACGCCGTCGGCTGGTCGCCGAGCAGAAGACCGTCCCCAGCGAGGCCAAGCCCGCGCTGCAGGACATCGTCGGCAAAAGCCCAGTCATGCTGGAGGTCTACAAGCTGGTGGCGCGGGTCGCCGGCTCGACCGCCACCGTGCTGGTCGAAGGCGAATCCGGGACCGGCAAGGAGCTGGTCGCGCGCGCCATCCACACCCACTCGCCGCGCGTGTCGGCCCCCTTCCTGCCGGTCAACTGCACGGCGCTCACCGAATCGCTGCTGGAGTCCGAGCTGTTCGGCCACGCGCGCGGCGCCTTCACCGGCGCCATCGCCACCAAGCGCGGCCTCTTCGAGGCGGCCAACGGCGGCACCCTGTTCCTCGACGAGATCGGCGACATGGGACCCAAGATGCAGGCGCAGCTCCTGCGCACGTTGCAAGACGGCGAGGTCCGCCCGGTCGGCGGCAGCGAATCGATCCGCGTCGACGTGCGGCTGGTGTGCGCCACCAACAAGAACCTCGACGAAGAGGTGAAGTCGGGGCGCTTCCGCGAGGATCTGTTTTTCCGCATCAACGTGGTCACCGTCCACCTGCCGCCGCTGCGCGAGAGGCGCGACGACATCCCCAGCCTGGTGGCGCACTTCCTGAACAAGCTGTCGCGCCGCGAGCGCCGCGAGGCCGCCGGTCTCTCGCCCGAGGCGCTCAAGCTGCTGGTGGCCTACGACTGGCCCGGCAACGTGCGCGAGTTGGAAAACGCCATCGAGCGGGCCGTGGCGGTGGCCAAAGGCGTGATTCTGCCGTCGGACCTGCCGCCCGAGGTCAGCGGCAGAGTGGCGACGCCGACGCAGGCCGCAGCTGGCGCCCCCGTCGAAGGCATCATCGCCGATCGCCCGACGCTCGGTGAGCTGGAACGCCGCTACATCCAGCTCGTCTTGAGCGAGAACGGCGGCAACAAGAAGAAGGCCGCCGAGAAGCTGGGGATCGACCGCCGCACGCTCTACCGCGCGCTCGAGCGCAGCGACGACGAAGCCGCGGGCGAGACCGCGGGCGACGACGACGACGATCGCGCAGACCGGTGAATGCCGAAGGCCACCAGCAGGAGGCCGAACAGCACGTGCACCACGTGATCGGCCGGCCGCAGCCCGAACGGACCAGCCGGAAAGAATCCGAGCGCGCCCGCCAGCGTTAGGTAGAGATCGACGACGCCGAAACCCAGGTTGAAGAGAGCCGCCCAGCGAGGCGATTTGGCCAGCACGATCGCCAGACCGAGCACGCCGAAGGCGATGTGAAAGGTATCGTAGGGCGCGGCCCCGCTCATGAGCGATAATCCGGGTGGAAGCAGCAGGCCGCTCACGCCGGTCAGGATCAACAGCGGACCGAATACCGTCAGCAGGCGTAGGTTGCGACGCCCCCAATCGACGCGCGGCGCGCCAACCGGGGGTGGAGGGTCGATCTGGGACGGGGTGGACATGGGCTCTCCTGGCCGGGGTGGCGGAAGCTCCCGCGCCCCTCTCAAAGATACCCAGGAAGCACGAGCTTGGATCCAGACCGGTGGGCTCGGCCGTCCGGGGAAAAGATCGGAGACTGTAGACCCCATCGCGACCGATCAATAATAACTGAGGCTTACACGACCATTTTTGCAAAACCGGGGACTAAAGTATCCACTTGCGCCGCCGATGCAGAACCTTAGGAAAATGAAAAACATTAACTCGGTCATGGTTCGGGTTGCTGCCATCGCGTTCGGGTTTGTCGGGATTGGGTGTGCCACTGTGGGTGCGGAAAAGCCGAATGATCCCCAGATGGAGCTGATCCAAAAGCAGGCAGAAGAGCAATCCCTAGCCCGCCTGGTCGACTCGCCCAGCCGCGACGTCGCCGAGGCGGCAAGTAACCTAGTCCGCCAGCGCGTCACCGAATAATCGCCATCGACAGCGCGGCCGACACGTTTCGGCGCGCGATTCCGCCCGCGTCCGAAGGCCTGAAACTGGTCTTGTCGCCTTCGACAGGTCGCTGTATATTGCGCGGCCTATCGAATCGTAACTACTGAATATTCCACGCGGTCGTGGCGGAACTGGTAGACGCGCTAGATTCAGGTTCTAGTGATCGTAAGATTGTGGGAGTTCGACTCTCCCCGACCGCACAAAACAGGCACTTTAGCGGCTCAGGCCGCATCCCGATTTGGTGCGGAGCTCTTGCGGAACTTCCGCAAAGAAGTCTCCACCAGATCAGGTCCCTCCTCCCTACCTGCGGTTCAGACGGCCCTTCCTCAACCGCCAGTGGGAAGGTAGCCGAGACCAAAATATCACATTGACGTCAACGGGTTAGACAGATACTGGCTATTTTAAATAGCCATGTTGGATATTTTAAATGTGCTAGCTGGTAGGTTAAACTATCCACAAGATGTTCCATCCAGATAGCCTAGAGAAGGCGCTCCAGCTCCTGGGAGACCTCCTCGCCGACCGTGATCAGCACTTCGAGGTGGTCGCCATTGGTGGTGGTGCTCTCCAACTCATCGGTGTCATCGATCGACCCACCAAGGACATCGATCTCGTCGCCCTTGTCGAGGGCGGCAAGCTAGTCGGTGCGGGGACCTTCCCCGCGGCCCTGGCGGAAGCGGTCGCTGACGTAGCCCGTTCTCTCAAGCTTCCAGCCGACTGGATGAACGGGGCCCCAGCTTCCCTCCTGGACTTCGGGCTGCCACCAGGCTTCCAGGATCGGCTCGAACACCGCAAGTACGGTCGGGGCCTGGAGTTGTCTCTCGCGAGTCGTCTCGACCAGATTCATTTCAAGCTGTACGCAACCACCGACGACGCTCCTGGCGGAAAACACCACCGAGATCTGAAGAAACTTCAGCCGAGCCCAGAGGAGCTTCGACTCGCAGCTGAATGGGCCAAGACACACGATACGTCGGAAGGGTTCGCCCGCCTGCTCGCGGAAGTGCTGCGCGACTTTGGCATCGACGACTAGCTACCTATGAGCGCCACCATAGAAGCCCGCGCTGTGGAGCTGCTGTGGAGGCAGTGGACCGCTTTGGGCGTCGCGGGGGTTGCGCCCTCGGCGAAGCAAGCCGTCGATCTCGAAGCACTCATTGCCTTCACGCCATTCGTCACACAGGTCGACTCACGCCTGGTCCAAGAGAGCATCGACTGGTGCGCACAGTCCGGGAAGAGCTTCGTATCGATTTCGCGCCTTCGACAGATGACGAAGCTGATTCCGCCAGATCCCAAACAGCGTCGGGCTGATCTACCGTCGATGCTCATCGACGGTACAGCCCTGTCCGAAGTCCGTCGTCTGTCACACAAATCCCGTCACCCGTCTCTAGACCGTCCGTCACTGTTGCAACTGAGGAGCCGCTACGTCTTCGGCGTGGGCGCTCGCGCAGATGTCCTCGCTCTCTTTGCAATGCAAGGTCGACGTAAGGGAGGACAGCGTGCGTCTGAGATCAAACCCTCTGGGTATACGAAGGCGACGGTTTTGACGATCTTGGACGAGCTCGCTCAGGCAGGCGTCCTTACTAAGGTCATTCATCCAACGAGCGTCAGGTACGACCTGGCCAAGGAAGCACCCTTGCGTTCATTGCTAGAACCACTCCCCACAGCGATGCCCCGTTGGGCCGAACGCTTCGCGATTGTTTCCACCATCCTCACGACCTGGAGAGCATTCGGTTCGCGCGCTACTTACGCCGTCGAACTGGCGAAGGTTTTAGATGGTGTCCAGCATCTGGCCGCGTCCGTCGGCCAACGCCTACCAACGGCGGAGCCTTCTCGCCTGGTTCGACTCGTCGATCGTTGGGCGACGACCTTACTAGATGACGACCCCTGGAAGGACGAATGGATCGTGAACGGGGAGGACATCGCACCGACAATTCTAGATCTCTTGAGAGAGGACATCATCCAAGCTGTTCACTCGGGAGAGTACCCAGTCGGCTATACCGAACTTAGCGACTTCACATTCAGGAGTGTGAAAGCTGGAGTGAAGGAGTTCTCGGTCCAGTTTACGGCCGAGCATCCGCGCGAGGACTTCTCGTTCAACGGTTACGTCGACGGCACTTTTACTTTTGACCCCGTTGCATCGAAAGAGCGCGCAATATTGAAAAGCATTCAGTTTGAAAAGGCCGAGCCGCACTTTGACATGGGTGACGAATCCTAACGGCCACGGGATCCTTGGGTGGCCCGAGTCCGCGCCGATCGAGGTCGGGTATTCAGCGCCTGGTCTCGTACCTGGTCAGGAGCACGCTGCCGGGAAACGTCCGGGTCTCCACTAGGTTCAGGTTCACCCAGTTGTCCAGGGCCGTGAAGAACGGCGTGCCGCCGCCCACCAGGACCGGGTGGGTGACGATCGCGTACTCGTCGATCAGCCCGGCCCGCATCGCCGCCGCGGCGAGGGTAGCGCCGCCGACGTCCATGGGACCGCTATCCTCAGTCTTGAGCCGGGTGATCTCGGTGACAGCGTCGCCGGTGACCAGGCGGGCGTTCCAGTCGACCGCGCTGGTCTTCGAGGAGAACACCACCTTCGGCATGTCCCGCCAGCGGCGGGCGAACTCGATCTGCGCCGGTGTGGCGCCAGGCTGCTGGTCGGCGGTCGGCCAGTGGGAGCTCATCGTTTCCCACAGTTTGCGCCCATACAGCGCCAGGCCCGTCGCCCCCACCCGGTCGGACCACCACTGGAACAGCTCGTCGCTCGGCACGCTCCAGCCGAGGTGGTTGCCGGGCGCGGCGACGTAGCCGTCCAGGCTCATGTTCATGCCAAAGGTCAGTTTCCGCATGGCGTCAGCCTCCCGTGAGTCGGTATTCGGCATACAAACCAACACGGCGCGGAAAATTCACCGGTCACACCTAGTCTTCCCGAGACGTGACGAGTTCGGCTATCCGATCGAACCGCGACCAGTTTTCGTGTGTGTCGCATCTAACCGATATCCAGCCGTGTCGCTCCGCCACCGGATCCGGAGCGCCGTGATGGCGCATTCGACCCGGTGGCGGGATTGGACGATGGCTCTACCGGGGTGGCCATGTTGCCTAAAGACCATAGTAGCCTGCGATCCGACGATCACCTTGCGTGCCGCATCCACTAAAAAGCCCATGAGTCCGACGATATAGGGAACCTCGTCCGCAGATCACGGAGCCCAAGCTCATGCGAGGCGACCGCCGCCTCGCCCCACCAAGCCGTCGTGATAGAGTCCGCCGGACTTTTTGCCGATCGTGGAGGCTCCGAACTTGCGAAGAGAGAGGGTGGTGGTACCGGTGGCACGTCTCGGTTCTGATAGCTGCGAGACCGGAGACCTACAGCCACGAGCGGTGAGAGGTCGTAGGTCCGGATTCTGTCGCGGATCGCTTTTGGCGCTGTTCCCCATCGAGGCGGCGTGCGGGAGCGCCACGCTCAAGTCGACCGACGGCGGCGCCCAGGGAGGGGAATCCGGGGCGCGTGGCGGCGCGACAGGATCGGGAGGCGCGACCGGATTGGGGGGCGCTGGAGGCGCCGCGGGCGGCAAAGGCACGGCTGGAACGACCGGCGGAGCGGCGGGCGCTGCCGGGCACGAAGGGGGCGGGGTCGACGCGGGAAGCGACATGGGTCCCGTCAAGCAGTCCAACGGCCACGCCTGCTCGGCCGGAACGGACTGCAGCTCGAACTTCTGCGTGCAGGGCGTCTGCTGCTCGAGCGCCTGCACGGACACCTGCTATGCGTGCACCAACGCCCTCACGGGCTCGTCGCCGGATGGAACGTGCGCCGTGGTGTCGTCGGGGCTGTCCGATCCGGCCAGCGGCTGCACCGCGGGGACGGCCACCTCCTGTGGCAACACCGGTCACTGCGACGGCAAGGGGGCGTGTGAGAAGTTCGGCAGCAGCACGGTCTGCCAGGCAGCCAGCTGCGGAAGCTCCGGCTTCACCTCGGCCAGCACCTGCAGCGGCAAGGGGAATTGCTCCGCCGGGACCACGACGGATTGCAAGGGCTTCACCTGCTCGGCCACCGCCGGCTGCGCCACGACCTGCACGGCCGATACCGACTGCTCGGGCGGCTACTGCACCTCCTCCATGACCTGCGCCGCGACTCTGTCCGACGGCGCAACGTGCAGCAAGAACAGCCAGTGCACGCACGGCAACTGCATCTCGGGGATCTGCTGCGCGACCACCTGCGCCGGGACCTGCACGACCTGCGCGACGGGGCTCTGCAAGCCGGTGGCGGCGGGCGGCTCGTCCGCCGGCCTCTGTGCGGTCGACTCCGCTGCCTGCGGACACGACGGATCCTGCGACGGGAACGGCGGCTGTCGCTACGCGACGACGAGCGTCACGTGCGGGAGCCTCTCGTGCGGCGGCGGCCTGCTCACGCCCAAAGGCAACTGCAACGGCGCCGGCGCTTGCGCGCAGGCGGCGGCGTCCGCTTGTACCGGCAACGTGGTCTGTGCCTCCGGGACGGCGTGCAAATCGGCGACTTGCGCGGCCGACACCGACTGCGTCAGCGACTTCTGCCTGGGCGGGACCTGCACGTCGAAGTATGGGAACGGAACCAGCTGCACGGCAACCGACCACTGCAGCACTGGGAACTGCATCGACGGCGTCTGCTGCAACACCAGCTGCGCGGGGACGTGCGCGTACTGCGGCGGCATCCCGTCGAGCAACACGCCGGCCGGAACCTGCGGGACCGTCACCGGGACTCCCAAGCGCGGGTCATGCGCGGGCAGCGGTGCCTGTCAGGGAAGCTGCAATGGCACCCAGGCGAGCTGCGTGATGCCGGGCTCGACCGTGATGTGCGGCGGGCCGACCTGCAGCGCGACCACCAACATGAGCAGCGCGGCCTCGTTCTGCGACGGTCAGGGGAACTGCCCGGCCGGAACGACCAACGGCTGCAGCCCGTTCCTGTGCGGCAGCACCGCCTGCCTGACGACCTGCTCGGGCACCGGTGCCGGCCAGTGCGCCTCGGGCGCCGCCTGCATCAGCGGCACCTGCCAGACCTGCTCGAGCGGCCTCACCGCTTGCGGCACCGTCTGCGCCGACGAGACCTCGGATCCCAATCACTGCGGATCGTGCACGACCGCCTGCACGGGAAATACGCCCCTGTGCGTGAGCAAGAAGTGCGTGCAATGCAGCACGCTCACCGACTGCCAGGCGGGCTACTTCGCCTGCACGAACAACGCCTGTATCTGTCGCCAGAAGACGGCCAAGAACCTGATTCAGAATGCGGGATTCGACAGCAACGTCAGCGGCTGGACCTCGGAAGAAAACATGGCGACCTGGAGCGGTCGCGACGCGGACGGGTGTCCCGCCTCGGGCTCAATCACCGCCCCCGACGGAGACACCCTCGTCAGTTGTGTTCAGAACGTTTTGCCGAACACGACGTACGACTTCGGCTACCGATACCTGCAAGATCAGTCTGGGGCCATTGATTGCATCGTGACTTGGGCGACCGACACTGCTTGCCAGGGTACGCTGTCGCGCTTTTTCATACAGAGCGGATCCGGCACTGGGACCTGGGCGTCCGCTGCCGGCGCGGCCACGTCGGATCCCGGAACCATGAGCGCCCAGATCCTGTGTGGCGTAGCGGGAAACGTGAGCATCGATCAGGTCTACCTGAACACCGTCATCAGCGGTTTCTGACCCTCGACCCTGCGATAGGTCGGCGCCGACCGCGCGTGCGATCCCCAACCAACGCCGCGTTAATCTACTTATCCAACAGCCAGCCAGAGAACGAAAACGGACAAACGAGGTGTTTTTGGCGCCGCTCGTCTGCGTGATGTTCTTCTTCTCCGGAGCGGCCGGGCTGCTGTTCGAAACGCTGTGGTTTCGTGTCGCGGGCCTCACCCTTGGCAACAGCGTGTGGGCATCCAACGTCGTCTTGGCGAGCTTCATGGCGGGGCTGGCCGTCGGCAATGGGATTGCCGCTCGGCAAAAGGGGTTGCTGCGGCGCCCCCTGATGCTCTACGCGATCGCCGAGGGGATCGTCGGCGTCTTGGGGGTGGCGATTGTCTTCGGCCTGCCCGGCCTGAGCCCCACGCTCGGCCGGCTCTTCACCCACCTGCTCGCGCGGACCTGGATGGTGAATCTCCTGCGTCTGTCCGTGGCTTTCGCCGTTATGCTG
>DASRLC010000516.1:0-6556 GCA_035648655.1 Polyangia bacterium
ATCCCGAAGTTGGCGCGTCCACCGTGAGGCCAGCGGCGGCCGTGGCGGTGGGTTGGGCCGACCGTTCGCAGGCCGAGACCAGCGTGCGAAGCGCGTACGCCACCGCGGGCAGCGAACCGCCGAAGGTCGTCGTGAGAGTACGAACCGGCTCGTTTTTCCAGGCGTACGGTTCTGCCACGGCCGCCGTTCCGACGGCCAGCGCCTGCGCCCGGCGCGCGATCTCAGCGCCGTCGAGGCTGGCGGCCTCCGAGAACAGGGCGGAGGCGTCCGCCACGAACCGGGCGTAAGCCGCCGGAAGCGACGGCAACGTCGCGCGGGAGGTGGCGGTCGCGATCTGGACGAAGAAGGAGAGCGGAAAGGATCGTCCGGCGGCATCGACGCTCGTGGCCAGCACGCCCAGGAAAGCCGTGGGCGCTCCGGCTGGCGCCAACAAGAAGGCGATCGGCGACGGCGGCAGCACGGTCCGTTCGGCCCGCAGCGTCTCCACGCCCTCTTGAAGCCAGCGATCGAGGCCGGCTTGGCAAAACGCGCCGGCTCCGACGCGGAGGAAGTCGGGCTGGCTGACCACCTTCCCGTAAAGCCCCACCGCGTCCCCCTCGGTCATCGGCATCCGGAGGCCCCGTTCACGATCCCGCGAGGAACCTCCAGACCGCGAAAGGCGTGCCAGAGAGAGGTGGGCTTGACGTCGGTATGGACGGTTGCGCCGCCGCCAGGCGGGGTCCAGGAGCCGGCCAGGTAGTCCTCGCCGTCGGAGGCCGGCGTGAGCTTGCCGTCATCGAGGAGGTGGAAGAGCGCCCACTCCCCCTCCGGATAGCCGAGCTGCGCTTCGTTGGCGTTTTGGAAGGTGCGGAAGACCGCTCCACCGGCCGGCCAGAGCAGGTCCTCCCAGCGCTCCTTGGTGTTGAAGTAGGTCAGCTTGCGACCGCCGCTCTCGAAGATGATCTTGGTATAGGGGGCGGAGGCACGAATCCGCAACGACACGGTGGTCCCCAGCTTTGCGCCGTCCTTGGCGTACAGCAGGTCGGTCAGATCCTGTGCCCGCTTCAGGAACACGGGCAGGCCGGGCTTGTACTTCACGCTCGGCTGATCTTTTAGGTGGAAGATGTCCGTGCCGACCGGGTGGTCGAAGTCCGACTGCAACGAGCCGCTGAAGTACTGCCAGAGCGCGCCCGTCTTCGGCTGGAAGAACTTGTCGAGATCGGCTACCGGCGCCTCGTGCGCGTGCTTGCTGGAGGAGAATGGATACTTGCCCGCCAGGAGCTGATCGAACACCACGACCACGTTTTCACACCACTTGTGGTTGGCCGAGTCGCCGGTCGCCCCTCCGACGGCCACCTCGGTTCCGCTGAGTGGGGGCATGAGCATTTTGTCGAGCAGGCCGCCTTCCCAGTTGTGATCGTTGTAGTTGGCGATGAGCCCATCGAGCTTGGAGCGGGCGGTCTTGAGCGCGATCTGGAAGGCGGTCGGATCGGGCGCGGGCGCCCCTGGCTCACCGAGCGCCGCGGCCAGATCGCCGAGGAGCTGGCCGTAAGCGTCGATGCCGGTCGGCTTGGTCAGCCCGAATCCGAGGAACACCGAGAACTCACGGCCGACATCCTCGGGCGACACGAGCTCGTCCTCCGACTTGGGTGGCGGCGCGCCCGGGGCTGGCGCCGGCGCGTCGTCGCCGAGGAGCGTCTTCTTAGCGTCGCCGAGACGCTTAGCCAGCGAGGCTTTGCCTTGCGCGGCGAGCGACGGCGCGGGCGCGTCGTCCTTGAAGATCAGCTCCTTACCGGCGTTGCGCCAGACGGCATCGAGGGGCTTTTGCGAGATTAAGGTCTTGAGCAGGCTGCGGGCCTCCTCGAGGTTGCCAGGCTCCCGAATCGACAGCGAGAGCAGGAAGGCCTTCCAGGCGTCGACGTAGCGGCGAAAGTATTCGGCGCGCAGGGTCGACGCATCGGCGTCTGGCCGGGCCTGGGGGGCCGCCAGCACCCAGGCGTTGGCGTCGTGCTCGCGATCGTTGGTCAGCTGCTCGATCCGCTCCTCGACCACCTTCCAGCCTGCGGGCGTGAAGGCGCCGGGAACCGAAGGTCCGGCTGGACGGGCGCCCGCTTGCGTCGGGGGGGCGGCAAAGATGGTAACCGCGCCGCCAACCACGTCGACCAGCCGGACGTCACGCGGCAGCGCCGGATCGCGAAGCAAATCGACCAGGGGATCGCCCGCGTTCGCGGAGAGGAGCGCGGATCGCGCCCGCGAGATGACCTGGGTTTTCCGCGCGACCAGATCGCCGGTCGCCGTCGCCAGGACCGCGTAGAAGCGGGCGATGTTCTCGACGGCGCGGCGGGCCCGGGTGCTGGTCTCGTCGCCCGCCAATGCGCTCCACCGCTGGCCGGCTTGGGTGGCGACGACATCGACCCATTTGTCTCGCCAGTGCCCGTTCTCGGGCGAGGGCTCGTCGGCCGCCTTCGGCTGCGTGAGCAGCAGATCGAGCAACAGTCCGCTCTGGGCGCCCGATTCGTCCACCCCCCCTTGGCCGCGCTCAAAGTCGAGCAGGCGCGCGGCGTTGGCGTCGAGCAAGGGGACGACGACCAGGCGTTCGACAGCGATTCGCAGTGGATCGAGGAGCTCGTCGCCCGGGTAGAGCCCGAACTGGTGGGCGACGTCCGGCCCTTGCACCGCCAGGGTGGCCAGGCGTGCGGCGGTCGGGTCCACGCTCTCGAGCGTCGTCGCGGCGAGCCCATTCCCCGGCTCGTTCGAGCTCCCGCGCAGCTTTTGCACGAACAGGCTCGCCTCTTCGACGAGCGCGCTGTTCTTCAGATACGACGAGATCGGCAGCGCCAGGAAACAGATCGAGACGACCAGGGCGCCAGCCGCGACGGCTACCCGGCCGAGCCGCGTTCGCTTGAGCGCCCGGCTGCTCTGGACGGCCACCTCGGCGTCCGGGAAGACCACCTGCTGGAACATGTCCCGCACGAAGTAGCTCTTCGGCTTGGTGACCGGCGCGGCGAGCGTCTGCGGGCGCACCCCAAACGCCTCCGCCATGTTCGCCATGATGCGATCCACGGGGCGTCCTTCCTGCGTCCCGCTCGTGAAGTACACGCCACGCATGATGGGCGCGTCCTGGTACACACTGCGATCGAACAGGCTGGCTACCAGATCAATGAGGCCCTGGCGCAGGGAATCAAATTGACGGGGAAAGGCGTAGATCCGTTCGCGTGCCTCGACGCGGCGCTCTTCGCCCATCCGACCCACCGTATAGCGCTCGAGGACGTCGGCCAGATCGTCGAAGTGCTGGGCGAAGGCATCGACGTGGTCGGCGTAATCGCTCGCCACCGGCAGGGTGAATCCCCAGATCTGCCCGCGCTCGCGATCCTTCAGATCGCCGAAGGTCTCGACGAACCCAGACAGCAGATCGCACTTCGTTACCATCAGGTAGACCGGAACCACCACGTCGAGCCGGCCGGTCACCTCGTCGATCCGCTCGCGGAGCGTTCGCGCGAGCTCGCCGATCTCGTCCACGTCGCCGGTCAGATCGGTCGCCCCGATCGCGATCAGGATGCCGTTGATCGGCTTTTGGGGGCGTGTGCGCTTGAGGAGGTCCAGGAAGGCGAGCCACTCCTCCCGATCGTCCCCGTCGGTGCTCCAGCGGCCGGCCGTGTCGAGGAGGATGGCGTCGTTGGTCATCCACCAGTCGCAGTTTCGCGTGCCCCCGACCCCCCGGACCTTGCCGCTCTTGCCGAGCGGCAGCTTGATGCCCGAATTGCGGATGGCGGTCGTCTTGCCCGAAGCCGACGGGCCGATCATGACGTACCAGGGGAGGAGGCCGAGAACGTTTCGGCCCGATTGGCCCAGCTTCGAGCTCTTGAGCGTCTGGACCGCCCGAGCGAACTCCGCCTCCATGGCGGCGATCTCGGCCTGTTGATCGGGACGGATCCCACCCGCCATCCGACTCGCCTGGTCGCTGAGCCCCTTTTCGATGGCCGCGGCCGCGCGCTTGGCGAGCAGGGCGCGCACCAGCAGGTAGAGCAGTAACCCTCCGCCGATCACGGCCGTCGCGACCACCGCTGGCCACATCGGCACGACTTCGCGAAAGACCAGCACCAGCGCCCAGCTGAGCGCGATGAAGATCGCGGCGAAGATGTACTTCAGCATGCTGCCTTCTCAGTGACCAATCTGATCGACGCGTGCCGCCAACTCGGCGACTTGATGCGAGAGCGACACGCGCAGACCGATGAAAACCGCGATCGCCAGCGCGAACATCCCGAGCGCGACCCACAGGAAGGTGTTCTTTCCGGACGCGCGTAGGAGCGGCTCGTCGGGGGGATCGCCCGCCGGCGAGAGCGTTTCGGACATCTCCAGGTGGCGTTCGACCTCCGGTTTTATCGAGTCGATGAGCCGCATCAACTCCAGGTCGCCGCCCCGCATGGCGTACTTCCCCTGGAACCCAAAGAGGAGACACTGATAGTAGACGCGCAGGACGTCGGCCCGGCGGGGATCGCGGCGAAGCTCTTGAAGGTGGGTGAAGAATCCTTCTCCGGCCAAGGTCTCGTTGAAAAGCGCCAGCTGCAACGGATTTCCCATCCAGTATCCCCGGATCGGCTCAGGCTTGCCCATGGCCAGCTCGTCGGCCATGGCGACGATGGCGTATGCCATGTCGTCGGCGTCTCGTCCCGAGATTCCCTGTTCGCGGGCGCGGGTGCGCATGCTCTCGACAAACCCCTTGAGCCGATCGTGGACGCGCTCGGCGGAGATGGCGGGGCCGTCCAGCTCCCTCAGCTGACTGAGGGCGATGAAGCACTCCGATGTGATCTCGTTGATCTTGTCCATCAATTCTCGCGCATCTGGCCCGTCCTTCAGCCCGCCTTCGGGACGGCGAGGAGCTCGAGCTTGAGCCGGGCGGGATCGAAGGGCGGGGCGATGTAGATGGCCATGGTCTTCTCCTGCAAGATGGTCCGCCAGTAGTCGTTCTGCAGGTTGAGCTGAAAGTACGTCACGCCGGATCGGACCGGGATCTCCGATGGTGGGCGATGTGTGACCTGCACTGCGACGCCGGGCGTGGCCGCCGAACGAAGCACCTGCGGGAGCTGGGCCTGCGACGCGATCTTGCACAGTCCCGGGAGTCGCTGCGAAAGCTGTTCTTCGGGAACGTCCGACCGGACGGCCAGCAGCCAATACGTCGCCTTGAGGAGGCGGTCGTCGTCGATCTTGGCGAGGTAGACCGACTGATTGAGTGCGAGCGGCACGGTCAGGTAGCTCTCGCGCACCGTCGTGCGAAGGAGCGCCGTCGCCCGGGCGAACAGCTCCTCGAAGGTGCCGCGCAGGTCGGTATGGGAGAAAGCTGGCAGGTTCCAAGGCTCGACGTCCGACGAGAAGGTCGCCAACTGCCCGACGACCGGGATGATCGACAGGTAGAGCTGGGAGGGGCTGATCTCCCCATTCGCCGCGGCGTAGGCCAGCACCGGGATGGCCGAATTGACCGTGCTGAGCTGGAGAAACCGCGTGACGTCTCCGGAATTGAACTCGATGGTCGCGCCGTCACGTTGATTGCGGTCGCCCGCCAGCTGTCGCTGCTTGGCCACCATGAGCGCCAACAGGCGCCGGATCCCGCCCATCAGAAACGCCGAGGCATCGACCCTGAGCGCCGGGGGAATGTAGGCCTCGCCATTCAGGAAGGCCCCAGTCCCGTCGCGGACGATCTCGGCGATCTTGATGGCGTCGTAGTCGTCTCGCGGCTCGTCGCCGAACAGTACGACCGCGTTGCGACGCGCGAACGCCATGCTCAGATCCGCCGCGTTGCCGGTCAGGTCGGCCACCGGGCGGGTGCTCGACCGAAACCGCGCCCGGGCCGCCTTGGTGGATTCCGCGCCCGCGGCGGGTGTCTGGTCGGTCGAGATGCTGGGTACCCCTTCGCGCTCCTTGGGCACCCCCAGATAGACCTCACACTGTGCCTGCGCCGGCGTGAAGTGGTCGCCGATTGGTCGGGTGGGCGGCGACTCGGGATCCTTCCCTTCGAAGGAGAGCGAGAGACCGTCCGGCAAGATCCCGACGAACTTGGTGACGCGGAGCTGGCCGGAGCCGAGGGCCCCCGCGTCGATCTCGACCGAAACGACGCCCCACCGATAGGGCGACAGGGCCGCGATGCGCTCGTCGAGCAGCCGCTCGTGGTAGAGGTCCTGCTGTTGCAAGTGTTGAGGAGAGACCAACATCCCCTCTGACCAGACGACGCGCTGTGTGGGCTTCATGGGCTGGGGATGGTGGCGATTCGATTCTCGTCCAACTGAACGTGAAGCGTGGGATCCTTGGGGCGGGGCCCGTTCTTGCTGGCCGGCGCCGGACGACAGTACTGCGCATCGGGGGCCGGGAGCTTCCCGATCACCCGCCAGGTGGTGCTGACTGGTTTCCGGAACAGCGCCACGACGGCGACGTGGGTCGCTTCGGGGCTTCGCACCAGCGGCGGATCGACGGTGGCGCCGGGGCTGAGCGTCAGCTCCTGCACTGCCACGAAGTCCTCGCCCAGTGCATCCTTGTCGTGGTCGAGGAGATCGTCGAACGAGGCGACGGCGATCTTCCCGGTGCC
>DASRLC010000517.1:0-3390 GCA_035648655.1 Polyangia bacterium
CCTCTCGGCTCGTGCGCATGCGCCTCGCCATCTCGGACGGTGAGATCTTCTTGGCCTTCATGGCCTGCTTGATGTCGTGCGCGAGGACCTTCTTCTGTACGCCGGCACGGAGCTCGTGAAGCTCCCCCAGCTCGTCGAAGAGCTCCTCCAGCTCGTCCCGCGGCGGTCCGATTTTCATGTGCCCTCCCTCATTCGACGCTGGGCCAGCGCGATGTCTGCCGGCGGCGTCTTCGGATCAGCGACGCGCAGTCCGTGACGATCGCTTCGTCGTCGACCGTTTCAGCGGTGCTTGGCTGACCAGCGGGAAGCGCTCCGGGTGCTCGATGGATTCGACGGCGAGGTCGATATCCAAAGCCGGCCACCGAAGATGATGCGGGCTCGGTCTCTCGACGGCCGTGATCTCCCGGATCGTGGCGTCTCGAAACCATGGGAAACTTTCGAAGGGCACGAAGAGCTCGCGACCGTCGAATAGCAGCCAAAAGCCCTCGGGCGCGACGTTAGAGACTTCGACCACCGAAGTGACTTTTCCACGCAGTGAGGATTTCATCTTGATGCTTTCTGATCAGCCGAAGTGCCGTCGAGATCTGCCGCGCGCCGAGACCGTAATTTTGCGCCAACGCCACTTCGGGTTCCAGCCAGAACTTGGCCTGGCCATCTGCGTGCTGGACGTGGACATGCGCGCGCGACTCCTCCCGAGAGAAAAAATAAAACCGATACCCGCTCGCGCGGAGGACGGTGGGGCTCACGGGCCAGAGACTACTGGAAAAATCGGACTACACCGGCACGCTCGTTTCCATGAGGTATGGAGGGACGCAGGTGCGAAAGTCCCAGGCGACCGCTTCCCCGAGGCCGCTGCTAGGCCGAGCGGCCGCGCTGGCGGTCACACAGACCAGACGTCGGCCTTCCGCTCGAAGTAGTCGACGAGGCGCTGGTAGCGTTCGATCAGCTTCTTGTTGCCCTCGCGCTTGAACCTCTCCAGCTCCGCGGCCGCGAAGTCCCGCGCCTGGCGGACGAGGTCGGGGCTGAGCTGATACGAGACCTTGGCCTTGAAGCCGGCGCCCATATAGTCGACGATGGTGTGTCCGTCGGCGTCCTGCGTGAGCAGCTCCCGGATGCCTCGCGCGAGCTGCGCGTCGAGGTTGACCCAGACGTCGCCCACCTTATTCGCGTTGGTCGCGAGGTAGTCGGTGAGCGTCTCTCCGACGACGATCCGAGGGTACTCGGCGCCGTGGGGTTTGCTCTCGAGTTCGTAGGCCTTCACGACGGCGGGCCCGTAGAGCTGGTCGCCCTCGATCTCGAGCCCGGTCCCGACGTCGATCCCACCGCGTACGGGGTGTCCCCAGGCGAGCGTGGTCAACATCAACGAGCCACACGCGCAAATCAGCTCGTAGAGCGCCTTCACCGGTGAGTGCTCCGGCGAGCGCGCCAGCGACGAGTAGAGGACGAGACCGTCGGAAAAGCGGAGCGAGCTAATCTTCGTGCTGCGCCACTCCTTCACCCGCTGTTGGATCTCCGGCGGCTGGGTCTTCCGCACGTCGGCGACCTCGGGAACATCGGCCCCAGTCCTGAAGGCGTCGTAGAGGCCGTGAAACCTCCGGATCACCGCGACCGACCCGCGGACAGCCTCTATCAGCTCCGCGACTTTCGCCTCGTCGCGAGAGTCGGGACGAAGTCCATCTTGCGCAGGGCGTCCCGCTGGCCGAGGACGTCGATGAACGCCACGGCCCAGTGGTTGACGACCATGTTCTTTGGGATGGGGTCTTCCATAACGCTGATCTACGCGCGCAGGTCGCTCGCGAAGGCACGGGTTGTGGCCTCGGGGCGCGCGAGTCGGGACCGCGAGCAGGACGACCACGAATTGGCCACGGTGATGGCCGGCGGGCCCGAGGCCGGCGATTAAGTGCCTATTATCGCGCGGGAAACGGCGCTTCAATCTAGGGTGAGTGACGGGGATTGAAACCTCGTCCCGGACTTCGGCTAACACCGCTCGGAACACGGGATTCAGCTTAAAACAAGGGCGATCCGCGCTTGCGAGCCGTCAGCCGATGATCCGTTTGGAGCCGTTGAAACCCCTCCTGGGGAGGGTCAGACTGCAAAACGACTGCAAAAGGTCGGCGCCCATCTGAGGCGCCTTTCCGTCTGCGAGATCGCGAAACACGTTCGCGTCCAAGAGGAGTCTGGGCACCGCGGATCCGACGGCTTCTACGACGGGGTGTTGTGGTGCGGACATCGACCGATCAAGTCACGCGCGATGTTCGGCGTCAACGCGAGGTTGCTGGTAACGTCCAAAAGGTCCCTACGCTGCGAGCAGATCCCGATCGTGCTTCACCTGCCACGCGGTCGCGAACGATCCGTAGGCTCTTCGCGCGAGCTCAGACGCCGACAGCGACGGTTCGCGATCAAGTAACGCCCACATGTCCGCTCGATAGGTCGGCCCCATCAGTACACGGCACCGGTAGGTGCCGTGTCGCTTCGCCAGGGCCGCAGGCGTGAGGATGTCCGCCGACCGGTCACGCAAGACGCCGGCCGGAACGCGTAGCGGCCCGTGCGTAAAGCGCGGATCCTCACCCCGACGCGCGATCTGGAAGTCGGTGCCCGCGCGCAGAAGGTCGACGCGTGGTCCCCGATACAGCTCGCTCAAGCGCGCGAGGCGTCGATCCTTCGGCAGCCACCGCGCCACGGCCGCCCAGAAAGCACGAACCCGAGCCGAGGGCTGCCCCTGCACCGCGCGGATGAGCCGATCGGCGTTGATCCGGGAATGGTGCGCGCCCAGCCAGGTAACCAAGACGGCGAGGACTCGGAGATCGTCGCGCTCCATGCCTTCGATAGATGCCGCAAGCAGGGTGTCCTCGATGTTTGGCTCGGTGGCTGCCTTGGCCGCGAAGAGCATCCCGATGCCGACCATGGCTGCGGTCAACTCCGTACCCTCGGCCAGAGCCTTCGCCGTCGCGACTCGGCTATGCGCCATGGCGCAACCTCCCTCGGAGATCAGTCAAGACGGCGCGCACGTGATCCGGCCAGCCTGGATGAGCGTCCTGAGCTTCAAGCCATGCGGTGATCGCGTCGAGCTCGGCGGGCGAGGGCGCGAGAGCGATGCAATCCTGAACGTCGATGCCGCGGTCGCAGAGCGCGAAGACCTTGCTCATAAGCAGGTCTGAACGGCCCAGGCAACGGAGGGTCAGCGCCGCTCCCGAGAAGATGACTTGCACACGGTCGATCCAGCCTGCTGGCAGAGCGTCCGCCAGCGACGACGGGCCGTTGTTCAACCAGTCATCGCTCAACTCCTCGCCCTGGCCGCGCGCTTGAAACGCAAAATCGACCGCGGCTTCGCGAATCACCTCCGGCAGCGCCGGATGCAGGATGTCGCAGTCTCGCGTCTCGCGCTGGATG
>DASRLC010000518.1:0-33890 GCA_035648655.1 Polyangia bacterium
GGACCGGGGGCGCGGGCAATGCCGATGGCGGTTTGCCCGGCGATGGCGGCATCAAGACCTATTTGGTCGGCGGGACAGTCTCCGGTCTGACGGGGAGTGGCCTCACTCTGCTGGACGGAGACGGCCACCAGCTGGCGATCACCGCCAATGGCGCCTTCACCTTTCCCGCGGCGCTGGGTGCGGGACAGAGCGTGATGGTGTCGATCAGCCATCAACCGGCGATGCCCACTCAGATCTGCACGGTCACGGGCGGAACGATCGCGGACCTCACAGCCAACGTGACGAACGTGGCGATCACCTGTACGACGAGCAGGTATACCGTAGGTGGAACTGTCGCGGGGTTGGTGGGCGCCGGGTTGATCCTGCAGGACAACAGCGGTGACGATCTGCCGCTGAGCGCCAACGGCGGGTTCACGTTCGCGACCTCCGTCGCCAGCGGCGCGACCTACACGGTTTCGGTCAAGTCGCAACCTTCGGCGCCGACACAGACCTGCCAGGTCTCCGGTGGTTCGGGGACCGTGGGCGCCGCCAACGTCACCAGCGTCTCGGTGAACTGCGCGATCAATACGTACTCTGTTGGAGGAACCGTCTCGGGGCTGGTCGGGACGGGGTTGGTCCTGGAAGACAACGCCGGCGACGATCTGTCGGTGACCGGCAATGGCACGTTCGCGTTCTCGACCGCCGTGGCCAGCGGCGGCACCTTCGCCGTTACCGTGAAGAGCCAGCCCTCGGCGCCGATGCAGGTCTGCTCAATCAGCCAGGGGAGCGGCACGGTCGCCACCACCAAGGTCACGGCTGTGACCGTGGTCTGTGCGACCGACACCTATGCGGTCGGCGGCACCCTGAGTGGGCTGGTTGGCTCGGGCCTGGTGCTGCAGGACAACCTCGGCGACAACTTGTCGCTCTCGGCGAACGGCACCTTCAGTTTCGCGACCGCGGTGGCGGACGGAGCGGCGTATGGGGTGACGGTGTTGACGCAACCTTCGTCGCCCACCCAAACCTGTACCGTAACCGGCGACAGCGGCACCATCGCCGGCGGCGCCATCTCCAACGTCGGCATCAGCTGCGTGACCAACTCGTATCTGATCGGGGGAAACGTGGTCGGCCTGACCGGATCCGGTCTCACCCTGCAGAACGAAGGGGGCGACGATGTCGCAATCAGTTTGAATGGCGGCTTCGCGTTCGCCACGCCGATCGTGAGCGGCGGCGCCTTCGCGGTCACCATCTCGCAGCAGCCGAGCAATCCTGCCCAGACCTGCGTCGTGTCGGGCGGCAGCGGATCGGTCGGTGCCGGCGACGTCACCTCGGTGACCATCAACTGCGCGACCGACCAGTTCACGATCGGCGGGACCGTGAGCAACCTCTCCGGTGGCGGCTTGACCCTCTCGCTAAATGCCGGGGCCACCACGCTGCAGGTGGGAAGCGATGGCACTTTCTCGTTCCCGACCACGATTTCGAGCGGCACGGCTTACGCCGTGACGGTCGCAAGTCAGCCCACGGCCCCTTCGCAGACCTGCACGGTGACCTCCGGCTCCGGCACGATCGTCGGCGCCGACATCACCAACATCGCCGTCGACTGCACCGTCAACAGCTACGCGATTGGCGGGACGGTCAGCGGCGTCCTGGGGATGGGGCTCACCCTGCAGGACAACAACGGCGATGACTTGGCGCTTACTACCGACGGGACCTTCGTCTTCTCGGCCGACGTGGCCAGTGGGCAAGGCTATAGCGTGACGGTCTCGGCACAGCCGACCAATCTCTGGCAGACCTGCACGGTGTCGAACGGCTCGGGCGGGGTCACCAGCGCGGACGTCACCAACATCTCGATCACCTGCAGCGTCAATAGCTACCAGGTCGGTGGCACCATTAGCGGGCTCGCCTCGAGCGTCACGCTCAGCGACAACGGCGGCGATGCTCTGATCGTCAGCTCCAATGGGACCTTCGTATTCCCGACCAGCCTCGCCAGCGGGAGCGCTTACCTGGTTGCCATCACCAGCCAGCCAAACAACCCCGCGCAGACCTGCGCCGTCGCCGCCGCTTCCGGGACGGTGAACGGCGGCGCCATCGCGGGCGTAACGGTGACGTGCACGACGAACACCTATGCGATCGGTGGAACCGCCAGCTCGCTATCCGGTACCGGCCTGACCCTGCAAGACAACGGCGGCGACGACCTGGTCGTGAACGCCAACGGCAGCTTCATCTTCCCGACCAAGGTCGCCAGCGGGGCCACCTACGCGGTCACCATCAAGACGCAGCCATCGAGCCCGACGCAGACCTGCAGCCTCGGGGGGACCACCGGGACGGTGGGCGCGGCCGACGTCTCGAGCGTGACGGTGAACTGCGCGACCAACTCGTACATCGTCGGCGGCACGGTTACGGGGCTGACCGGCACCGGTCTGGTCATCCAGGAGAACGGCGGCGGCGATCTGGCCATCTCGGGCTCGGGCTCGTTCGCCTTCGCGGCGCCGATCGCCAGCGGACAGCCCTTCGCCATCACGGTGAAGACGCAGCCGACCAGCCCCTGGCAGACCTGCACCGTGACCGGCGGCAGCGGCACCATCACCAACGCCAACATCGCGGCGCAGATCGCCTGCACCGCCAACCCCTATAGCGTGGCGGTCAACGTGACCAACCTGGCGGGGACTGGGCTGGTCCTGCAGGACAACGCGGGCGACAACCTGTCGATCGGCGCCAACGGCGTCTCCACCTTCGTCACCCCGGTGCGCAGCGGGTTGACCTATGCGATCACCGTGCTGTCGCAGCCGACCAATCTCTGGCAGACCTGCACCGTCACCGCGCCATCCGGCACGATCGCCGGCGCCGGCGTCACGCTGGCAGTCAACTGCGTCAAGAATGGCTACAGCGTGGGCGGCACGGTCTCTGGCCTGACCGGAACCGGCTTGGTCCTACAGGACAACGCGGGTGACAACCTCACCGTCAGCGCCAACGGGACCTTCACGTTCCCCACCTCGGTGGCGAGTGGGAACGCCTACGCGGTGACCGTGCTGACCTCGCCGTCTTCGCCCGCGCAGAACTGTGCGGTGGCGAACGGCAGCGGGACCATCACCGGCGTGCCGGTCAGCAACGTGACCGTGACCTGCACCAACGTGGTCGTCTGCTCGACGGCGGCCGAGAACGCCAACATCACGCTGACCTGCCCGACCGGCCAGAAAATCATGGCGCTGGACTTCGCCAGCTACGGGACCCCGAACGGCAGTTGCGGGGCCTTCACGACGAGCAGCTGCGACGCGACCACCAGCACGATGGACGTCAGCACGAGCTGCCTCGGGATGAACACCTGCACCGTCAGTGCCTCGAACGGCGTGTTCGGCGATCCCTGCGTCGGGACGGTCAAGCGGCTCTACGTCCAGGCGCGCTGCCAGTAGACCGGCTCGCCTCGCTGTCGGCCGCGACGATCCACGGCCGGTGCTTTCGGGCCATGGGCCGGACGACTGCCGAAGGTGGTGGCGGCCCGCAAGACGGCCAGCGGGTCGACGACTCCTTTAATGACTTGTCGGGCCTCCTTCCAGCCGCGCCTTCAACCGGGCCAGATCTTTCCGATTGGCCCGGCGCATTGCGGCGGCCATGAACGGAGCGAAGACCCTCGAGAAGCCACCGGGTGTCCCGCGATTTCGCAGCGTCATCCGCGTGCGCTCTCCGTCGATTGACGCCCAGGTGTAGATCGTTTCCATGGGGAATGGCCCCTCGGCCGTCCGCATCACCAGTCGATCTCCCGGCACCAGCTCGACGATCTCGTAGGTGTATGCCAGACGGCGGCCCAGGAATTGGGCGACGAAGGCCAACCGCGATCCGACCGCGAGCGGCGGCGGGGTTTTCCATTCGACCGCCTTGATGTTGACGTACCACTCGGGGGCGTTCGATGGGTCGCTCGCGTAAGCGGCGACCCACTCCCGTGGCCGGGCGATTACGGTTTCGGTCAAAATATCGACGGCCATGGCGGGCTCTGTTGCGTGTCGAGTCTACGCCCCGTCAGCGTCGGCGGGCGACTTTCGACTAGGAGGCGGACCGGCTTTGTCCCCTGTGACTATGGGCTCGCCGATTGTTCGGGCGAATACAAACCCCGATTCGGTCATTGCTTTCCGCCGACGCTCCCTTCAGAGAGGAATTGTCGCCGTGACAACGATTGATCGACGCCCGATCAGCCCCGCCCATTCCGGTGAAGGTTTGTGATATCGCCCGGATCGAGCCCCTTCATCCAAGCAACGTCTCGACGGACGCGCCCTGTTGGCGAGAGCTGGCGATCGGGGACGACCCGGAGAGTTTGCCCGATCGGCCGCGTCACGCGGAGATCGCGAGGGCCACCGACTCAATTGTCCGGAATATCGGCAAGAAAGAAGTTAATCGATCGCCGATCCGTTACGTATCATCCCGTCGGGACACTTACCTGAGCAGGCTGCCCGAAAGGGCAGTCCGGGAACAATTCGTCCGCCGGGGAGGTCCTATGACAAGAAGAAGACGCATCGTGTTGCGGTCATCGGTTGCGGCGCTCGCCTTGACGGCGGGCTGCATTTCCGGTGACCCACAGAACGAACCCACAACGAAAATCACTTCGGCAATTGGTCTGCCTCCTCCCAATGAGACGCCCATAGACCCCACGACAATTCCGATGTTCAAGACGCAGCTTCCGATTTTGCCGGTGTGGGCGCCGACGGCGATCAAGAACGCCTCGGGGCAGGTCATTCGTAACGAATATACGATCTCGGATTCGGAAGCGACCGTGCAGATGCTGCCGGCCGGGTACCCGGGAACGACCGTGTTCGTCCAGAACGGCACGGTCGTGGGAGGCGCGCAGTTCGCGGGCTCCCCTGGGGCCACGTTCGAAAATACCCGCGGCATTCCGACGATCGTCCACTGGCGGACGAACATTCAGCAGCCGTACTTTCTGCCCGTGGATCCGACGATCGCCTGGGCGAACCCGCAAGCCATCGAGGAACCGTTGCCACCGTTCAATCTTTTCCCGCCGGGATACCAAAACGCCAATTTCCCCGTCGCACGCGTGACACACACCCACGGGTTGGTGGTCTTGCCACAAATGGATGGCACGGCCAACGAGTGGTTCACGAGCGTGCAGTACCGCGGTCCCAGCTTTTCGACCGAAGACTACACGATGCCGAACGATCAGAGCCCGACCCAGCTCTTCTATCATGATCACGTCCTCGGCGTCACCCGGCTCGGTGTGTACGGCGGCGAAGTCGGTGCAGCGTACATGATTCGGGATCCCAACGGGACAGCGCTCGATGGCCCGAGCTCGCCGCTCCCCAAGGGCCAGTTCGAGGTCGTCCTCGGCTTCGCGACGCGCGCCTTCTTCACCGACGGTCAACTGCACTTTCCCCCCGACCCGGGCGAGCTGAACGCCGGGGCCGATGCCCCGCCGAACATCGCCTACTGGTCGTACAACGAGGGGGCCGACACGGTGGTGGTGAACGGCGCCGTCTGGCCGAATCTCAACGTCCAGCCGAGGCAATATCGATTCCGCATGTTGGGGGCCGCAAATACGCAGCTCTGGGACATGCAATTCGTCAATCAGCTCACCGGGGCCGTCGTGCCGCTTACGATCATCGGCTCGGACGGCGGCTACTTGCCGGCGCCCCAGCCGTCACCCGATGTCCAGTTCGGTATCACCGAGCGCGCCGACGTCTTGGTGGACTTCTCCAAGTTCGCCGCGGGCACGAAGATCCAGCTGAACAACAACTACGTAGGGTCGGGGTCGAGCCCGACATTGGGACAGGTGATGCAGTTCACCGTTCAGTCTGGCACGCCGGTACCGCCTCCAACCCTCAATCCTTCGCTGTTCCCGCCGCGGCCTGTCTTGACGACCAATGCACCTACGCGCTTCAAGGTGCTCAGGGTGTTCGACGACCTGCGGCCCGACGGCGACAGCTGTCCCGATCCCGCGCTGCCCAACTGCAATCAGCGCTCGCTCGACGGCCTGGAGTTCAGCGCCCCCGCGACCGAGTTGCCGCTCGTCAACTCGACCGAGGAGTGGGACCTCATCCACATGATGGAGCCGCGCGAGGACGACCAGGACAAGAACTTCCACGAGATTCACATCCATCTCATCGAGTTCCAGGTCTTGAACCGCCAACCGTTCGACTCCGCCAACTACCGGGCGCAGTGGCACCTCATCAATGGCCACATGCCCGTCACGCGGCCCATTGTGGTCGATCCGACGCCGTTCTTCACGGGGCCGCCGCAGCCGCCGTTGCCGTACGAGACCGGCTGGAAGGACACCGTTCAGGCGAAGCCCGGCATGGTCAATCGCATCATCGTCCGCTGGGGTCCGCAGGACGACACGAACAACACCCCGGGCGTCAACCAGTTCAAGACGATCGATCCGACGACCTTCCCGGACAACGTGAAGGGCCCTGGCTACGTGTGGCACTGCCACATCGTTGGTCACGAGGATCACGACATGCTACGCCAGCTCGCGCTCGTGAACTCGTGGAAGGTCGGCACCGCGTACGTCGCGGAAAATGTGGTGGAATTCAACCAGGTCGACTACCGAGCTCGCGTGAACCTCACGGCGGTATCGGGACAGACGCCGAATACCCGTTTCGATCTATGGGATCGGGTCAACAACAACGACGGGTCGTGGCAGCCGCAGATCCGGTACGCGCTGGACGACAGGACGACATTTGGCGGTCAGGTGTATAGAGCGCTGTCGGTGTTCCAGGCGCAAGCCGGACAGACGCCTCCGAGCAATCCGACGTTGTGGCGGGTGTTGCCGTCGACGTACTGCGGACAGTTCGCGCAGTTCTGCCAGGGAAACTCCAATCCGAACGCGGCCCAGTGCCTCCACGACGGGCAGGCTGGCAACGAGGCCGTGTGCAAAGCCGAAGTCGAGCCGTGCTTGGCCTATTGCGACCCCCAGGTTCTCCGGCCGTGTGGGGGGCTTTGCAATAACCCGGTGGTGTTCAGTGTCGCGGATGGAAGCAACTTCCAGTCCGGCAATCTCGGCACCGGCGCCACCTGCTTCGAGACGCGGTCACGCCTGTTCCAAGGTGAGGGCAGCAGCTTCGCCGCTGGGAAACAACTCACGGTCAATGGCCGTGTGGAGCCGCTCAATGGTAACTGGAATTATCCATTGCCGCCCTTGCGGAATGACGGATATTGCATTCAAGTTAGCCCTGGCAACAATTCGTACGCCGCCTTCGCGGCATGGTGAGCCAGAGACGGCAGTACACGTAGCCGGCCCTACGTCGCGGGTGGTGGCGCGCGCCGGTTAGGAAAGGCCCCTGGGGACCGAAGGTCTCCGGGGGCCGATTCGCAGGTGAGGTGTACACAAATGAACAGGACGAGTATCAGGGGCGCGGCGTCGGCCGCGGTGTTTGTCGCCCGGCTGCTCTTGCTTTGTGCCGCCGCGGCGGCACTCGTCGGGGGCATCGCCCTTTCGCGGGGGTACGATCAAGCCTCGAGCGGCTCTTCCGAACGCTACGTATGCCCGATGCACCCGCAGGTCGTTTCGACCGTGCCCCGGGACTGCCCGATCTGCAACATGGCGCTCGAACGAATGCGCGACGGGAAGAGCACGGAGGCAATCGTTGCAACCCACGGAGCAGTCGCGGAAGTCGAGCGACAACTCGTCGCCCAGGCCGTTCGCGCCCCGGGTTGGCTAGGCCCCAAGGGCCTCGTGACAGCGACTATCCACAAGGAGTCGCTGGAGGGCCTTCGGCCCGGGGAGAAGGCGGTGTTTTTTCGCAACAACGAGCCGGCCAGAGCTATTTCGGTACGGCTGACGTCAGAGGCGATGACGCCCTGGGATCCGGCCACCGTCCAGGTCCGATTCGTGGCCGAAGCTGCGCCCGGGGCCGACGGAGACATGGGCTGGCTTCAACTCGATGCCAAGCCGCGTAGGTTTCTCGTGGTGCCCGAAAGCTCGGTCTTGTACTCGGGCGACGGCGCCTATGTCTTGGCTGCCCGTGCGGGCGGACACTCCTTCACACGGCGAGCCGTTCAGGTGGGCCGGATCCTGGATTCGGGCTATGTCGCCCAACGGGCTGCGGAGCGACTCGGCGGTATCGTCGTGCTTTCGGGCCTGAGTGAGGGCGAGCGGGTGGTGGCTGCTGATACATTCGTTCTGGACGCCGAGCGTCGCCTGCGGGCGGCCCAAGGCAAGCCGGAGGAGGTGGTCGAGTGATCCAGCGCTGCGTTGCATGGTGTAGCCGGCACAGCCTGGTTGTCATCGTCGTGGCGATGGCACTGGCGGTGGGAGGCGAGTATGCGCGACGCCGATTGGCGCAGGACGCGGTACCCGATTTGTCGGATCCACAGATTGGCCTCGTCGTCGAGTGGATGGGCCATCCCGCCAGCGAGGTCGCGAGGCGGGTGACAGAGGTACTGACCGAGTCGCTCGAGTCGATTCCGGGCGTCAGCTCCGTGCGTGGCGCGTCGATGTCGGGCATGGCGTACGTCGACGTGTTATTTGGCTCGTCCAAGGGCTTGGAACCCGGGCGACGCGAGATCCTTCGCCGCGTCGAAGAGCTCAAGTCGACGATGCCATCCACGATACGCGTGGAAGTTGGTCCACTCGCGTCCGCGACGGGCTGGATCTACGAGTACGCGTTGGTGGGTACATCCCGGCTGCCGCTGGCAGTGGGACATCGAATACAAGACGAAGTGTTGCGCAACAAGCTCATGAAGATTCCTGGGGTAGCCGAGGTCGCGTCGGTGGGTGGTACGACCGAACAGATTGTTCTGGAAAGTGATGCGGAACGGCTCCGGTCGCGAAACATAGCGTTCAGCGACGTGGTCGACTCCGTGCGAGCGGAAGTCAACGGCAACCCGGATCCTTGGAAAATGGAGACTGTGCCGTTGCTCCTCGGCAACCACTCGAAGCGTTTGGTCGGTGATGTCGCCCACTCCGCGCTCGTGACGGACATGCCGATCGGTATCACCGACCTGGGCGGCGACCCACAGGTCGCGGGTGGCATCGTTATCGCCAAGCGCGACGCAGATCCTAAAGCGATCATCGAGGCCGTCGAGCGAACGCTGCAGGAGGCGAAGAAGCTCCTCCCGCGCAATCTCAAGCTGGTCACGATTTACAGCCGAATGGACCTGGCCAATCGGGTCGAGCATACGCTGTTGCGGGCGCTGGCCGAGGAGGTGGCCGTCGTCGTGCTCGTGATCCTGATGTTCCTGCTGCACGGGCGCAGCGCGCTGGCACCGGCCCTGACGCTACCCCTCGTACTGCTGATTACGTTCGCTGGAATGTACGTGTTCGGCGTCCCGGCCACCATCATGAGCCTGGGAGGCATCGGCATCGCTCTCGGCATGGCGGTCGACGCGGACGTGGTGGCGCTAGAAGCCTGTCACCGGCGCTTGGAGGCACTCGGCACGACCGCGTCTCGACATGACCGGCGAACCGCCCTGATCGGCGCCGCCGGGAACATTGCGCCGGCGATTCTCACCTCGTTGCTCATCGCGGCGCTCAGCTTCCTGCCGGTCTTCGCGTTTACCGGCGAGACCGGCAGGTTACTGCGTCCGCTCGCGTTCACGAAGACACTGGTCATCATCGCCGCGGCTATTGTCGCCATCACCGTCGCTCCGGCCCTGCGCGAGCGACTGATGCACGGCCGCATCGTGCCTGAGTTCCATAACCCGATCACCAAGCGGTTGGTCCGGATCTATCGACCGTTCGTCACGTTCGCCTTGGCGCGGCCGACCCTGACGTTGGCCACTGCGGTGCTGGCGGCAGCGTCGTGTCTTCCGATCATAGGGCGGCTCGGAGGTGAATTCCTACCACGCGTCGATGAAGGCGATCTGCTGTTCATGCCAACCACGTTGCCGGGCGTGTCGGTCGGGGATGCGGGCGTGCAGCTCAGCCGAATCGATAGGACGCTGGCGCAATTCCCGGAGGTGGCCCAAGCGTTCGGCAAAGTGGGGCGCGCCAACACAGCGACCGATCCGGCGCCATTTTTGATGGCCGAGACGACGATTCGACTCAAGCCGCGCGCCGAATGGCCCAAAGTGTCTCACGGGCGCTGGTACTCGAGCTGGGCACCCGACGGACTCAAACCCGCACTCAGGCTTCTATGGCCCGAAGAGAAGCTGGAGACTACGGTTGAACTGGTCGACAAGCTCGATCGGGCCACGCGCACGCCAGGGTGGGCGAGCGCCTGGAGCGCGCCGGCGCGTGCCCGCATGGATATGATGTCAACGGCGGGTGTGCGTACGCCGGTAGGGATTCGCATCGTCGCCGCAAGCCCAGAACGCTTGGAAGCGGTCGGCACGGCCGTACAAAAGTGGGTGGCACAGTTGCCCCACGCGAGAAGCGCGGTATTCGAATCGCTGGGTGGTGAGCCTTGGCTGAGGTTCCAGCTGGATGCCTCCGCGGCGGAGCAGCATCATGTCGATCCGGCACGTGCCCAGTCCACGGCCGATTTCGTCATTAGCGGCGGCCAAGTGAACGAGCTGACCTGGCACGGGGCGGGCGGCACCGCATTCCGCCCCAAGCGATTCATCATCGAGCACGGACACCACTCTGGAGAAAGCGTCATCGCTCCCGACAGGCAGCAGCCATATAGGCTCCGGGTCGTCCCGGACACGAACATGAGGCCTGCCGATGCCGATCTGCTGCGGGAGGTCACCGTACGCTCGAAAGCGGGCCAGGTGGTTCCTTTGGGGCTGCTTGGGCATCCCGTCCATGACACCGTGCCTGCCACAATCCGGACCGAAAACGGCGAGATGGTTGCTTACGTCTACGTCGACCTGGATTCTGGAACCGACGTGGCGACCTACGTGAAGGCGGCACGATTGAATCTCAGCGGCGCCATCGATAGGGGAGAGATCCGCCTCGTGCCAGGAGAGCGCATCGAGTGGACAGGGCAGTACGAGCTCATGGCCGCAGGTCAGCGGCGTCTGAAGTGGATCGCGCCGGTGGTGGCCATTTTGATGTTTGCGCTCCTATTCCTGCAATTCAAGAACGTCACCGAAGCGCTGATTGTGCTGATTGCGGTGCCATTTGCCCTGGTGGGGAGCTTCTGGACGCTCTTCTTACTTCACTATCCGCTGTCCGCGCCCGTCTGGGTCGGACTGCTCTCGACGGTTGGCCTCGCGATGCAAACCGGTGTCGTGATGGTGGTCTACATCGACGAAGCGTTCCAGCGCCGTGTGCGCGAAGGCAGGCTCCTAACCCGCGAAGATATCATCGAGGCCCACGCTGAAGGTACCGTTCAGCGACTGCGGCCGAAGGTCATGACGATCACGACGATGGCCGTCGGGCTAATGCCGCTGCTGTGGAGCGACGGCGCGGGCGCCGAAATCATGAAGCGTGTAGCCGCGCCCATGCTCGGCGGGCTGATAACGAGCGCATTCCTGACGCTCGAGGTCATCCCGGTCCTCTATACGATCTGGCGCACGCGTCGGCTCCGGTTGGCGCAGTACGTAGAAATGCCTGTCGGCGTGATGTCTCAGGCGAGCACCCCAGTTCAGGCGCTGAGGCGGAGCGGTTCCCGGTCGGCAGAGGAGACCTTCATAATGGCGGACAAGCGGGTCTGACCGGTCGCAACGGGCAGGTAGACCCGCGGCGTCGGTCGACGCACCGTCGCCCAAGCACTCAAGGCATGTTGCGTTCGCTGCGAGGCGACGCGGTCGCCGACTGGTCGGTGTTTTGCTCGGACTGGGGCCGGAGCGCCAAAAAGAGGGCCACGCCCGTCGCCAAAAGGGCCAGGACCATCGTCGTCAGAAACGAACGACCCGTTGCCGGCCGGCTGTGCCATGCCTTGGCTGCGGAAGCGCGCGATCGTCCGATCGTTCGTCCCTCGACGAAAACGTCGCCTTGGGCCGCACCGTCATCATCGTGGCTCGCGTCTCTCATGGCTTCCGCGACACTCTCCCCTGGGGGACGCTAGGTAACCGGTCGTTGCTGAGCCTGAAAATCCCAGCGAAAATCGACGGCGTTACAGTCCCGGCCGGTCGTCGGTCGAATCTGGAGGATCACGTAGCGCGTGTTGGCGTTGATTGGAACGGGGAACGAGCCGTCGATCGTCGAGTCGTGCAGCGTGGCGCCCAGATGACCGATAGCGGTCGTCTCATGAATCAGCCCCGTCTGGTGAAAGGGGTAGCGCCGTCCACCGTCGTCGACGAGGTCCAGCGAGTAGCTCGACGGCAGACCACAGCGGTCGGCGTTCACGAAACGGACGTGGAACGCCAGGGACACGGGTGTCCACTCGGCAAGCGTGACCTCATATCGGTGGTCTTCCCGGTACGGAGGAACTTCGTAGGCCTGCATGGAGCCCACGGCATTCGCGCCAGTGGCCGGATTTGGAACGTTCATCGCTAGGACTTCCGCCGCACAGGCACTGGCCATCGCCGGGAGAGCCGCTAGAAGGGCGGTACAGACCTTGTACGCCAGGCCGTCGGATCCTTTCGACATGACAGGTCGCAACGCAAGGAGCGTGCCGCGAAGACAAACGCGCACCCGTCGCCGTTTGCGCAACGGTAGGACGTCGAGAATTTGATCGAATGGCAAGGCGGACGGTCGGTTTACGAACGCCAGACAGAGCGGCTTCGCCCTGTGCCGGCCGGGCTTCCCGGAACGACCCTGCGTGTGCAGCTATCGGGTAAGGCCCGGCGTTCACCTTTCCGCCGCGGCCGAAATAGTAATAGATCGACCTGAGTGGTCGTGCGCGATCACTCGACGCGGAACGGAATCGCGATCTCCGCGAGCGCGCGAGCGCCCTGTCGTTCGTCGGCGATATCGGCCTGGAAGGTGATGCCGACGCCTTCAGGAAGGCCCATCCGTTCCATCGCGCGCGTCGGAAGCCCAGGCCCAGTGCCTAGCCTCGCCCGAATCTGCATCGGCCCGCTCGAGTGGGCGCGACCAGACGGGCAGCGTCGGATAGAGGTCGTGTTACCGGGGCGCAACGAAGAAATTCGAAGCGGCGTATATCGGGCGCTCGGGCCCGTTCGGACCTCGGCAGCGGCAAAGGTTCGCCGGCCGTCCGCGCGCGGTAGAGGAGCCACCCGAACCCAAGCAGGAGCGATCCGCGTTCGAGCCAATTCCACAGCATATCGTTCTTTCTTCTCCGAAGCGGCAAGCCCATGAAGATCCATGCTTGCATGACCCATTCCAGCGTGCGGTCCTCGCGACCGACGTCGCGCGCCTGTTCGACGCGTACAATTCATGCGTCTGTCTCGCAATTCGTTCGAAGATCGAACCACCTTCCTCATGGGGCGATCGCCGGGAGACTGAACCAAAACTCGCATCCCTTGCCCGAGGATCTGACACCGGTGCATCCGCCGTGGGCGTCGACGATCCGCTTGACCGTTGCGAGTCCCAGGCCGAGTCCGATGCCGCGGGCTTCCTGGCCGCGGACATATGGTTCAAACAGGGAAGTCATGTCCGCGTCGGGTGGCAATCCCGGGCCCGTGTCGGCGACCACGGTCGTCACCTGGCTTCCATTGTCGGTGACGTCAATCGTGACTCTCCTGTCGGGCACCCCTTCGAGGTAGTTCAGTGCGTTTCCCACCAGGTTCCCCAAGACGATCTCCAGCACAGCGCTCGAGCATCCGACCCCCGACGAGGTCCGGCCATGAACCACGATCTCGGCCCCTATCTGCTGCGCCCGCTCTTGCATGACGTCGGCAACTTCCTGGGCGGCCTCGACGGGTGAAGTTCGTACCCCCGGCTGGGGTCGGGCCCCGGAGCGGGCAAACTCGAAGAGCGCGTCGATGATGCCGGTGGTCCGGTCGAGAGCTCTTTGTGCCCGATCGGACGCACGCCCAAAGCGGGGGTCGGAGCCGCCGTACTTCTCAGCCAGTCCCAAAGACAGTTTGATGACCGAGAGCGGCGTGCGCACGTCGTGCGCGAGGCGGGCGGCGAACTGCTCCAGCTCCGCGGCCCTCGTCTCGGCGAGCTCGCGGTAGGCCTGCACACTTCGAGCGTGGGCCCGTGAGACGCGCAACGAGAGCCCGGCCGCCAAGCCGGCCAGGATCACGCCCGCGGCGTCGAGCACCACCGCCCAGGCGATCCCACGCCGCCGACTCTGCTCGATCTCGACAGCCAGCGCGCTGGCGGCCGCGACGTTCAGATTCATGGCTTGAGACAGCGAGCGCGCCAGGGCTTCGCTCGAGGTGTCGAGCCGTTCCTGTTGCTCTCGCGCCGCATTCAAGTCGTGCCGTTCGATGGCCTGGATGATTCCCGTGAGATTGAGATCCAGACGGGCGAGCGCCGTCTCGGCGTCTCGCCAGGCAGCCCTCTCCCCGGGGTAGGTCGGGAGGCGCCGGTATTCCTCGATCTCCTCGTCGAGCAACTGCCGCCCGGCGCTGATCTCGAGGATCTGTTCGCGACGGGTGTTTTGGTCCAGCGCGCGATGCACCAGCAGTTGCAAGCGGCGCAGCTCGGCGCGTGCGTTCGCGAGGCGCCGGATCGACGGCGCCGCGTTGGTCTGAATGCTGAGGGCCGCCCGTTCGATTTCGGAGGCCCGGTGTTGTCCGAACCAACTGGCGCCCACGAAGCTCAGAACCACCGCCGCAAAAGCGGCGATGATGGCACGCTCCACTCGTTTGGGCCCAGGGGTGCGGCTCACTGTCGGCGGACTGCTTGCTCTCCGTGCTGAACCCACGACTGCTCCGCCTTCCAGTTTTGCAACCCTCGTTCCATCGAGGACGCCGAGAGGATCCCGAGATCACCCGCGGGCGAGCGCCGGCGGGCGAAGCCCGTCGGCGCTCACGGGACTGCTAGGCGGCGCAACCTTTCTTCTTGGGGTTTTTGCAGCAATCGAGCGCCTTCTTGGCCTCTTTGACCTTATCCTTGGCGGCCTTGCTGTCGTCCTTGGCCTTGTCCTTGAGCGGCTTTTGGCAATCGGTCTTGTCCTTGCCCTTCTTGTCTGCACAAGACGACAGATCGGGTTTCGCGGCCGCCTTGGCGGCCGCGTTGGCGTCATCGAGCGCTTTCTGTTGGGTGCTACAGTCGGGTTTTGCTGCGGCATCTGCGGCGAAGGCCGCAGAGCCGAAGCTCAACAGCAGAGCGGATACAAGGGTCATCAGCGTGCGCTTCATCGTGTCGTCTCCTTGGGTGCAGTTGGCCCTGAGTGGGCGGGTGTCAGTAGTCGAGGCCGAATTGGTTGTCGGGATCGGTCTTGAAGCGATCCAGGTAGGGTGAATAGGTCTGAACATCCAGGTGGCGCTCTGCCGGACTGAAGCGCAGGACGCGGAGGTACCCGTCACCGCCTTGGGTATCCATTTGAAAGTTCGCCAAGAGCTGGTGGACGCGAGAGCCGTCGGGTCGCGTGCTGGTCAGCCGGCCGACGCCGTCCTCCAGATCGTGGCCGCAGAGCACGAACAGGATGTTGGGGTTGTCTCGGATGAGCTTGTTCCAGATCTCTTCGCCGTCGTTCACACTGCCCGGTATCTCGTCGTTCAAATAGCGGTGAGGATTCCAGAGCTGATCCGGACGTCCGACGTGGTCATAGCGGGTATCGTCCGAATACAGATAGGCGTGTGTGACGACGATCGCCGGCGTGGCCGAATGCTGCTTGACGATCGCGTCTGCCCATTCGAGGACGGCGTCCCGCGGCCCGAACTCGAGGGAGACGACCAGCCATTGCCCGCCCGGAGCATCGATCAGGTGAAAGCTGTTCTCTACGTGGCCAGCTTCGAACGCCCCGCCGAACGAGCCCATGGCCGCGAAGGACTCGGGTGGGAAGTATTGATTGATCAAGCTGTCCCGGCTGACGAATTTTCCGCTTCTCGCATAGTCGTGGTTCCCGGTGGTCAACATATAGGGCACCACGCCGTCGAGCGCGTGAAGGCTCTCGGCGGCGGCGGCCCACTGCCGCGGCTCGTCCTTGTCGACGATGTCTCCTTCGTGAACCACCAATGCGACGTCATCCGGCGTGTGTTGGTCCGCGATCCAGCGCGTCTGCGCCCGAAGGATTTCGGGATGATCGGACGAGTAGTACTGGGTATCTGGTAGCGCCACAATCGAGAACCCGCTGCTGCGACGAAGATCACATCCGGTGGCCAGGAGCAGACACGCGACAGCCGGTGGCCAGAAAATTGACGACCGAGGGCGAAACGTCACTTCTCTTTCCGGTAGCAGGCGGCGGAAGGATCTCGAAAACCGCGGGTCGGTGCGGTCTGTCTGTGCAGGGGGCGTTGCATCGCGAATGCCTCAAGCAAGCGCCGCTCCAACGCGTTCGCCCGGTCGGGGCACCCCCGTTCAGCTTGTACAGGCCTCTCTCGGCAGATGCCCGACCGCCTTCAGCTCCTTGTGGGCCTTGGCTGCAGGGGATGAGCGCGGGTAGCGTTTGACGAGATCTTTCAAGAGCGCCCGGGCATCGCTGCAGAAGTGCAGGCGCACGAAGGCCAGCGAGAGCTGCTGCATGGCCTCCGGGACCTCCGGTGAGCTTGGAGAAGTGTCGAGAAGCTGCTGGAATTCCGCGGCCGCGGTTGAAAAGCGCCCCTCTTGGGCGAAGGAGATCCCCGTCGCGAGGCGGGCCTGCGCCGCCCGGGGATCTTGTGGGAAGCGCTCGATGAAGCTGCGGTAAAAGCGCCGCCCCTGATCGCGTTGCCCCGCGGCGAGTCGTTCGCCGGCCTGCTTCCAAAGCTGTTCTTTGTCATCCGGCAGGGTCGGTGCCACCTTGTCCACGATCTCCGCCTGATTCCGCTGGAGTATCGCCATTCGCTTATCCATTCGGCTCAGCTCATCCGCGTGCTCTTGACTCCTCTGCGCAACCGACTGAGCGAGCCGATCCGCGAGCACCTGCAACGCCGCGATATCCGTCTCGGCCTTGGCCGTCTTGCTCGCCACGTCATTCGAGTTGGCGCTCAGCAGCGCGCTGGCTTTCTCCAGAACCTCATTCAGCTCCGCGACCTGCCGCTTGTACATTTGGTCGCGCCGATTGACGCCATCGAGACGAGCCCCGATCTCGTTCATGTCGGCGTGCAGCTTTCTTCCCTCGAAACTGGTCATGCAGCCCGAGACCGCGGCCGCGGTCAGCAAGGCGGCCCAAAGGCAGAAGCGCCCGGGCTTCGCGGAGGCGGTCGAGCGCCGACGCCGCGTCACGGTTGTGCGGAAGGCAATGGCATCCGTCCGGCATCCTGGGCAATCGCCCCGATCGGGCTACCGAGCTGGGCGGTCGGCTTCACCGCCGAAGGTGGGCGCGGAACCATGAGCTCCGCGAAATGCACAAGGTCCGAGCCCGACGGCGGGGCGAGCTTCTCGCCCAGCTCTCCGATCGACTGTACCAGATCGGCGCGCGAGGCCGTCGTCCGGGCGAAGGCCTTCCCCAGACGAACCAGGCGGTCGGAGGACTGTCGGGACTGCGAGTCGCCCTCGCGCGCCTCTCGCAGGCCGGCGTAGGCGATGCCGTCCGTCGCGAGGGCCTCGAGCGCGCGCGTCACCTGAGATTGGATATCCGGGGCCAGGGCAGACCATGCGTAGTCCTTCAAGCCGCGTGGCGATCCAACCCAAACCTGTCCCGGCGCCCCGAACTCCGAGGCGCCGGGCGCCCCGGAGTGCTCAATGACCAGCAGAGGATCCGAGGCGAGCGGGAAATCCTTACCGAACAGAACGAAGAGCAACGTTCCATCGGGTCGCGCCCGGATGCTGGCCACCTGTCCTCCGAACGGGAAGAACATCTCCTTGAGAGGGCCAAGCGCCGACTGGAGCTTCGCGCCCGCACCAAGGAGGACCAGCGGGTCGTCTTGATGGCCATGGGGCGATCGTTTGAGGGTCGTCATCAGATCGCGAACCTGATCGATCCCCACCACCACGTTCAGCGCGCTGCCTTGGCTGTAACCGGCGTGGAAGACGCCGACCAGCTCGTACTCGCCGGTGGCGCGGGAGACCGCCAGGACCGGAGATCCGGAATTGCCGGCGGAGAGTAGAGCGTCGACCACGAAGTCGTCGTGATCCCAGTCGCCGAAGTCGTCGTGATCGTGCGCGGAGATCACCTTGCCGATATTGGTCGCTCGAAAGGCACCCAGGGGAAAGCCTCGAACCTCGACCACGTTGCGTTCGCGGAGGTCGGCGCTGCGACCGATCTTCCAGGGCATCACCTGAAGCGCGGCGTGGGCTCGCAAGACCGCGATGTCGAGCTGGGGATCGGTCACCACCAGCGTTGCCGGCACGTCGTCGCGTGGATATTCGTCGTGCTCGTTGTCGACCAGGGCCAGCGTCTGCGAGATGAGCTTGCAACCGGCTGGCACGCCATCGACCGTGTGCAGAGAATCGGTCACGCTCGGCCAGGCGGCCACATGATCGTTGGTGAGCAGCAGCGTGTCGTTGGCCTGCCTCCGGTAGGCGAAGGCGGTTCCGTGCAGGACGGCACGCTCTCTGTTCCGACGAATGGTGCCGTCGGCCGCGTACGAGAGACACTCGTAGACCGCCGTGTTGCGGGCGCAGTACGAGAAGACCGCCTCAGGGTGATCGTCGTAGGTCCGTGATCGCGACGACAGCGACGAAAAGTCGTCGGCGTAGGCACCGGAATAAAGTCCGGGAGGGCTGGTTTCCGAGCGGGCCATCGACGACACCATCGCCAACCCTGCGAAGGTCAGAGCGGTCATCGCCCAACGCCCGGTCATGAACCTGGGTATTGCATCAGGTGTGCCCACGCGACGGGCCGTGTTCAGCGCGTGCCGGTGTCGCCGACCGTCAACAAACCATTCGGCAAAACCTAGGCTCGTCAGATCCGTGGTCGTCGAGTCGGCCGCCCCTGGTGGCCAAACGAGACGTCCGAGCGGTGCTCAGCCGACCGCTTCACGCGGTTCGGCGACCGACGCCAGAAACGCGCGCGTCATCTGAGACTCGTCGATGAAGCCGGCGATCTTTCCGTCCGCCGTCAAAACGGGCAGTTGGTGGAGGCCGCTGCTCACGATCAGCTCACCGGCCGTGCGGAGGTCGTCGCTCAGCCGGACGATCGTGGGAGGCTGCATCAGATCCGAAGCGACGGCCGGCGCCGGGATGCCGTCGAGTGGGGCCAGCAGGCCGATCGACGCCGCGCTCACGATACCCAGGATGTGTTCATCGGGACCGAGGACGGGGAACGTCGTTTGCCACGTGGCTTCCTCCAGCGCCCGGTGCATCTCGGAGAGCCCCGTCACCGGCTGAAAGGTGCGGATCGGGGTTCGCACGGTGAGGGCGCCCGCCACCGGCAGCTTGCCAAACGCTTCCAAGGAGCTGGACGGTCTGTGGACCGGAGAATCGCCGAAGGTCGGAACCTGCGCCTCGTAGAGAAAGCGCTTGCGGAGCGCGACGAACGCGATCCCTTCGGCCAACATCAACGGGACCAGTAGATCATAACTACCGGCGAGCTCGCTGACCATGATGAGCGAGCTGATCGGCACGTGGGCCAACCCGCCATAGAACGTCCCCATACCGACCAGGGCGAATGCCCCCGGATCGATGCTGGGATCGTGCAGCAGGACGGCCGCGGCTCGGCCGAACGCTCCCCCGAACAGCGCACCCAGCACGAGCGACGGGCCGAAGTCCCCCGCGCTGCCTCCCGTTCCCACCGTGAGAGAAGTCGCCAGGAGCTTCGCACCGCAGAGGAAGAGCAGGAACTCGACCCCGCGCCATCCCCCCGGCAGCCAGTCGGCTCCCGTGATGGCCACCTGCGCGGCGCCATAGCCGCCCCCGAGGATTCCGAGCGCGTGACCGGGGGTTCCGAAATGGCCGCCCACCAAAAGAATCAGCGGCACCGCAAAGACACCGAGCGCGAGGCCGCCGGCCGCGGGCTGGGCCCAAAAGGGTAGGGAAGATCGCGCCGAAAGGCGCTGCACGGTCCGCAGCGCGGCCAGGAACATCGACGCGATCGCGGCGATGAGCACCGCCAGTAGGGCGTACAGAGGGAGGTGCTTGGGGATGAAGAGATAGCGGGGCGCGCGGGCGAAGAGCGTCGATTCGCCGAAGATCGAGATGACGACCGAATACGCGATGACGCTGGCCATGATGGCCGGAATCAAGGCTTCGGCTTCGAAGTCGTCGCGATAGAGGATCTCTGCCGCCAGCAGTGCCGCCCCGAGTGGCGTGCGGAAAACCGCGGCCATTCCAGCCGCCACGCCGGCTACCATCAGGATGCGTCGCTCGCGCGGGCTCACCTTGAGTCCCAGACCGATCGCCGAGCCGATGGCGCCCCCCATCTGCATGGTGGGACCCTCCCGACCGCCGGAGCCGCCGCTCCCCAGCGTCAGGATGGAGGCGATGGCCTTGATCCAGATGACCCGCCGGCGCACCACGCCCCCTTGGTGATGGAAGGCGTGGATCATGGCGTCGCCGCCTCCACCCCGGGTCTCGGGCGCCAACTGGCAGAGCAGCCCGGCCAGGAGGGCGCCGACCATGGGGAGCATCAGAACGAAGATCGGGTGCAGGACGGTCGGGCCGCGCTCGCCGAAGATCCGCTCGCCGTTGGCGCGCAGCGATGAATAGCCGGCGAGGTGCTCGAGGAGGAAGCTCTGCGTGTACTCCAGGGCCGCGAAGAAGGCCGATCCGACCAGGCCGGCCGCGAGCCCGACCGCGGCCGTGTGCAGGAGGGTTCGCCCGAGGATTCTCAGATCGAGCGGCGGCGCCATCGCGCCCAGCACGGCGCCGAGTGGCGTCGATCGGCCGAAAAGCCTCGGTCCACGTCGCTCTTCGGGAGGCGGGGTGGATCCGCCGGGGAGACCGGTTTCCATACGATCAGAGCTCGGCGCAAGCCGACCGCGACTCGGAAAAATCCGAATGGATCAAAATTAGCGTGAGACGGACGGGGTTCATCTGCTGGGTTGCGGGACGAGCGCAACATTGCACAGATGAGGGGGGAAATGTGCCGGATTGGTGGTCAAGCTACCGACAAGGCTATCTGGCAGGATGGTCCGTCGAGCTCCCCGGCCCCAGACGGGCTGTCAGTGGATCTCGACGAATGACCAAAATTGACTGCGCAGATCTTGCAACCTCTCGAACGACTCGCGGGCGCTGATCGAGACTAGGTAGTGGACCTTCGAGAGCAAAGTCGCCTGCTCGCGTAGCGTCAGCAGCTCGGTCGACGCCTGCACGACTGGCCGGGCGCGCTCGCTCTTCCATACGACGTGACCGACGACTATGAAATCGCCGACCGCCTTCCGCTGGGGATGAAAGCGCGCCTCCAGCATCCGCATGACCATCCGCAGCAGCAAGAGCCGTGCCTCGGGGAGATCCGCGTCTCTGCGACCCAGCTAGCTGGTGCCGACCGAGGACCGTTCGCATCCGGCGCGGCGACCCGGTCCATCCGATCCAGCGATGACAAATCACCCGCCCGCGACGGATTCGTCTAAACGCTTGACGGCAGAGCTGGCCACCGCGAACGCCGGTGCCGACGGAGATTTATCGAACGACCGCGACGGGCTCGCAGCTGGCCTCGAATCATCGGGGCTGGCAACTTGGAACGAACCTTGCGTACAGCCTGCAGTTGGCGGGTCTTGGCCCCGTCACTCGGGGAGACCCAGGAGGATGAGATGCCGCGAACAATGGCTGTCTGGCAGGCGCATGGCGCGAAGGAGGCGATCGTCATCCAACCCTCGCGCATGACCTTTTCGATCGTGCATGCCCCGTCAGACATCACGCGGGTCGCAATGTTCGGCCGCCTCGACCTCGGCATGGTCGGCGTCTTCCGCCGCGAGTTGTCGATTCTGTTGCGGCTCAACCCCAGCTTCGTCGAGGTCGACATGTCTCACCTCAGCCTCATCGACAGCTCCGGCGTCGAGCTTCTGCTCTCGTTCTTCGTGAGCCTTTTTGCGCGGGGGGGGCGGATCGCCTTATGCGGCCTGTGCGAGCAGCCCCGGGAGCTTTTCAAGGTAATGTTGATCGACGCGATAGGCCCCGCGTCGGAGCCGCTCAATTAGATAGAGACGATGGGCGGTGGTCGCACGATTCGCCATGAACGAGGAGAGATCGATATGAAGAACCGAGTCCTGATCACGTTGTCGCTCGTCGCGGGCTTAGGGGCCTGCTCTCACGAATCCAAGAAGGCTACGGCGGTTGCGACCCCCGCAGCGACCGCGGCAGTTAGCGGCGCACCAGCGGCAGCCACACACACGTGCTCCACGGATGCGGACTGCGGAGACAAGCAGCTCTGCGTCCGATCGCAGTGCGTCGATATCACTCCGGATCTGGCCGAGTGCAGCACCGTGCGCGTTCACTTCGACTTCAACGATTCGAATGTGCATTCGGAGGAGGCTGCAAAGCTGACCCGGATGGCCCGCTGCCTGAAGGCCGACCATGACCTCCACGTGACGATCGAAGGAAACGCGGACGAGCGAGGGACGGACGAGTGGAACATCGCGCTCGGCGACCAGCGCGCGACCGCGGTCGCCCACTACCTGGAGACCCTAGGCGTCTCGAACGCTCAGCTCAAGACCGTGAGCTACGGCAAGGAGCGCCCGCTCTGCGATCAGCACAATGAAGCCTGCTGGTCGAAGAACCGTCGCGCCGCGCTGAAACCGAAATCGTGAGCGGCAGAGCTTCTCGGCGGCAACTCGGTCGGCGTCAAGAACCATTGGGTGCTGGCCAGCGGTAGACCGGGGTTTGCTCGAGAGCGCCAGCTACCGCCCACGGCCGCGATTCGACGGCGGCTCCCAGCCGCGGCCTGATCTCCAGGCGCGGCAACGCGTTCGGAGCCGCCACCGCCAGGGGAGCGGCCGCGGGCGGTTGACCTGGTCCGGGCTGCTGTCCGGGAGGCCCGACGCTCACGCGGACGTTCAGGTTGCCGATCCGGATCGATCTGCCTTTCGAGAGCGCCGTAGTGGTCCCGAAGAGGGAAGGCACGATACGCAAGGGAACGTAGTCCGGAGCCGCCCGGCCCAGATCCTGAGCGCGGATGAACCGCCAGGGGGAACGTGGTCCGATCGGGCGACCGAGGTGGATGCCCCGCGGTGGAAGTGGCGCCCATCCAACGTAGTGGCGGCCGGTGCGCCAGGCCACCCAAGCGGGTCCCCAGAGCGTACCGGGAACCCAAGCCCAACCACGGCCCTTGAGTGTCGTCCAGCGTCCGTAGTGAAATGGCGCCCAGCCCCACGGCCACTTCGTTTCCCAGGTCCAACCGTACTCCGTGAGCACCCAATTCCCATTTGTCGCGTAGGGACAAAATGTCGTGCCAACCAGGTCGATCGACGGAATCCAGACTCGGCCCAGTGCAGCGTCGTCGACCCAGGTCCCATAGGGACTGAGTGCCGCTTCAAACTGCCGGTAGGCCTTCGGTCCGTAACCGTCGTCGTAGCTCTGGGCGACGATGTCATCGTACGTGACCTGAGTGTCCGTCGCTGCCGCGTAGAGGTTGGGGTCATAGCGGACCGACACACCCGATTGTTGCCGGGGCTCCAAGGTGCCCGCCCATGCCAGCGCAGACGGTCGATCGGGCGAGAAAGGCCAATCTGCCAAGACCAGGAGCAGGCCAGCCACGACCCCTAGGGTCGCTCCCCGTCGGCGATTTGAAATGGGTAAAAAATTGGCCGATCGGGGGGATGGAGGTAAAGAATTCTTGTGGCCGGGCACCGATTCACTGGACCGTTCGAGGGGGCGGAGCCGGCATAAACGGCCGACCCGATGGCAATCTATCGGAAGGCGGAGCATCGCTCGAAACACGATTGCACGACGCGTTCCAGGCACCCGCCGGCCGACCAAGCGAGATGGACCGACCTCCGGGGCATGTCTATTGCACACGGAGACCTGCGTGCTCGGCGATCAGATGCGCGTGATTGTCGAAAAGCCGCAGGAAGCAGAAGCGGCGCGGTTCGAGCACCGGCGACGCTTGGTGCAGATCGAGATCGAATTGCAAATTCCGGTGGTACGTTGAGCGCGACCGTCCTGGTCGTCGACGACGAGGCTCTGATTCGTCAATCCGTGCACTCGCTCCTTTCGGGGGAGGGGTTCGACGTCACGGCCGCCGGCTCGGGCGCAGAGGCGCGGACGCGCTTTCAGGAGGCCCGTCCCGACGTCGTGCTGCTCGATCTGGTGTTGGGCGATGCCGACGGTCTCGACATATTGCGATACGTGAAACAGGAAGCGCCCGACACGAAGGTCATTCTGATCTCCGCACACGGTTCCATCGAAAGCGCAGTCACCGCCATGAAGCTTGGCGGCTATGATTTCATCAAGAAGCCGTTCGAGCTGGAGGAGATCGTGGCCGCCGTTCAGAACGCGATCCGTACCAGCCGCCTGGAGCACCGGGTTGCCTACCTGTCGGCGCAGGAACGGCGAAAAAGCGGCGGCAGCACCTTCGTCCATGCCGCGCCGATGATGGAGCGCCTGCTCCGGCAGGTGGAAATGATCGCGAAGAGCCCGGTGCCGCTGGTCCTGGTAACCGGCGAGAGCGGCACGGGAAAACAGGCCATCGCGCGCATGCTCCACGAAGGCTCGGCGCGGGCCGCCGGCTCATTCGTAGAGCTGAACTGCTCGACGATTCCCGATAATCTGGTCGAAAGCGAGCTCTTCGGCCACGAGCGGGGCGCCTTTTCCGACGCGCGCGAGCGCAAGCTGGGCTTGGTCGAGATCGCCGATGGCGGGACGCTCTTCCTCGATGAGATCGGAGACCTCTCCGCTGGGGCACAAGCGAAGCTACTCACGTTTCTCGAGCAGCGCACCTTCCGGCGGGTGGGCGCCACATCCGTTCGGCGGGTCGACGCGCGGGTCGTCGCCGCCACCAATCGAGATCTGCCCGCGGCGGTCGCCGCCCGCACCTTCCGCGAGGACCTCTACTATCGGATCAACGCGATCACGGTGCACCTACCGCCGCTCCGTGAAAGAATCCCCGACGTGGCAGTGCTGGCCGAGCATTTCTTGGCCGAAGCCGCTCGGGAATTTGGGCGCAGGTTCCAAGGCATCGCGACCGAAACTTTAGGGTTGCTCGAGCGTTACGCCTGGCCGGGTAACGTCCGCGAGCTTCGCGCCGTCATTTCCCGCGCCGCGCTCTTACACGACGACGATCTGCTGCGCCCGCCACACCTCCCATCAGAGCTGGTGTCGGCGGCGCTGGCCGCATCGGCCACCACGACCCCCGCGACGGAAGGAGGTTCGCCGATCCCCACACTCGATCAGGTCGAACTCGGCCACATCCGTCGCGTGCTGGAAATCTGCGGCGGCAACCGCACGCTCGCGGCCCAACACCTCGGTATCACCCGCCAGACGCTGTCCAAGAGGGTAGGCGGGGACTGATATCGTGGTCTCGCTCGCGGAGTTGCCTAGGATGAGAAGATGACGAGCGCCGAGATCTCTGGCGTCGGCGGCGAGCTCGAAAAAGAGATCTCAGCTACTCCCCGGGGCGTGCCTGGGCTCGGCGCCTTCCGTCGCAGCGGATCGAAGGTGCACGTCACGCTGTGGAAACGGAATCTCAATCTTGGCGGCTCGAAACCTGCGTTCGATCTCGAAACGCAAATCCGACGATACCCGGCGATCCTCGCCCGGATCGGCGATCCAAATCAACAGCGCGAAGTCCAGGCTGGAGTCGCCGAAATGTTCGAATCTGACCTCAGGCGCGGGTTCGGTCAGAACCTGCGAATGTGAGGCGGGCACGGCCAGGAGGGTCCTACGAACGATCTCGGTGTCGGTGCCGTACGCCACCCCCACCGAGATCGCGATCCGCAAGTTCGGCGTCGGGATGCTGTGGTTGATGACCTGGGTGTTGACGAGCTCGCTGTTCGGAACGATGATCGTCACTTGATCGCGGGTGACGACCCGCGTGGCGCGCAGCCCGATCGCGGTCACGATTCCGTAAGCGTCGCCAACCTTGATGAAGTCGCCCGGCCGGATTGGTTGCTCGAAAAGCACGATCAGGCCGGAGATGAAGTTCTGGGCGATGTTCTGAAGGCCGAAGCCGATGCCAACCAGGAGCACGGTGGAGGCGGCCAGCACGGCCGACAAGCTGAGACCGATGGAATCGATCGCGACGAGGAGGCCGATGAGCGTCAGGACGTAGCGCGCGATCTTGACCGTCGCGAATTGCGCCCCCGCCGACAAACCCCGCCGTTTCAGCACCCGCCGGAGCCCGCGGCCGGCGATCGCGGAAAAGACCACCGTCGCCGCCACGATGACGAACCCGACGAGCAACGCGCCAGGCGTGACGATTCCGCCGGCCAGGCGGATCAAGGGTCGGCGAAGAAAAGACTCGGTCTCGTTCATGGCGTCTCCGGGCGGATGTTAGTCTGTCCGCAGCTCGGAGGCCCACGGTATACGTCGAGGCCCCGGCGCGGCTGCCGTCAAGTCGGGCTGGCGACATTGCTCCGGAAGTCCCCTCAGGCGTCGACGATCACGCGGCCGAGGGGATGGGCCTGGCAGGCTAGGATGAAGCCGCGCGCCTTCTCGGCGGCAGAGAGCGCGTCCTCCGACTCCATGGTCACCCGACCGCCGAGGAGCCGCGTTTTGCACTGCCCGCAGATACCGGAGCGGCATTCGAACGGGATCTCGACGCCGGCGGCCTCGGCGGTCTCGAGGATCGTCATGTTCGACGGCATCTCGAAGACCCGGCCCGAGCGTTCGAAGCGAACCTGAGCCGGCCCGTCGTTCACCGAGATGGCGGGCCCGTCCGGAGAGCTCGTCTCGCCCGGCGCGGTTGCGATGTCCGCGACCGGGGCCGTGTCGGGCGTGGCGGCTGAGACGAACGCTTCGGTCTTCAGGGCGCCCTCGGGTATCCCGAGCTCGCGCAGCAGCGCGCGCATCGCCGTCATCATCCCGTCGGGCCCGCACAGATAGACGGGGGCGCCCGTCAGCCCGGGGACGAACCGCGTGAGTAGGTCGGCGCCGATCGCGCCCCGCTCGCCGGCCCAGTCCGTCCCGGCCGGTTCCTTGGTGAGCGTGGCGCAGACATGGAGATTGGCGAATCGCCGCTGCAGATAGCCCAGCTCCTCCCGGAAGATCAGATCGGCCTGGTTCCGCACCGAGAGCACGAGGTAGATTTCGCCGCCCCAGCACCGGTCGGTCAGGTAGCGGATCATCGACATGAGCGGCGTCATCCCGACACCGCCTGCGATCAGCACGACCCGGTCGCTCCCCTCGCCCGTGAAGACGAAGCGGCCGGCCGGCGCCGACACCGCGAGGCGGCTCCCTTCACGTACGACCTCGTGAAGGTGGCGGGAGCCGTAGCCGGCCGCGCTCCGTTTCACGGTGATCTCGCAATAGTGGCCGCGGGTCGGCGATGACGCGATCGTGTACGACCGGCCTACCCGCTTGCCGTCGATGACCAGCGCCAGGTTCAGGTACTGACCCGGTCGGTACGAAAACGGCAGCTCGCCGCCTTCTCCGTGCACGAGGCGTAGCGTCCGGACGTCCGGCGTCTCCTCGAACACCCGCGCGACCCGCAGCTCGCCCGACCAGTACGCCGGCTTCGCGGACTGTATCGCGCCCTGCGCAGCAACCGGTACAGGCAGGGGACGCCGGGTGCCGCGATCCCACGCGTATCGGACGGCGCGGAAGCCCAGCAGCAGCAGCAGCACGAAGGCGAACGCCAGCGGCTGGCGGGTGTCCGACTTGACCAGCAGGTAGTAATGCAGCACGCCGGCGATGGCCACCAGGTAGACGAGCCGGTGCAGCGCCTTCCAGCGTTTCGCGCCCAGCCACATGACCATGCGGTTCGTCGATGTCAGCGCCAGCGGCACCATCAGCAAGAGACCGGCGGAGCCAATCAGCAAATACCGCCGCGACAGGATCTCGTGGACCGTGCTGGAGACGCTGAGCGCGCGGTCGAAGATGAAGAAGATCGCGAAGTGGACGCACGCGTAGAAGAAGGCGTAGAGCCCGAGCGATCTCCGTAGCGCAATGAGAGTGTTCCACCCGGTGAGCTTGCGCAGCGGGGTGACCAGCAGGGTCAGCATCAAGCAGATCAGCGCCAGGAGGCCCGTCGTGTGCAGGGCGTAGTTGACGCCGTTGGCCCCGAGATGGTGGTGGGCCGCGTCCCAGGCCAGCATCGCGCCCGGGATGAGCGCGTTTGAGATGACGAGGAACTTGGCGAACCGCGTGTCGCTTTTGCGCGTGTCGCTCGTCATGGGTAGCGGCTCACGAGCTGGGCCTCAGTAGTTCGCGCGAAGATCCATACCGGCGTACAGACGAGCCACTTGCTTGCCATACCCGTTGAACATCAAGGTCGCGCGCCGGCCCGATTCCCCGATGCGCTGTTCGGTGGCCTGGCTCCAGCGCGGGTGATCCACCTCGGGGTTGACGTTGGCGTAGAAGCCATATTCGTGGGGGGCCTGCCGGTTCCAGGTGGTCGGGGGCATGGCCTGGACCAGCGAGATCTTGACGATCGATTTGATCCCCTTGAAGCCGTACTTCCAGGGCACGACCAGTCGAATGGGCGCCCCGTCCTGGGCCGGGAGCTGACGCCCGTAGAGGCCGCTGGCCAGGATCGCCAGCGGGTGCATCGCCTCGTCCATGCGCAGCCCCTCGACGTAAGGCCAGTCGAGGACCCCGGTCCTCTGGCCCGGCATGCGCTTCGGATCGAACAGCGTCTGGAAAGCCACATACTTCGCGTCCCCCAGAGGCTCGACCCGCGCGAGCAGCTTGGACAGCGAAAAACCGTCCCAGGGGATGACCATCGACCAGGCCTCCACGCAGCGCATCCGGTAGACGCGCTCTTCGGGTGGGCTGATCCTCAGGAGATCGTCGAGATCGAAGACCTTGGGTTTGCCCACCAGGCCCTCCACCGAAACCCGCCATCCCTTGGTTTCGAACCCGGCGGCGCGAGCGGCCACGCCGTCCTTGTCGGTCGAGAACTCGTAGAAATTGTTGTAGTGGGTCACCGATGCCAGCGGCGTCATCGGCTCGTCCACCCAGAAGCCAGTGCTGGCGGCGTCCGCCGACGGTGGCGCAGCGGGGAGGCCCTCCAGCGGGGGCGCCTCGACGGTGGCGGTCGATCTCCCGTTCAACCGTCGATAAAGCAGGCCCGTCGTCGCGACGCTGGCCGCCGCGACAGCGCCCCGGACGAGATTGCGGCGATTGAAATACACCGCCGGGGGCGTGATCTCCGAGGTCGGAATATGGTCCAAGTCGCCCCTCTCGATAATGAAGGTGGATCCTGTCCGAGACCTCGGCCCGGGCCAGTCCCTCCAGAGAATAGCCGAACCTGGGCCGGATGCGCTTTGGCCGGACAGACCGAGCCGAGGCTCTTCTCTTCACCCTCGATGGCGGTTGGTCGGCGAGGACGGCAGCCGAGACCGACGCCGCGCAGGCTCTGCCCCGCGAGAGCTCACCCCGCTCGGCGGCCACCTTGATCGCGGCGCATACCCAACCCCCCGAGGACAGCACCGGCGCCCGGCGATACCGGGGGTGGCACCACCCCGCGCGGAAAACCGGGCCGATCCCCCCTGGCAACACTTTGAAGATACGAGGTCGGAACTCCGTGGGTGGCGGCGTCCGAGCGATCGGGCGGAAGGTCGATGCGTCGAAGCTTGTAGCCCACCCGGAGAACCGATTGCAGACGGTCGCCGATGTCACCAAGCTTCTTGCGCAGGTTGAGAGCATGGGTGTCGACGGTGCGTCCGCCGCCCACATGGCGATAACCCCAGACGCGCAAGAGCAGCTCTTGCCGGGTAAAGACACGGTTGACGCGCTCGACGAGAAAACGGAGGAGCTGAAATTCGTAGGGCGTCAGCCTGAGGGATTCGCTGCCCCGATAAGCCTGCTTCATCTCGCAGTCGAGCACGATCTCGCCGTATCGCAACTGCAGTGGGGCTCGAGGCCGACCGTCACGAACCCTGAGCTGCCACAGCCGGGCCGCCAACTCCTCCAGGGTGATCGGGAGCAGAATGAAGTCGTCCGCGCCGATCTCGGCGGTAAGCGCCACGACCCGAGCCACCTCGAGGCAAAGCAGGATCCGCGCCGCTATCAGCTCGGGACGTTGCCGCAGCCGCTGAATGGCGTTTCGGCTGATCTCCAAGTGTTCCCCCGCCTCGACGGCGACCACGTCCGCCGGCACTCCCCGCGACTCCAACTCGGTCAAGTCGTAACCCGACACGATCACCTCATGCCCGAGGGCACGCAGTAAGGACGCTGGCGAGTCGGTCCGGGAACCGTCTCGCCCCTCGTCGAGAGTGACCACCACGGTGCGCAAACGCGGACCGATGAGAGCCACGCGAGATGCCGACGGGGGCAACATGGAACGACACTCTACCGGGGCGGCGACGCGCGATCCATAAGTAACTAGTTATTTACATCTGATCCGCCCGTCTGAAACGTTCGCGTAACGCAGCTCACCCGGGGGACCAGCTGCTCCGCGAGGTAGCCACCCGCCCGGCCCACACCGATGACCAACCCTTCCAGGCGCTCGGCGCCGACGGCGACCGCGCCGCCCCACGCGCCAGGCGGAGATTTGGGACGTATTGTCGTACCCGTGAAAGCCGGAAAGCGGAACGCAGACCGAACCCGAGAGAAGATCCTCCGCGCCGCCATCGGCGAGTTCGCGACCCACGGTTATAGCGGTGCGCGCGTCGAGCGAATCCGCCAGCGTGCGCGCGTCAATACCCGCATGATCTATCACTACTTCGGCGACAAGAGCCGACTCTACGTCGCCGTTCTCGAGCACGTGATTGGGGAGCTGCGCCAGGAGGAGATGCGCCTCGAGGTCGACCGGATCGATCCGGTGGAGGGGCTCCTACAGCTGTTTGATTTCGTAGACCAGCATTTCGCCGCCCATCCAGAGTTGATGACACTTCTGAGCGGTGAGAATCTGTTGCGGGGGCGGTTCCTACGCAGCTCGGCCAAGACACCGATCATCAGCTCGCCCCTCATGCCACTCATGGAGGAGCTCCTGCGCCGGGGCGAGCGCGAAGGGCTGATCCGTCCGGGCATCGATCCCCTCCACCTCTACGTGGTCATGGTGGCGCTCTGCTATTTTCACCGCTCCAACGGCCACACCCTCGCGTTCCTGTTTCGCACCGACCTGCTGGCCTCCCACTGGCAGGGTGAGCACAAGAAGGTGGCCAGCGAACTGCTCGCTGGATACCTGCGCGCGAAACGAGCGGTGCCCTGACGACCGCAGCGCGCGTCGCGTTGCGGCCGGCCACCCGCAATCAACTTCATCGGCGCCCCCCGCCGATCGGGCGTGCGTGTCATCTCTCGCGCCGAACGACAGGGAGAGTATCTTGTTTCTCATGCCCAACCGACTGCGACCCGCCGCGTTGAGGTCGAGTCTGGTCGTGATCGCGGCATCCGTCGCCGCGGTATGGACCCTTTGGGGCTGCAGCGCACCGAAGGGAGGGGCCAATACTACCCAGACCGGCCAGGGCGGCGCAGTCGGCTCGGGCGGTAGCGCCAGCGGCTCGGGCGGCAGCACGGCCAAAGGGGGCACCGGCGGATCCGGCGGCACCTCGACTGGTGCCGGTGGAACCGGACCTTCAGCCGGGTCGACCGGAACCGCACCCGACGCCGGGGTGAGTTGCGCCTCCACCTGCGATGGGAAGACCTGCGGCGACGACGGCTGCGGGCACACTTGCGGCGGCTGCCCGCCCTCTCAGCTCTGCGGGCCATCGCAGACCTGCGTCGCCTCCCCGAGCGCCACGGGCGTCGTCGTGGACGCGAACTCCCAGAGGACCCCCATCTCCTCGGGGATCTACGGCGTGGCGTTCGCCAACGACGACTCGATGAAGATCGCGGCGCTCAACCGCTGGGGCGGTGACGCCACCAGCTCGTACAACTGGAAAAACGACGTCTCCAATGCCGGCACCGACTGGAATTGCGCGAACTACCAGGGTCGCTTCACCTCCCCCACGCCCGATTCCTCGCTCACGACGAGCTCGGACCAGTTCGTCCACTACAACATCGCCCAGCATGCCGACACGCTCATGACGATTCCCATCACCGGATGGGTCGCCAGCATGGCGACGCCGAATCCGGGAACGCCGGACTGTGCCGGCGGCACCGCCATCTCCACCTGTTGCCAGACCCTCGGGACGTCGGAAGAGGAAGTGGTCGACCAAGGATCGGGGGTCCTGGACACGTCGTTCATGGGTTCGTGGGTCACCCACCTGGTGTCGACCTTCGGAGCGGCGGCCACCGGCGGGGTGAGGTACTACCAGCTCGACAACGAGCCCGACAATTGGCAGTTCCTCCGCACGGACGTCTTCGCGGCGCTCTATCCCCCAGGCACGGGGTGCGAGCCGTTCTACACCACCAACGCGAGCATCGGGACCAGCCTCAACCAGGATTTCATCAACCGTACCATGGCCTACGCGAAGGCGATCAAGGCCGCCGACCCGACCGCGTCCGTCCTCTTCATGTCGACCGAGAATGCCCAAGACCTCGTCGCGCTCCCCAACGTCGAGTGCGGCAACCCCGCCGGGCCGTATACCGTCGGCAGCTCGCTGACCATGGCGATCTTGAAGCTGGCGGCCGTGCAGGAGGCCTCGACGCACGTACGGCCGCTCGACTGCGTCGACATGCATTATCCCTTTCCCGGCAAGGGCCTTGGGGACACCTCGGCGCTCTGGGACTCGACGACCACGTCGGTCGTTCCGCATGTGCAGGGCTGGATCAACTCGACCTATCCTGGGACTGGAATCTGCGTCAGCGAGTACACCGTCCCCAACGACGGTGGCAACGGCAGCACGCCGGACCCCACCACGGGAACCCAGGAAGCCGATGTCCTCGGGATGTACGGACGGCTTGGCTACCAGGTTGCCTCGTACTGGACCACGCTCGTGCACGGATCGACGCACCTGCCCATCTACAGTGCGATGGCCATGTACCGGAACTACGACGGCAACGGGGGCGCGCTTCGGCGCGTTCTCGATCGGCGCGGCCAGCCCCAACGCCGGCGTCAACGTCTATGCCGCGTCCGACTCGACGACCGCCCCGACCAAGGTCTGGGTCATGCTCGTGAACGTCAGCAGCACCGCGCAGTCGGGTCTCTCCATCACGCTGAAGAACTTCGCACCGACAGGCTCCGCGTCTGTCTACCGAATGGTCGGTGGAGGTGCCCCGACGCCGGACACAGCCGTCGCGATCACCAACGGAACGATCGCCGGGTTCTCGCTGGCCGCCAACTCCGTAGCCCTCCTGGTCATGTCAAAATAGACCCGTTGTAGGCTCGCCAATCGTCGGGAGAGCGACGTTACGGAAGCACGCCCCGCAGCGCCGGATACCAGGTATTGGCCATGATGGTGTACCCGGCATCGTTGGGGTGCTCCGAGTCGGTGTAGATCGATGTCGACCAGCTCTTCATGGCGGCATACATGTCGACCAGCACGAGGTGCTTGCCCTTCGCCGACCGCGCCTGGACGACGGCGGGAATCGCCGCGTTGTAGGTTTGCGTGGGCGTGTTTTGGGCGCCGTTGGCGGGGATGATCGTCGCGACGACGACCAGCGCGTTGGGTGCGTCGGCGGTGATCTCGTCGAGCAGGTTGCCGAGGCGGGTGGGTGCGTTGGGCAGATCGATCGAATAATGCATGTCGTTGGTCCCGATCATGAGCAGAATGACATTGGGACGGTACGTCGAGATGGCACCGTCGGTCAGCGCGCCCGCTATCCCGGAGGTCTGCGAGCTGTCGTCGATGGAATAGCCGGAGTGTCCTTCGTTCCCCTTGGGGAAGGGCTTGCCGCTCACCGTGGTAGGACCGGTCGTCTGCGAGCCGACGAAGGTGATCGATTTGTTGGCCGCCACCGCCTGGCTGAAGATCCCGACGCGGTAGCCGCCTCCCGTCGACGAGCCATAGCCCCAGGTGATCGAGTCTCCGAGCGGCATGACCGCGCAGGGAGATCCGTCGGTAGGACAAGGGTCAAATCCGGTTTGTCCGCCCGCGCCCACCGTCCCACCGGTTCCGCCACTTCCACCACCGGAGCCGCCACCGCCGCGTCCACCTTCGCCGGTCGCGCCCCCATTGGCTCCGCCCTGGGCCCCGCCGGCGCCTCGACCACCGGCCCCGCCGGCGCCTCGACCACCGGCCCCGCCGGCGGGGCCCAGGGCGGAGCCAATGGGGGCGCGACCGGCGAA
>DASRLC010000519.1:0-7526 GCA_035648655.1 Polyangia bacterium
GTCCCCTTCAGGTCGAGGTCGAAGGCCAGATCGTCGACTTCGAAGATTCCCGGGCTGCGGTAACTGAGGCGCTCGCCGTGCAGCGGCAGATCGAAGAGCCCCGGCTTGAATGGGAACAGGTTGGTGAACTGCACCCGGCCCGCCCGCACGCCCGAGTCGCCGATGACCAGTAACCCCTGGCCGTCGAAGAGCACCTTGACGTTGTGGAGGATCAGGCCGGCGTTGCTGATCTCCACGATGCCGCTTTGGATCTGCACCTCGCTGCCCAGATCGCGGAGGCGAAAATCGATGGTGCCGAGATCGAGGCGGCCGCGGATATCGGGGTGGAGCAGGGTGCCACGCAGGTGGGCCCGCACGTGGGCCTTGCCCTGACTGTCCGAGACCGCGTCGGGGACCGCGAAGGCCAGCAGCCGGGCGCTCACGTCGCCGTCGACGTCGGCCTGTAGGTTCTCGGGAACGAAGCCTGGTCCGAGCGATGCCTTCCCAGAGAGGTTCATGGTCGCGCCCTCGACCGTGATGGCCAGGTGCTCGATGGCCATGCCGCCGCCGGCCGAAAGCACGAAGCGCCCAGAGCCGATGGTCACGTCGCGATCGAACCCCCGCGGACGGATCTTGATCGGGTTGGCGATCGACACCTCTCCCTGCAAGTCGGGGCGATCGAGCGTGCCCCCAGCCGTGATCGAGGCGCGTAGGTCGCCGCCGATCCGCTGGACGGGACTGCCGCCCAGGAACGGTTCGAGCAGCTCGAGATCCAGGTGGCCATCGATCGCGCCCGAGATGGCCCGGCCGTCGAGCTTCCCCTCGACGCGCAGATCGCCGCCGTCGGTCGCGAAATGCGTCTCGTCGAGCACGATCTGATCGCCGGCCAGGTGCACGTGTACCGGTCGCGCGGCCTCGATCCGCACCCGCTGCACGGTGGTCTCGCCGTTTGGCCCCTCGACTGCGCGCGCGATCGACAGCCACAGCTCGGGCAGCAGCACGTCGAGCGCCAGCGGCTTTCCGGGATCGAGATCGATCGCCACCCGCCCGCTCACCACGCCGCGGCCGTCGCCGAGCGCGACCAATTCGGGCGCCAGCGTCTGGATCTCCAGTCGATGGAACGCCACCCGGCCGTGGAGGCTCGGTCCTTTGGGCAAGAGCGCCACGGTGGCGTCGACGTCGAATCGATCGAAGAGCTGTCCCAGGACGGCCACGCCCGGCGCCTTGCTGGGGCCCACCCGCGCCGGGGCCAGCGCCAGGTGGCCGGCGCCCAGATGCACACCGCGCGCGACGACGTCCTGCAGGTCGATGTCGCCGGTCAGCTCGGGCCGGTCGGGGCGCCCGCCCAGGTGCAGGCGCGCGCTGACCAGGCCGCTCACCGGAACGCCGGCCTGCGCGACGCCCGGAATACCTTCGATCGGCAGCTTGCGCAGGGCAAGGTCGAGGTCGAGATCCCGGTGCTCGAGCCCGACGCGCCCGTGGACATCGACGGTCCCTCCGGCCTTTCGTGCCAGTCGCAACGACCGGACCGCCAAGCTCTTGCCCTCGAGCGCCAGGTCGATAGGACCGATGTCGAAGCTGTCGCCGAGCGCCGAGACCGTGGTACCCGACGGGATCTGGACGTGCGCCTCCGGCGCGTCGAGGGGGCCGTGCGCCTCGGCGGACAGGGTCACGTGTCCGGCGATCCCGGCGTCGGGGAGCAGCGCCGCGAGATCCAGGTGTCGGGCGTCGAGGCGCAGGTCGACCACCGGCGGGCGCAGCGGCCGGCTGGCCCGCTTCTCCCAGAGGCGCAACGTTCCGTGCGCGTCGATCTGACCGCCGAAGGCCGGTCCCGACAATCGGTCGAGCCGCGCCACGCCGTGCTCGAGGCCGAAGCGCGCGTCCAGCTCGGGCAACCTCCGGCCGCCCGCGCCGAGGCCGTGGACGACCGCCGATCCCGAGGCCTCCGGATCGTCGAAGCTGCCGCTGGCGTGGGCGTCGAGACGGGCGTCCTTGGCCAGCGGCGGCAGGCCCATCGTCTGGAGCAGGCGCCCCAGGTTCGAGGCCACCACGCCGAGCCCCAGATCGATGAGCTGGCGATCGAGATCCACCGAGCCGCGCGCGGTCGCGTCGGCGCCCTCGACCGAGACCGTCAGCCCGTCGGTCTTCACGCGGTCGGGGGAGAGGAGCGCGCTGCCGCGGACCCGCACCTGCCGCGGCAAGCCGCCGCCGGACGCCCGCGCGAAGCGCAGATCGATCCGGCTGAGCTGGGCCGATTTTTTGCCGAGATCGGCGCGCGCCTCGATGTGACCGTCGAGACGACCGCCGGCCATCGCGCGCAGCGCCGGCGGCAGGTAGCTCTCGCTGTGGAAACCCGAGAAGCCGATCCCCGCTTGCAGCGCCAAGCGGTTGGTGTCGAGGTGGGCCTCCAGGCCCATCTTGCCGCCGCCCGGCGCGGCGAAGCCAAAGTTCGTGACGTCGACCTTCCCGGCGCCGCCGTCGAACCCGAGGTCGAGCCCCAGATCGAGCGCGCGGTTGGTGTCGTAGCGGACGTCGAGCCCGCGGATCGCCGCCGCCACCTTCATCTTGGCGAACGGCTGGCTGAGGTCGGCCGTGACCGTCGCGCCGCGGCCCGAGATGGAGAGGCCGTCGATCTTCTTGCCGGCCACCACCGCCGACAGCGCGTCGCCGGCCTCTGAGAACGCGACGTGCAGCTGGATGCCGGGGACGCTGGTGGCCCCGTAGATGCCCGTGAACGAGCCTTTTCCGGTCAGCTTACTGCGCCCGGTGTCGGCCTCCGCCAGATCGAGGAAGATGTCGTCGGGCCAATCCGGCGTGGTGGCGATCCGGTTGATGACCACCCGATCGAACGGCAGCAGATTGTCGTCCAGGATGCGGAGCCAGCCGCCCCCTTCGGCGACCAAGGAGCCGGCGTCGAAGCCGAAGATCGGGTGCTTCGGATCGACCGTCGACTGAATGAGCGACGCGTGGCCGTGGATGTGGCGCAGCTCGAGGCCCCAGGCCCCGGGAAAATCGAACATCGCGGTCAAGTCGCCCAGCTCGGCGCCGGTGATCTGGAAGAACGAGCCCGGGCCGACCGGCGCGTCCGCGGGCGGGGGCGGGGGCGGCGTCTTGGGCGCCAGCGCCGCGATGAAACCGATCGCGTCGCCGTGTTTGAGCTGCGAAAAGCGCCAGGTCGCCTGAGGCACCCGCAGGCCGCTTATCGAGAAGCTGCCGCCGATCAGCGTCCGCAGCCGGACCCGCGCTTCCAGATGCGGCACGTCGAGGACCACCGTCCCCTCCGGGTCGACGATCTGCAGGCCGTCGACCGCCACCGGGCTGGGCGCGTCGGTGGCCAGGTCGATCAGCGCGCGCAGGTGCCAGGTCACCCCGCCGATGTGTATTTTCCCCTGATTCGGCGGCAGCGCGCCTTCGATCAACCGGCCGAGGCGCGGCCCCTGCAACACCACCGACGCCGCCAGCACCGCGAACACCATGGTCCCGAGGAGTCCGACCACGGCGAGACGAACGACTCGGACCAGACGGGGTCTCGGCAACGGAGATCCATTGTGTCATAAACGCGGAAGACCGTGACCATGGGTGACGCCAGCGCCGGCACCAGGCCGAGCCTCTATATCGTCGACGCGATGAACTTTCTGTTCCGCGCATTCCACGCGTTGCCGCCCCTCACCACCACCCAGGGCGTCCAGACCGGCGCCATCTACGGCCTGTGTCAGATGATCTTGCGCATCGAGCGCGAGCAACGGCCGACCCACCTGTGCGTCGTCTACGACGCGCCGGGCGGCAACTTTCGCAACCAGCTCTTCGCCGCATACAAGGCGCACCGCCCGCCCATGCCGCCCGAGCTGGCGGGGCAGCTGGCGATGGCGCGGCGGGTGGTGGAGGCCTTCGGGCTCACCCAGCTCGAGGTGTCCGGCTTCGAGGCCGACGACATCATCGCAACGCTGGCCAAGGTGGCGGCGGCGGCCGGGATGGAGGTGGTGATCTGCTCGTCGGACAAGGATCTGCTGCAGCTCTGCGACGGCGACGTGGCGGTGCTCGACACCATGCGAAACCGCCGGCTCGGCCCGGCCGAGGTGCAGGAGAAGTTCGGCGTTCCGCCCGATCGGGTGGGCGACGTGCTGGCGCTGATGGGCGACAGCATCGACAACGTGCCGGGCGTCCCGGGGATCGGCCCCAAAACCGCCGCCGAGCTCATCAACAAGTTCGGCTCGCTCGAGGCGCTCTTGGCCGGGGCGCACGAGATCAAAGGGAAGCGCGGCGTTTCCATCGTCGAGGCCGCGCAGGCGATTCGCCTTTCGCGCGAGCTGGTGCGCCTGCGCGAGGACGTCCCGCTCCCCAAGACCCTGGAGGAGCTGCACCGCATCGACCCCGACAAGGAACGGCTGCGCGGGCTGTTCCGCGAGCTCGAGTTTTCGCGCCTGGTCGATCAGCTCACGCCGAGCGGCGCGGCGGCCATCGCGCCCCACGCCGAGGAGCCCCCCGCGCCGGTGCCGGTGCCCGAAGCGCTGCCCGAGGCGCCGCCCCCGCCGCCGGTGCCCGTCGTCGTCGACGCGGCCGGGCTGGCGGTGTTGATTGGCCAGATCGAGGTGGCGGGCGAGCTGGGTCTCTCTGGGCTTTACGATGGCGACTCGTCGGTCCGCGCCGATCTGGTCGGCCTCGGCTTCGCGCTGCCCGACGGCACGCGCGCCTACCTGCCGCTCTGCCACCGTTACCTGGGCGCGCCGGCCTGCCTCGGCGAGAGCGCGGCGCTGGCGGCACTTTCGCCGCTGCTGACTTCGACCGCGATCATCAAGCACGTCCACGATGGCAAGACGCTGTCGGTGCTGTTGCGCCAGCGTGGGATCACGCTGGCGGGGGTCGGATCGGATTCGATGTTGGCGGCGTATCTCCTCGACGCCTCGCGGACCCGCTACGATCTGGACGTGGTGGCGGCCACCGAGGGTGTCGGCCGGCCGGCGGGGCGCGGGACCTGGATGGGGACCGGCGCCTCGGCCCGACCGGGCGCCGATCTCTCGGTCGAAGAGGTGGGCGCGCGGCTCGGCGCCGAGGCCGCGGCGGCGCTGGCACTGGCGGCGCCGCAGGGGGCCAAGCTGATCGCGGCGGGCCTCGATACGCTGTACCGAACGATGGAGCTGCCGCTGGCCGATGTGCTGGCCAAGATCGAGAGCCGCGGCATCATGCTCGACACCGACAAGCTGCGCGAGATCGGCGTCGAGGTGGGCGGGTCGCTGGCGGCGCTCGAGTCGGAGATCCACGCGCTGGCCGGTGGCCCCTTCAACATCGCCTCCAATAAGCAGCTCGCCGAGGTCCTGTTCGGCAAGCTGGGCTTGCCGGTCGGCCGGCGCACCAAGACGGGGCCCTCGACCGACGCCGACACGCTCGAGGAGCTGGCCTCGATCCACCCCGTGCCGGCCAAGATCGTCGATTATCGGACGCTGGCCAAGCTCAAGGGGACGTACATCGACGCGCTGCCGGCGCTGGTCAACCCGACCACCGGGCGCCTGCATACCTCGTTCAACCAAGCGGTGGCGGCCACCGGGCGGCTCTCGTCCAGCAATCCCAACCTACAGAATATTCCGATCCGCACCGAGCTCGGCCGGCGCATCCGCGAGGCCTTCGTAGCCAAGCCGGGCCACCTGCTGGTATCGGCCGACTACTCGCAGATCGAGCTGCGGATCCTGGCGCATTTCTCCCAGGACCCGGCTTTCCTGGACGCCTTTCGGTCGGGTCAGGACATCCACTTGCGTACGGCGGCCGAGGTGTTCGGCGTGTCGCCCGAATCGGTCACCGGCGAGCACCGCCGCATCGCCAAGGCCATCAACTTCGGGCTGGTGTTCGGGCAGAGCGACTTCGGTCTGGCGCAGGTGCTGCGCATCCCGCGGGCGCAGGCCCGCCTCTACATCGAGAGCTATTTCACGCGCTACGCCGGCGTCCGCGCCTACATGGAGCGCGCCATCGTCGAGGCGCGGGCCAGCGCCGCGGTGTCGACCTTGCTCGGACGGCGGCGCCCATTACCCGAGATTCGCGCCACCCGCGCCCAGGACCGCGCCTACGCCGAGCGCATCGCGCGCAACACGCCCATCCAGGGCTCGGCCGCCGATCTGCTCAAGCTGGCGATGATCCGGATCGAGCACGCCATCGAGGCCGGGCGGGCGCCCGTCTCGGGGGCCGCGCTCTTGCTGACCGTCCACGACGAGCTGGTGTTCGAGGTCCCGGCGGCGGGCGCCGAAGAGTTAAAGCGTTGGGTGAAGAACGAAATGGAAACCGTGTACGAGCTCGCGGTTCCCCTGGTGGTGGATGTCGGCGCTGGTCCGACCTGGGGACAGGCCCACTGAGCGCGCGGATGGCCGCCAGTCGGGTATGATGGGGACAGATCGAATGTGTCGGGTGGTCGTCCGCGAAAGCGCGTGGCTCTGGTTGGTTCTGCCGGTTTGGGCGGTGGCCGTGGGTGGTTGCCACCGACAGGTTCCGGCCGTGCCGCCAACCTGCCGTCCCGCCGAGATCGCCAAGGCGCCGGTGACCGCGGCGGCCGACAAGGACTCGAAGGACCCCAAGGATCCGCCCGAGCCGCCACCGCGACCGCTGCTGCGCTGCTTTCCGGACCAGCCGTCCTGGGTCGACGCCCCGGTGGCGGACCTGCTCGACCGCGCCTCCGAGCGCTTCGATCATGGCGATTACGCCGGCACGCTGGCCTGCGCCGAAGAGGCGGCCCGCCAGGCCCCCCGCTCGGTCGAGGCCCACCACAACCGGGCCATCGCGCTCATGCACCTCGATCGGCTGGATGAGGCGCGCGACGCGTTGGAGCTGGCGCTGGCCCTGGCGCCCGACGATCCGCAGACGCTGGAGGCCGCGGCCGATCTGCACATCAACCAACTCCCACCGTCGGGCGACGGCTCGTCGGTCGGGCTGGAATACGCGCGGCGCGGCAGCCGCCACGTTTCGCGGCGCGACGGCGAGGAGGTGGCCCGCCTGGCGCTTCTCGAAGGGCAGGCGCTCATCGATCTGGGGCGCGCGGGCGAGGCGCTGCGGCGGATCGACGCCGCGCTGCTGGCCTCGCCGCACTTCGCGGCGGCGACCTACGAGCGCGGGGTCGCGCTCTTCGAGCTGTGCCGGTTCGACGAATCGCGCCGAACCTTCGACCGGGTTCTGGTCGGCAGCCCCGACCACGCCCACGCGCTCTACCACCTGGGCCTCATCGAGGAGCGGATGGGTGACGCAGCGGCCGCCGAGCGCCACCTGGCCGCCGCGACCGCCGCCGATCCCAAGGCCTTCCCGGCGCCCCCCGCGATCTCGGAGATCGATTTCGCCGAGCGCGTGCGGCGCGCCGTCGCCGAGCTGCCGCCGGACTTCCGCCGAGATCTGGCGGGGGTCAAGGTCGAAGCCGCCGATCTGCCCGGACTGGACGATCTGACCGCCGAGAAACCGCCGCTGTCGCCCACCATCTTGGGACTGTTCCGGGGCCTGCCGCTCGACTATGGCGACGAGGCCGCGGCGCCGACACCGGCGGGGCGCGGCGGCAAGCGTCGCGCGGCCTCCGCCTCGAG
>DASRLC010000520.1:0-2166 GCA_035648655.1 Polyangia bacterium
CTGCACCGCCACGACCTGGGATGGCATCGCCGCCGCGCACACCGTTCCCGCTTGGGTCAAGACCGCCAAGCTGGGGATCGGGATGCACTTCATGGTGGCGACCGTCCCGGCCTATCACAATGAATGGTTCTTTCAGCACGAGTACTGCAACAGCGCGTTCGCCACCTGGACGTCGCAGAACTTCCCCGCCAAGTCTCCGCTCAGCGGCGGACCCTGGGGCTATAAGGATTTCATCTCGTTGTTCACCTGCGCGCAGTGGAGCTTACCCGCCCCGGCCCACGCGGCGACGACCGCCGCTTCCTGGGCGGCGCTGTTCAAGGCCAGCGGCGCCACGTTCGTCAACGCGACCGCGGAGCATCACGATCGTTTCGCGATGTGGGACAGCTCCGAGCCCGCCAGCATCGGTGGTGCCGGGACTTGGAACGCGGCCAAGATGGGGCCGATGCGTGACGTGGTTGGCGAGCTCGGCGCCGCCGTAAAGGCCCAGGGAATGAAGTTCGGCGTCAACAATCACATTATGTACGGATACAGCTTCGCTTACTGCGGAGCGAGCGGGACCACGCCGGGGAACGTCGGGCCGAACACGCCGGCTACCGTCTCCGATCTCTACGATCCGAAGTACGCGGATTTCTACGGCCCACCCAACCCAGGGTGCGGCACGGAGGCCGCGGACGCGCAGTGCAATCCCGAGAAGTCGTTCTGCGACGATTGGCTCTATCGCTCCGAGGAGCTGGTCGACAAGTACCAGCTCGATGACGAGTGGTTCGACTGGGACGGCGCAACGGTCGCCAACAGCCCTTGCATGCTCGACAAGCTGTCCTTCGCGCTCCACTACTATCAGACCGCGGCGGCCCGTGGCCAGCAGGTACAGATCATGTCCAAGGGCGGAGTGTTCCCCGACATGAACAATGCTGCCAACGGCGCCAACGTAGCGTTGCAGGACTTTCAGTCGTCCATCCCGACGGGAACCGCGATCCCCACTTCGCCCTGGATGTCCGACGAAACCATCTCCAGCAACGGTTCGTGGTGCTTCGTCAACCCGATGACCTACAAATCGGCGGCCTCGGTGATCAGCGAGCTCGATCAGATCAACGCGGCCGGCGGAATCATGCTCTTGAACATCTCGCCCGAAAAGGACGGCACGATCCCGCAGGAACAGATCGACATCCTCAACGCCGTGGGCAAGCACCTCGGCGCTCCGGGAAACTTTTAGGGCGCAAGCGACGGGTTCCCAGACCGGCTGCGATAACGCGAACCTACGGAGGCCACGAGGACATGTCGATACGAACGATCGCCGCCGGTTCGAGGCTCGCTGTGCTCCTGGGGTTCATCGTGAGCGGGCGGTCCGCGGGCGCCGCGACGACCGGCGCGAACGGCACCCATGATCCGTCCCGCATCATTGAAGCGAACGGAAAATTCTACGTCTACTCGACCGGCGGCGGAACGATGGTCTCGACGGACGGTCTGGCTTGGAAGACCGGCACGGCACCGGCCTGGAATCAGGCGCTGCTGGCCAACAACGAAGGGATCTGGGCGCCCGACGGGATCTACCTGAACGGCCAATATCTTCTTTTCTACGCGATGTATTCCGCCAACAAGGCCGGCGCGATCGGGCTCATCACTTCGCCGACGCTCGATCCGAGCTCTTCCAGCTACAAGTGGACCAACCACGGCGTGGTGGTCTCGAGTCCGGCCGGCTCCACCTTTTCGACGATCGATCCCTGTCCAATCCTGGATACGCAGGGCAACCTGTGGCTCTCCTGGGGCGGCGGCTATCCGTTCTCGACGTCCGCCAATTCAATCTGGGTAACCCGGTTGGACAACGCAACCGGGTTGCCGCTGACCTCCGACCCCGCGTACAAACCGCCGGCATCGCCGGGCTACCCGATCGAGCAGGGGCACAAAGAGGGCTCTTATCTCTACTATCACGGCGGCTATTACTTCGTTTGGTACCAAACCGGCAGCTGCTGCAGCGGCGCGTCCAGCACCTACGAGATGCATGTGGCCCGGGCCCAGAGCATCTCCGGCCCATACAGCGGCGATCGCGTCTTTTTGGCGAGCCACGACGCGATCCACGGGCCCGGCCAGATCGGCATCTACGACCAGTGCGGCGCCAGTCGGTTCACTTATCACTACTACCCGGACACCGGCGGCTCGGTTCTGGGC
>DASRLC010000521.1:0-2342 GCA_035648655.1 Polyangia bacterium
CCCGCCGTGCCGCTGCCCGCGGTGCCGCCTATGCCGGCCGCTCCCGTCGTGCCGGCCGAGCCGGTGGTGCCGCCTTTGCCGGTGGTACCGGCGCTGCCCGAAGTGCCCGCGCTACCGGTGGTCCCAGCCGCTCCATCGACGCCCCCTTTGCCGGCCTCGCCGCTGGTTCCCGCCGCCGCGCCGCCGGTGCCGGAGATGGCCCCTCCGGCGCCGCTCATGCCGGCCGCGCCGCTGCCCGACGTTCCGGCCGCCCCGCCGGAAGTTCCGGCGTTTCCGCCGGTCGTTCCCGCCGCCCCGCTCGATCCAGCGGCGCCTGGCAGCCCACCCGCGTCGGTCGAGCCGGCATCGTTCGAGCCGCAGCCGGCTGCCAGGAGGGTGACCAAGGCCAGCGTTTTGACGCCGGTGACGAAAGGAGAGGGGCGGGTGTTTCGCATTCCTTTCTAAGGGCCGTCCGGGGGGAAACTGTTGCCGGTCGGGGAAAATCTCGGCGCCGCCGCCACCGTGGGCATCCCAGCTGCGCGGGTTCTACATTCCATACCCGGCCGCGACGATGTTCGCCTGGACGGCATTGGTCGTGGCGATGGATGCCGCGCCCGAGGTCAAGACGCCCTCGAAGAAGTTCCCCTGGGCGTCGGCCGTGTTGTCGCCGCCGATGCCGAGAATGATGGCGCCCTGCTTCTTCATCGTACCGTAGCCGGAGGGACGAGCGCCGTCGTACATGGTCGTAAGAGCTCCCATTTGTGCATTTCCGCCCCTGAGCGCGAATGTTCCGGATCTCCCTATCACCATCGCGGTTACATACGCGGACGTCAGCGGCGTATCCATGGGGTTCGCGGCGAAGCTCGGTCCCGCGAAGACGCCGTTTTCCATATCCGCCATGACCCAGGGACCGTTGCCAGCGCCCTTTCCTTGGTGGGTGTAGTTGCCGAAATAGACGGCTTCCATGGTTGCTGCGCCATCGTCGGTGTTGTTGGTCTCGGCGTTTCCGTAGTCGAAGCAGCAACTGCCGTTGAAGAAGGTGCCACTCGTGACCATGTATTCGGTTTCTGGCAGGTCGCCGGTCGCGACGCCCGCGGTCTTGTCGACGCGGTAGCCGTATCCGACTGGGAGGTGGACGCCGTAGACCGTGTGACCGGAGATCTTGAACTTTAGGGCCGTCGCGTCGGCCTCGGTGTCGACGGTTTCCTTCCGCTGGCCGGCGGGGCCCTGCTTGAGGTGGTTATTTTCACCGGATTGGTCGTAGATGACGGAGATCTTGCATGTGGTGCCCGCACAGAAGGTGTCCTGCGTGGCCGAGTCGGCGAAACCTCCGGCGCTCAGTACCGCGACATCTTTGGTCGTCTGGTCCGACGCGCGCGTGATCTGGTAGAGATTCCCACCGTACGCGTTGAAAAGCGCCCGCACCGTGCTGTGCGCGGCGACGCACGGGGTGCCTCCCAAGGCGAAGATGTCACAAACCCCGGCTCCGCCCGCCGTTCCACCGGTGCCGACGCCGCCCGAGCCGCCGGGGCTGCTCTGGCCGGCGGCCCCGCCCGAGCCGCCCGAGCTCTGGCCGGCCACGCCGGTGGCACCACCCGAGCTGGTCTGCCCGCCGATGCCCGTCGAGCCACCGCTGGCGCCGATCGTCCCCGCCGCGCCCGTCGCCCCCGCCGCGCCGCCTTTGCCGGCGGTGCCTGCGCTGCCGGTGATGCCGCTGCTTCCCGCGGTGCCGGTGGTCCCCGCTCCGCCGCGTCGGCCGGCCTCGCCGCTGGTTCCCGCCGTTGCACCGCCGGTGCCGGTGATTCCGCCCCCGGTTCCGGTGACGCCTGCCGCCGCGCCGCCTTCCCCACCGCTGGTCATGCCGGCCGCGCCGCCCGAGGTGCCGCCTCGACCTCCGGTCGCGCCCGTCGACCCGCCCGCGCCCTGGGGGCTACCCGCATCGGTCGAACCGGCATCGTTCGAGCCGCAGCCGGCCGCGAGGAGGCCAAACAGAACCAGCGTTCCGACGCGAGCGGCGAGGACGACAGGACATGTGTTTGGCATGTCCATCAAAGGGCCGTTTCGGTGCAAACTATGCTGCCCGTCGAAAATCGAGGCGGGGATGCCGGAACCCGCACCAACTTTGCGCGGGCGCCCCCTGATCACGCCATAGCCCGACTTGTTTCGGGCATTCGCCACCGAGAGGCCCATGACCCACGTTCGCTCGCTTGCATTCGGCAGCACCGCAGCCCTTCTCCTCTTTCTTGGTCTGCCACTCGGATGCTCGAGCTCGGGCCCGTCCGGTGGAACGGGAGGTGCGACCGGTGCGGCCGGTACGACGGGAGCGGCTGGGGCGACGGGAGCGGCTGGTGCGACGGGAGCGG
>DASRLC010000522.1:0-9043 GCA_035648655.1 Polyangia bacterium
CACTTCCTGGGCGACGGCGGCACCTTCGGCGGCAAAGACCGCGGCGACACGCGCGTCAGCGAAGACGAGCTGCGGCGCATCCACCTCCCCGGCTACGTCGCGGCGGTCAAGGCCGGCGTCGGCAGCGTGATGGTCTCGTTCTCGAGTTGGAACGGCCAGCCGATGCACGGCAACAAACGCCTCATCACCGACGTCCTCAAGGGCGAGCTCGGCTTCACCGGCTTGGTGGTCACCGATTGGGCGGCCATCGACCTGATGTCCAAGGACTACCTGCAGGACGTCGAGGTGGCCATCAACGCCGGCATCGACATGGTGATGGTGCCGATCCGGTTTCGCGAGTTCATCGCCGACCTCAAGAATCTGGTCAACGCCGGGCGCGTACCGATGGCCCGCATCGATGACGCGGTCCGCCGCATCTTGAAGCAGAAGGTCCGCTTCAAGTTGTGGGAGCGGCCGTTCTCCGACCGCGCGCTGACCGCCAAAATCGGCGCGCCCGAGCACCGCGCCGTCGCGCGCCAGGCCGTACAGCAGAGCCTGGTGGTGCTCAAGAACGGGCGCGACACGCTGCCGCTGCGCAATCCGGCGCGCGTTCACCTCTGCGGCTTCCGCGCCGACGACATGGGCGTGCAGTGCGGCGGCTGGTCGGTCGGCTGGCGCGGCCGCCGCGGCCCGGTCACGCCTGGAACCACCATCCGCCAAGGGCTGGTCGAAGCGCTGGGCGCGGCGCGGGTCGATTTCTCGAAGGACGCCGCCGGGGCCGAGAAGGCCGACGCGGTGGTGGTGGTGGTGGGCGAAGATCCCTATGCCGAGGGCAGCGGCGATCGCGCCAAGCTGGAGCTGTCGCCCGAGGATCGGGCGCTGGTCGAGGCGGCCAAGCGGAGCGGCAAGCCGCTCATCGTCGTGCTGCTCACGGGCCGGCCGCTGATCCTGGGCGATCTGCTGGGCGCAGCCGACGCGCTGGTGGTGGCCTGGCTTCCCGGAACCGAAGGCGCCGGCGTGGCGGACATCCTGTGCGGCGCCGCCAAACCGACCGGCAAGCTCCCCTGCTCATGGCCGCGCGATATGGCGCAGATTCCCATCAACGTAGGCGATCCCGGATATGACCCGCTCTTCCCGTTCGGCTTCGGCCTCGGATGGTGAGCCGCTGACCGCCGCCCGGGCCGTGCGGCTGGCGGCGGCCGCCGCGACGGTCGCCGCCTCGGGACATGTGCTGGCCGCGGGCGCGGTGGGCGCGGCGCTGGCGGTGGCCCGCCCGGCGTACGGAGGCGACTCCATCGCCGGCGGGCGCGACCGGATCGAGCTGGCGGGCCCCTGGACGTTTCGTCGCGTGACCCGCGCCGACGCGCCGGCCGAGCCCTGGCTGCCCGCCACCGTCCCCGGCTGCGTTCACACCGATCTTTTCACAAACGGAAAGATCGGCGATCCGTTCTACCGGCTGAACGAAAAAGATCAGCAGTGGATCGAGCGCGAATCCTGGGAGTATCAGACCACGATTCGAGTCGACGCCGCGACGCTGGCCCGCGAGCGGATCGAGCTGGTGATGTCCGGGCTCGACACCTACGCCGAGGTCTTCGTCAACGGCGCCTCGGTCCTTTACGCCAACAACATGTTCCGGGCCTGGCGGGTCGACGTCAAACCACACCTCGAGGCCGGCGACAATCTGCTGGTCATTCGGTTTCGCTCGCCCATCGAAGAGGTCAAACCGGCCTACGATCACCTCGGGTACCACCTGCCCGCCGCCAACGATCAGGCCACCGAGATGGTCAGCATGTGGTCGCGCAAGGCGCCCTACCACTATGGGTGGGACTGGGGTCCTCGCTTCGTGACCAGCGGGATCTGGCGGCCGATCGCGCTCGAGAGCTGGGACGCCGCGCGCCTCGATGACGTGCAGGTGTTTCAGGACCACCTCGACGCCAACGCCGCCGAGCTGATCATCCGGACGCGCGTGGTGGCCGCCCGCGCGGGGCAACAGCGCTTGACCGTCACCGTCGATGGAGGTGGGCCGATCGCGCAGGCCGACGTCGACCTGGAAGTCGGCGTCAACGAGTTCGGGCTGCGCGGGCGCATCGACAAACCGGAGTTCTGGTGGCCGAACGGCCTCGGACCACAGCGCCTCTATAAACTCGAGACCACCCTCTCCGATGGCGGCACAACGAAGGACGTCCGCCATACGCGGATCGGCCTGCGGACGATCGAGGTGGTCCACGAGCGCGACGCCGCCGGCAAGAGCTTCACCATCGAGGTCAACGGCGCGCCGGTCTTCATGAAGGGGGCCAACTGGATCCCGGCCGACAGCTTCGTTACCCGTATGACCGACGACCGCTATCGCCACCTGCTGCAGTCGGCCGCCGACGCGCACATGAACATGATCCGGGTCTGGGGCGGCGGCATCTACGAGGACGATCGCTTCTACGAGATCGCCGACGAACTGGGCCTGCTGGTTTGGCAGGACTTCATGTTCGCCTGCTCGATGTACCCGGGCGATCCGGCCTTCGTCGAAAACGTCCGGCACGAGGCGATCGAGAACGTCCGCCGGCTGCGCAACCACCCGTCGCTGGCGCTGTGGGCTGGCAACAACGAGAACGAAGCGGCCTGGAAGGGCTGGGGCTGGCCGGCCAAGTTCGGCCTGTCGAAGACGGCGCAAGATCGCATCTGGCGCGATTACAAACAGATGTTTCACCAGCTGCTGCCGTCGATCGTCGAGGCCGAAGATCCCGGGCGGTTCTATACGCGCAGCTCACCGAGCGCCAACGAGGATCGCATCGCCGCCAACAAGATGGGCTGGGGCGACATGCACTACTGGGGCGTCTGGCACGCCGAGAATCCCTACGAGGCCTATGGCGACAACATCTCGCGCTTCATGAGCGAGTATGGTTTCCAGTCGTTCCCCGACCTGACGTCGGTGGCGCGCTACACGGCGCGCGACACCGACTGGGACATCGGCAGCCCGGTGATGCTCTCGCACCAGCGCCACCCGCGTGGCAATGCGCTCATCGAGACCTACATGGATCGCGACTTTCGGCGGCCCAAGGACTTCGCGTCGTTCCTGTACGTCGGGCAGGTGCTGCAAGGCACCGTCATCAAATACGCCGCCGAGGCGCACCGCCGCGCGATGGGGCGCAACTGGGGGAGCCTCTACTGGCAGCTCGACGACTGCTGGCCGGTAGCCTCCTGGTCGGGTATCGACTACTACGGGCGCTGGAAGGCGCTGCACTACTTCGCGCGCCGATTCTTCGCGCCGGTGCTGGTGAGCCCGATCGACGACAAGGGGACCATCAACGTGTGGGGCGTCTCCGATCGCCGCGCGGACGCCGCCGCGCACCTCACGGTGCGGCTGGTCGATTTTGGGGGGCGCGAGCTGGCACGGCGGGAGCAGGACATCGTGCTGTCCGCCAATGCGAGCCGGGTCTACCTCTCGCTGGGCAAGCGTGAGCTGCTGGGCGCGGCGGATCCGAAGAAGGTCGCGCTGGTGGCCGAGATCTCCGAAAACCGCCAGCCGATCGCGCGCAACGTGATGTGGTTCGAGAAGACCAAAGATCTGGATCTGCCGCGACCGGAGGTGAGTCTGTCGGTGGCGGCGGCGACAAGCGGCGCTTTCGCGATCACGGTCGGCGCCAAGCAGCTCGCGCGCGACGTTTTCCTGGGTAGCGGCGCCATCGACGGCTTCTTCGAAGACAACTTCTTCGACCTGCTCCCGGGCGAGAGCCGGACCGTGATCTTTCGACCTCACGCGGCCACGACGCTCGGCGCGCTGCGGGCCGCGCTGCACGCGACGACCATCTTCGACAGCTATTGAATCGGGACCCTGGGAGGGTCCCGCGCCCCCCGCGATGGCCTCCGACGCGCAAAGCGCGTCTTTGCCCGACGCGATCAGAATCGGGATCCTGGGAGGCCCGACGCGATCGGGATCGGATTGAACGCGGTCGCGCCGGGGGGCGAAACGGTTTACAACCCGGACGTTCACCCCTCAACCCAGGAGTCCCGATGAAGATGATCCTCGCAGCAGTTCTGGCCGGCGCGTTCCTGGCCTCCGCCTCCGTCAAGGCCGCGGACAAGGCCGACGACAGCGCCAAGACCGAGAAGCCCGCCAAAAAGGCCAAGGCCGACAAGGGTGACAAGGCCGACAAAGGCGCCAAGAAGCCCGCGGGCGGTGGCTGGTAGTCGCCCAACCCCAAGCTGACGGCATCACAGCACTCTCAGGAACGCGAGCAGCGCCGCCCGATCCTCGGCCGACAACGCCGGTGGACGGGCGGCGTTCTCTTTGGCGTGGACCGCCGACCCGCCCGGGTCGGTCCGGCGCAACACCTCCTCGAGCGTCCGCGCGCTGCCGTCGCTGAAGTAAGGCGCCGCGTCCCACACGCCGCGCAGCGAGGGCGGGTTGTTGCCCCCCTCGCCCAGCACCGGCGTGCCGACCGCGTAGCGGCCTGGGCTGGTCAGCGCCACCTGTCCGGCCAACAGGCGCGTCTCCAGCTCCGCCTCGGGAACGTGGTGGCCGAGCGCCGTGTCGTCGACCAGCTGATGGCAACCCGCGCAGCCCTGCCGAAACAACGACAGCCCTCTGCGCGCCTGGGCCGAAAGCGAGCGCGCGCCCGGCGCCGCGAACGGAGACGGCTCGACCGGGATCCGCTCCATGTAGCGAGCCAGCGCGGTGCGCACCTGGGCGGGTGAGAGTGTGGCCGAGGTCCAACCGCCCCCTTCACGCAACCGGAGCCGGACCGAATATTGATCGAAGTGGGCCGGATCGCGCTCGGCGCCTTGCGCGTGGGTCGCGACGATGTTGTCGGCGAAGACGTCGATGGTGGCCTGATTGCCGAGCCGCAGATAAGGCGCGGTGTTGCCGAGGCCGCGACAGGTCGACGTCGTCGAAAAGAATCGATTCAACTTGGCCGGGTGCCGGCGCCCGTCGATGTGCCCGTCGTCGTGGCACGCGGCACACGTGTAGAGCGACAGCGGACCGTCGGCGACATTGTGGGGCACCAGCGCCCGACTGTAGAAAAGCAGCTCGCCGCGCTCCGCCGGTGAAGGGCGGCCCGGCGGCGCCAACTCCAACGTCGACTCGACGCCCACCGGCTGGTCGATGGAGACGAAGGTCAGCGTGTCGCTCAAGCGATCGGCGGTGACGAAGCGTGCGCCCGGCAGCGCAATCACCGCCGAGGGATTGGCGCCCACCGGCACCACGATCGCGTCCTGCAGCCGTGCCTCGTGCGCCGGCACCAGGAGAAGATTGTCACTGCCGGCGCCCACGATGGCCAGCATGCCGCCGCCGTCGAGTGCCGCCGCCGCCAGCTCGATGACCGGCTTCGCCCGCTCGCCCAGGTTGACGAACGGGCGTCGCCCCGGGCCCAGATCGTCGAGGGGCGGCTGCCGCGCGTCGGACGCACGCGCGTCGGACGGACGCGCGTCCAGGCGGATGACGCCGCTATCGAGCCCCTCGACTGGACCGTGCGCGCGTGAGACCGGCCGGTCTTCGTGCGTGAACAGCCAGAGCGCCGGGAGCTCGCCGCCGCCCACGCCGAGATCGAGCACCGGCGCCTCCGTCCGGATGGTCTGAATCGCCGCGCCCAACCGCCCGTCGACGCCGATCGGATGAACGGTGACGGTGTGGTCGATGAAGTTGCTCACGATCAGCAGCGACTCCGGATGACCCGGCCAGGCCCGCCCGGCCACGCGCCGCACGGCGCGCGGCGAAATGCCGGTCGGCAGCGTCTGCCGCACGCGCCCGTCGGGGAGCGACACGACCGCGATCCCGCGCAACGGCGGCGAGGCGACGTAGGCCAGCCGGCCGTCGCTCGACAGCACCAAGCCGCGCCCGCCGGCCGGTAGATCACCGGCCAGCGGGACTGCGCGGAAGGTCCCGACCGCGTCGCGCGCGATCCGACGGAGTCCCGGCTCGAACCGGCAGGCCACCAAAGCGCCGCCCTCTGGCAGCGCGGCGATCGCGTCTGGGAAGCGGCAGGCGTCGACCCGCGCCAGCACCCGCGGCCGGGAATCCGGCACGACCACCGCCACCTGATCCGCGGTCGAGAGCGCGACGTAGAGCAACCCGTCGGCGTCGTTGAACGCCAGCGCCCGCGGGCGCGCGTGCCCGTCGTGGGTGATGCGCTGGGTGGCGCCTTGGGCGGCCTCGGCGCGGGTCGCGGCCGGCGGGCCGATATTGGGCCGGGGGCGCGCCCGCGACGACACCGACGGGCAGGCCAGCACCGCCAGAGCGACCAATACCGACGGTGTGGGCCGCACGGACGTCGCCCGTCGCCGCATCGCGCCGCTAGTCCGCCTGCGCCCCAGCCTGCGGCGCCTCGGGGCCTTGGCGCCAGATCTGCCAGCCGGTCTCGACCAAGGCCCGAACGTCGCGCGTCCGCCCGGCGAACACGCTGGCCGCCAACGCCAGGGCCTCGTCCTCGAGCTCCGCGCGCCGCTCCTCGAGTGCCGCCAGCACCGACGCGCCGTCGGCCGCGCGCTCGAACCAGCCCGGGTGCCGCGCGGCGGCGGCCCGGAACGAATCCAGATCGTGGACCTCGCCCAGCAGCTCGCCCAGCTTCTCGATCTTCGGCATCAGCGTGGTCTGGAGCTCGGGCACCGCGCCCCCGATGATGCGCAGCTCGTACGCCAGCGCCTTCACCTGCTTGCGCCACTCGTGAAATCGGTCCGGCGAGGGCTGCGCCCGGGCGGCCGTCAGCTTGTCGCGGCCGCGCCGATAGGTCTTGGCGACGCCGGTGCCGACGACGCGGCGCCCCCCGGCCACGCCCCACTTTCCGAGGCCACGGCGCAGACGGCGCAGCGCGCGCACCGCCTCATCCAAGTGACGCTCGACCTCCTCGGGGTGAAGCGCGCCCCGGATCTGCTCGCCGCTGGCGCCGATGCGCGCCAGCTGGCGCGGCGGCAGCGCCGGCGAAAGCCGCGCGCCCAGCGCGGCAAAGGTCTGGGCGTGGATCGCCAGGTCGCGCGGTCGGGACAAAAGCCGCCCGACATCGCGCAAGCGCCGGACGTCGCGCGCCACCTCCGCGCCGCCTTTCGATCGAATCAGCGCCAACGCGGCGCGCGATCGCTTGAGCCGCGTCCGCACCCCGTGGACCCGCTCGTCCTGGGCCACGGTGCGATCCCCCGCCACCTCGATCGCGGCGTCGATCTGCTCGCGCACGATCCGGCGCACCGCCTCGGCCACGCCCTCCCGCCGTTTGATCCGGTAACCCATGCTTCAATATGTATCGCGCACGGTCATTGCACGCAGCAACGAAGACAGTCGCCCTGCGCCGCCCGCGGGGGCGCCCGGATCGGGCGTCCACTCGACCTGGGTGGTCTCGCCCGGCAGCAGGTCGAAGAAGTTGTCCGAGAAATGTCCGCCACTGGGCGCCGTCAGCCAGACCGCCCGGGCCAAGCGCTGGGCGGTCACGCGAACGGTGGCGGTTTCGCCGTGTGGCTCGACGGCGAACGTCAGCCCCGGCGGTGGCAGGGCCAGGTCGCGGGTCTTCATGAAGTAAAACAGGTGGCGGCCGACCAGCACCCCGCCCTCACGCAGCTCGGCGCTCAGGACCACCCGGCTCGGATCGAGCCCCTTCAAGAGATCGCGCTTCCAGGCCGAGAACTGCGGCTCGCTGGTCAGTGCCCGGACCGTCAGATCGCGCTCGGAGTGCCACTTCTCGTGGCCGTCGAAGTCAATCAGCCGCACGGTCAACCGCGCACCGAAATCGCTGCGCCGATCCGACACCACGAAGACCTGCAGGTTACCGGCGTCGTCGACCGGGCTCACCAGCACGGGCGCGAAAAAGCGCCGGGCCGCGTACTGCAGCGCCTTCCAGCGGCCGTAATAATCGATGCTGGACCAAGAGGCCACCGGCCAACAGTCGTCGAGCTGCCAGTAGAGGCTGCCCATGTTGGTGGGCATCTTGCGGCGGTGCGCCTCGGCGCCGAACTGGATCACCGTCGCCTGCAGCACCTGCGACAGATACAGGAACGCGCCGAAGTCCTGGGGGACGTGGAAATCGCGGTCCATATAGGTGCGCACCAGCGCGTTGCCACGCGGGTGCCGCTGATGGCTGAGCATGACCGGCGAATCGATGCGCCACTCGGACGGTGGCGCGTAGCGCGCGACGCTGTCGAGGGTCGGGAAGGATTGGAAGCCGTACTCGCTCATGAAGCGCGAGATGTTGGCGGCGTAGTCCTCGTAGGGCGCGGCGGCGTGCCAGACGCCCCAGTAATGGGAATCGCCCCACCCCATCTTGCCGGGCGGCACGCCGTCCTCGTTCGCGCTGGGCGTCGAGCGCGTGTAGAAGCGGCCGGGATCCTCGGCCGCCACCACCTGCGGAATCACCTCGTGAAAGAGGTGCCGGTAGTCGTTCCAGATCGTCCGCTGCGCGGCCTTGTCGAGGTGGAACCGCCAGGGCCAACCCCATTGCTGCCAAGCGGCCTCGATCTCGTTGTTGCCTGCCCACAGCGCCAGCGAGGGGTGGTTGCGGAGACGGCGCACGTTTTCGATCGTCTCCTGACGCACGTTTTCGACGAAGGCCGCATCGCCCGGATACATCGAACAGGCGAACATGAAGTCCTGCCAGACCAGCAACCCCAGCTCGTCGCACAGCCCGTAGAAGCTATCGCTCTCGTAGATGCCGCCGCCCCAGACGCGGACCATGTTCATGTTGGCCGTCGCCGCCGCCTGCAGGAGACTGCGCTGGCGCTCGGGCGTCTCGCGGTCGACGAAGCTGTCCGAGGGGATCCAGTTGGCCCCCTTCATGAACACCGGCGCGCCGTTGACCTTGATGAAGAAGCTCTTGCCGGCGGCGTCGTGCTGGCTGACCACCTCGAGCGTGCGGAGACCGATGCGGGTGATCCGGCGGCCGAGGCCGGTTTCGATCCCCTCCGCGCGCGGCGGGCCACGTTGGCCGCCGCGCCCGTCCGCCGGCGGCTCCCAATACAGGGCGGTCTCGATCGGGTAGAGCCGCTGCGCGCCGAGTCCGTTCGGCCACCAGCGCTCCGGCCGCTCTATGACCACGTCGGTCGAAATCTGGTTGCGGCCCGCCACCACCGGCGCGGTCACCCCGCCCAAGCC
>DASRLC010000523.1:0-3597 GCA_035648655.1 Polyangia bacterium
CTTCACGGCTGCCGGCGGCAGCGGGACGGGTTTCACCTTCGTCCTCACGACCAACACCTCCGGCGCGACCGTCGGGGCGTCGACGGGGAGCTATACCGCCGGTTCGACGGGCAACGTCCAGGACGTCGTGACCGTCACCGACACACTCCACAACTCGGTGCACGTGACCATTAGCGTCGGTGATGGCCTTCACCTCACCCCGGCGGTGGTCGACACCGCGCCGCTCGCGCAGATGACGTTCACCGTCGGTGGCGGCAGCGGTATCGGCTACAGCTTCGCGCTGACCACCAATACCTCGCACGGCGCGATCGATGCGAATACCGGCGCCTACACTGTCGGCGCGCTGGGTGGCGGGACCGACGTCGTGACCGTCACCGACTCGCTGGGCAACACGGCGACGGCTCAGGTCCACGTCGAGGCCGCCCTGACGGCCCCGGTCGCGACCACCACCTCTCCGCCCCGCGGCACGCTGACCATCGGGGTTTCGGGCGGTGCGGCGCCTCTGATGTATACGCTCACCACCAACGGCTCGGGCGGCAGCATCAACGCGACCACCGGCGTCTACACCGCCGGCGCCCTCGGGAAAACCACCGACGTCATCACGGTGCGCGATGCCAACGGCGCCACGGTCACCGTCACCGTTCAGGTCGGCTCCGGCCTCACCATCGCGCCGGTCGCCGGCCCTGTCCAGACGGCACAGCAAAGGACCCTCGATGCCAGCGGGGGCAGCGGCTCCGGATTCGTCTGGAGTGTCGTCAGCTCCGGCTCCGGCGGCACCGTCGTCGCCGCAACCGGCGTCTATACGGCGGGGCCCCGAGCCGGAACCGATGTCATTCTCGTCACCGATTCGGTTGGCAACACCGCCCAGATCAGCATTCCGGTGGTGCTGGCAGGCAGCGCCAACAACCCCAGCAGCGGCGGCTGCGGGTGCGAGCTCGCCTCGGGATTCCGCAATGCGACCGGAACGCTTGCCGTGACCATCCTCCTGGCGTTGGGCCTACTGCTCGGCACCCGGCGCCAGCGCGCGTCTGCCGCGCGGAGACGCTAGACCGATCTCGTCTGGAGGCGATCACGGGTCGCCACCTCCCACGCCAGCGCCTTGAACGGCAGATCGAGCGCGGATAGCCGCACCGCCACCATGGGGGCGTCCCGCCGCGGGGGTTGCCGAAGACGGGCACCGGGCTCGCGCGCATGCTCCATTCCGCCTGCGCCGTGATCCTCGGCCGCGACCTCGATCCGAAGGTGCTGTCGCGCTACGTGGCCGCGCCATCTCCGAGCTATGTCTCTCTCCTGTCGGCGCTGAGGTTTCACGGGATGATCTCGCAGATCCCGCGCTCGACGTACGTCGTGACGCTCGGAAGGCCCCAAGAGGTCGAAACGTCGATGGGCGACTTCTCCCTCCACACCGTGGCGCCCGAGGTCTTCGGAGGATTCGTGGCGACCCCCGAAGGCGCGCTCATCGCCTCGCCGGAGAAGGCCCTCTTCGACGTGTTCTACCTGTCCCGGACGAGGCCGCGCACCTTCTCGTCGCTGCCGGAGGTCGAACTGCCCGACCACTTCGACTTCGGAAAGGTGAGGAACTGGACGCGCAAGGTTCCGTTAAAGCGCCTCCAGACGATCGTGGAGCGCAGGACCTCAGAACTGGAATCGGCCTAAAGGCCTCACGCAACCCGCCCGCCGTCGCCGACGGGGCTCACATCAAGTCAGGTCCCGTGAACAATGTCCTGAGAAACACAACTCGCAGGCCTTCGGGTGGCCACGCGGCTCCTCCCGACATACGCAAAATCGAACGTCCCACCGCCGAACGTCGTCTCGAGAACTCGGACGGCAGTGTGATCGAGAAACTGCTCGACGAGAAGTTCGAGACGTTCACGATCTCACCGGTCGAGTGTCCCGTGTACCATCTCGGCAACCTGGGGACGGGCTCGCGAGAGGTTCAGCCCTCTGTGCCAACGTGAGTGAGACAGCTCGACCCCCGGAATTCAGTGTAGAGAGCGAGCAAGGGATTCATGATGACCGCGATAGCAGCATCCATCGTACCGGTTTCGACCACAGCACGGCGACGTCCACGGTCAGTCGAGCGCCAGGCCGAATGCGTCGCCGCGGCAGCCGCCCGCTGGCGGGGGAGAATCGGGATCGAGGAGCACGCTCGTCGGCGTCGTGTCGACAACGACGCCGCCACGGTAGAGATAGACTTCGCCCGAGCAGATGGAATCGAAGTTGCCGTAGACGTTTGCGACGGCGAGGTCGGGGAACCCGTCGCCGTCCAGATCTCCGGCCGCCGCCACGGCGCTGCCCGCGGACGGGTTGCCGCCGAGATCGCGGAGGCCAGGGAGCTCGCTGACCCGCGTGGCCGGACAGCCTCCGAAAAACAGAGCCGCGCGATTGTTGCGGAAATCGCCGACCAAAAGATCATCGTAACCGTCGCCGTCCGCGTCTCCCACGTCGGCGACCGCATCTCCGTTGGGGTGGCCTTGGCCGTAGCCGCTCGGGCCCGGCGAGAGCGCGGGAAGCGAACCGTCGCAGGCCTGCGCGCCCGGGTTCGTCGGGCTGGACTGGAGTTGGAGCCGCGCCGCCGTGGTCCCCAAGTCGACGAGGAGATTGGCCCCTCCAAGGCCGTTGACGTTCCAGGCACAGGCGATCGCGCCCTCGGCTCCGCCGGCGGAGATCGGCTCTGACCCGCGTCCGCCGAATGGGCCGTTCGGGCCACCGCGAAGCAGATGATCGTTCGAGGTGACGAGATCGGCGTAGCCGTCGGAGTCGAAGTCGCAAGTCGCCACCACGGTGGGATCGTTGATGAACGTCTGCGCGCTCCCCTCGCCGAGGAACGGTCCGTACGACACGACGTAGGTGCCCGACGGATCTCCCCAGTAGGCCTGGAAGAGATCTGCTGCCCCGTCGCCGTTCAGATCGCTCGCCAGCAGCGTCCAGAGAGAGCTTCCGGTGGATGCCGAGTCCGCGATCTCCACCGCCGGATCGGTGGCGGGCGACGCGCCGCCGAAATAGACCCGCACGCTGTCGCCGCTCTCGCGCTCCACGCCGACGGCCAGATCCGCGAATCCGTCACCGTTCAGATCGCCCAGCCACCGCAGCCGGCTGAAACCGGACCCCCCGAGGGGGGACGCCGACGTGTCTCCCCGAATGGTCCAACCGGGAGAGACCGGAAGGGCGGGGCCGCCAAAATAGACAAACACGGCGTTGGGGTTCGAGCCCCCGGCGGCCACTGCCAGGTCCGCATAACCGTCGCCGTTGAAGTCCTGTCGCTGGCGTCCGACGTCGACGTAGTTGGTGCGTGACCACAGGCCGCAGGCGCCAGAAGTATCGCAGCTCCGCACGCGCCACATATAGCGACGGCCGACCGGTGGGGTCATCGAGACCGGAAGGTCGGCGGACGGGACGAACGCGCTGTCGGTGGTCTGCGCGTCGATCTCGGGCGTCGGGAACGTGCAGCCGCCGGGCACGGGGCTCAGGCAGGAGTCGTCGATCTGGATCTCGTATCCGGCGGCGCCCGCCACCGGGCTCCAACGAAACTGCGGGCGCAGGGGATTGGGCGCCGCACGGGGCGACCAGACGCTGCCCGTCGCTTGTCCCTGAGAG
>DASRLC010000524.1:0-15724 GCA_035648655.1 Polyangia bacterium
CCCGAACCGCCGCCCGAACACGCTGCGCCGGCCAGGGCCAGGGCCGAGGCGAACACGAATCCATTGTTGGTCCATCCGAGACGTCTCATGGGTGCTCCTGGGGTCGATTGCGCCGTCTCGGCGCCGGGCGAATGAGGGATCGTACAGGTCTAGAAGGGGCCAAGAACTGATTTTTACTGCAGGTCGATCGCGTCCCGTCGCCCCTGCGCGAGAAATCCATCAACCGCCCCGACGGCGCGGAATCACCGCTTGGATCGTCTGCTAGGTTCTGGCGGGGAGGGTTGCCATGTCCAAGATCTGGCTCATCACGGGTTGCTCGCGTGGCCTCGGCCGTGAGCTCGCGCAGGCGGTGCTGGGCGCCGGCCATCGCCTGGTCGCCACCGCGCGCGAGCCAGGCGACCTCGCCTTTCTGCCGGCGGGCGATCGTCTGCGCACCATCGAGCTGGACGTCACGGACACGGCGGCGGCGCGCGCCGCGGTCGCTGCCGTCACCTCCGCGTTTGGCCGCCTCGACGTCGTCGTCAACAACGCCGGCTACATCAAGGCCAACTCCGTCGAGGACCTACCGGAGGACGAGTTCCGCCGCCAGGTCGAGATCAACTTCTTCGGCGTCTACAACGTCACCCGCGCCGCCTTGCCCGTGATGCGCGCCCAGCGCGACGGACACATCATCCAGATCTCCTCCATCGGCGGGCGACGCGGTACGCCCGGCCTCGGCGGTTACCAGTCGGCGAAGTGGGCGGTCGGCGGGCTCAGCGAGGTGCTGGCGCGCGAGGTCGCGCCGCTCGGCATCCGCGTCACCTGCGTCGAGCCCGGCGGCATGCGCACGGACATGTTCGGGCTGTCGATGCTGGCCGAGCGTCTGGCGCCAGACTACGAACCTACCGTCGGCGCCGTCATCCGCGCCACGTTCGGCCGTGCCGAGGGCGCACGCAGCGATCCCGCCAAGGTGGCGCAAGCGATTCTGCGGCTGGCCGAAGAGAAACAACCGCCGCTTCACCTGCTGCTCGGAAGCGATGCCGTGTCCGCCGCCGCCGCGGCCCTTACCGCGCGCGCCGAGGAGGACGCCCGCTGGAAGACACTCAGCTTGTCGACCGATACTTGAAGGGGCCGCCGGACTCGAACGCCGTCGCCAGCGGAGCTTTGCGATCTGGCGCTTCTCGACCCAGCCCGCGCCGTGGACCATCTCGCGCCGGCCCCTCGTCATCGACGAACATCTCCTTCTTGCGTCGGATGAACGCGTTCGGCGCACGCTCGACGCTTACCATCACTGCCCTGCGGGAAAACCTCATCAAAGTTGCCCACAGGAAACGCGGAGCGATTTCGCGGCGGCGCGGGCGGTCTCTAACTTCCGAACCCGAGGTTCCGCTCCGCGTGGGCCAGGATCTCGACCAGGCTCTCGAGCGCCGCCTCGCTCCCCGGCACGCCGTGGGCGCGGAGCGCCACCTCCTTGGCGAACAGCGAGAGCAGGTAGCGGAGCCGCGTCCGGGGCTCGCCGCGCAGCGCGATGTAGTCGTCGTGGCTGGCGTTGACCTGCCATCGCTGCCCGTCGAAGCGGCTGCGCCAGCGCCCGCCCGAATCGTCGACCAGCTCGGGCTCGGGAACGCCGGCGGCGAGATCGGTCGCCGGCTCGGGGCGATCCGCGATCCGCACCCACGCCGATGCCTCGGCCTGCTCCGCGTCCTGCCGCGCGACGACCGCGATCGCAAAGCGCAGGTCCGCCCGCGCGTCCGGCTGTACGCGGACGAGGGGCTTCGGGCCGTCGCCGACGATCTCGACGGCCGGGTTGTCGCTTGACCACGCGAACGACACCTCGCCGCGCACCCGCCGGCCGTCGCGATCGAGCGCGATGGCTTGCACCCTTCGTTCGCGTCCCGCCTGCACCGTGACCTCCGCCGGGACGATGCGGACGACCGCGAGCGGCCCAGGCGGAAACAGCGACGGTGCCTCCTCGGTTGGCACCGGGTCCGGGTCTGCATCCTCGAGGCCGCTGTCGGCCTGTCCGAGAGGGAGCCCTTCGGGCGCCGCGCCTCCGGCGCCGGCCACTGGCGTGGTCCCACCCGGCGACGCCGGCTCCTCGACCTTCGGCAGCTCGTATTGCGGCAGGCGCGCGCGCAGCCCGCGCAGGGCTCGCCGCAGCTCGGTCAAGAGTTGCCGGCTGGTCGTGGCCTGGCGCTCGCGATCGAGCCGGCCCAGCTCCGCTTCGACCAGCGTCGCGTACCCGGCCCAAGCCCGAGTCCGCGCCGCGTGTCGCTGTTGACCTGCCAGAACCGCTCCAAGCAGACCGATGCCGTACTTGCCGGCGACCATCTCGTCGTGCCGCTCGCGCGGCGATAGGCCCCGCTTGCGTGAATGCCCGATGTTGGTGGCGATCGCCCGCAGCGCCCCGTCGCGCGTCAGCTCCGGTACGATCCCCTCGCCGTCGTCACGGATGACCAGCGCAGGCGCCCTCATTCCCGAGGTCGCTGACGCGCACCCGCTCGATGACCCGCCCGCATCTGTTCCGGCGGTGCCGCCAGCTCCGGCGGCGCCGCGATATAGTGCCGCAATGCGTGGGCTGGATCGGGCGGCAACGGCGGTGTCGGCATCCTCGTCGTTCGCGGCGGTCGTCGGGCGCGTCATGGCGACGGTCATCGTGGTGGCGGGATGCGGGGGCGGCGGCCCGACACCGACCCATTGGTCGGACGAGCAGACCTGGTCGTCGGCGCATTTCGTCTATCACGCCCTGCCCGGCGACGACGCCGTCGACGCGACGGTGGTCGACCAGCTCGAGGAGCACGCTGCCATCACGGCTGCACAATGGTTGGGCCTGCCCTCCGATAGCTGGGGACCGATCGATTACTTCAAGTACCCCGACGAAAACCGGCTGGTCGCCGCCGGCTCGCCCTGCGACGACCGCCCCTGCACCGTGCTCTTCGCCTCGGGGCGGATCGAGATTCATTCGCCCCTGGCCATCGATGAGCACGAGCTGACGCACAGCTATGTGATCGGTTCGACCAGCGCGCCCGCGCTGTTCCGCGAGGGGCTCGCCGTCAGCGCGTCCTGCGATCCCGGCACCGAGCTGCTCTACGCGACGGCCGCCGACCGGCCCGCGTGGTTGGACCAGTCGTGGCGTGACCTCGGCGATTTCTCGGGCGCCGCTCCGACCGCGTACCAGCCGGCGGGCGCGCTGGTGACCTGGATCGTCGACCAATGGGGCATTTCCGCCTTCCTCGCGTTCTATCGCAGCCTGCGATGTGACATGAACAATGATCAGGTCGCGGCCACCTTCAACGCGCAGTTCGGTCTGCCGCTCGACGACGTCTGGAACGCCATGACGGCGGCGCCGCGGCGCCGGATGTGCGCCTTCACCTGGGGCTGTTCCGAAGCGCCGGTCGCCGGCGCCGTCCCCTTGACCAACGCGCTGGCCGATTACCGGGTGGCGGTCCCCGTCGGAGCCGCCGGGGCCGTGGTGCGCGCGACCTATACCGCGACCGCGCAGGCACCCGCGATCCGCGCCTGCTCGGCAGAAGGTGCGTTGCCGGACTTCGACGGCCACTGGCCAATCGATCCCGACGCCTGGTTTCCGACGGTGTTGTTGCCGTCGGGGGGCGACGACGTTGTCGCGCTGCCCGATGTGCGCGGCACGGCCGATGATCCGATTGTACGCCTGGATCTGGCGGTCACGCCGCTGGCGACCTCGTCGGTTGTCGCCGACGGTGCCTGCGATGGCGCAACGCCGCTGGTGTTCGGCGATCAACGCGCGAGTGTTCTGTTTTGGCCGCACGCGGGTGGAGCAACGGTGTTTCAGGTTCAATCGGGCAGCGCGCCGGCGGGCACCGCCGCTCACATTCGCGAAGATTTTGCCGGGCCGGATCAGGCCACCGTCGAAGCGTGCGCGTCTTGCGCCAATGGTCAGCTGCAGGATTGCGCCGACGTGGCGCTGGCCCCGGCCATGAGCGCCCCCTGGCTGCGGGTGAATTGGAACCCGGTCGTGCCTTCGTTGCTCACGTTGTCGTTCGAGTGGGAGTAGTCGCATGGACAGCGACACGAAGTGCGGTCGCGATTTGAATGGGCCCCGCGCCGCCGAAAGCGGGCGGAGCCTATTCATTTTCATTGCCCCCTCAGAGCAGCGGTGGCACAGCGAGCTGAGCGAGCTGAAGCGCCTGGGCGGGGAACCATACGCCGGCGGCCGGGTCAACCATCCCCCAGAGCGGATCGAAGGTGTTCTGTGCGTCGCCCGTGAGGTTCCACGGATTGTACGCCGTGTAGTCCCACGCGCGCGCGCCTCCGGCGATGTCGCACTGGCCGTCCGACTCGCCAGGAATCTTGACCCACAGATAGGCGTCCACCAGCGGAACGCCCGTGCTCGCGGTCGGACGCAATCCGGCCCCCGCTCCGGGAGGGTTGCACCAATCGCCCGAGCTCAGCCCGCTGATCACCGTCGCCGATTGGTTGTAAGGTGCCGCCGCATACGGATCGGTGTCGAGCGGGCCGTTGCCGTTTCGACTGGTGTCGATGACGAACGGCAACGTCGCGACCGCGCCGTTGAGCATGCTCGCGAGGCTCGCCGTCACGGTCGCCTCGTAGGCGGCGCTGTAATCCAACCCGTAGCCCGTGGCCGGGTCATACTGGCTTGGGCAGTAGTCGAAGTGCCCGAGCGCCCACGAGGCCCCGCCGATCGCCGCCTCCATGCACTGGGACACCCAGGTCCCGAACTGAATCGACTGATCGGTCGGTTGATAGTTCGAAACGTTCAGGAAGAACCCCTTCACGAGCTGAGCACCCGTGTTTGGATCGAACCCAGCCTTGTGGATCCGGTACGCCGCCTCGCCCACGCCCAGCCAGGCGCTGTGCGTGCCGTCCAAGTAGACCGACGCGTTGGGCGCGACTGCCTTCAGGGTCGCGATTGCGGCCTGGAACTGCGCATAGCGCTCGTCCGAGCTGGCACCGGGCGCCGGGACCGTGGCGCCGGTGGAATCGGTGATGGTCGGCTGGCACCAATCGGCCGCGCCATAGATGGTCGTGTTGTACGGGATGATCCCGAGGCCGTCCGGTTCGAGGATGACATCGGCCTTCGCTTTCCCGATGCCGGCGGCAAATCCGGCGATCCAGGCCTCATACGAGGCCGTATCGGCGGCGCCTCCGGCCGAGTAGCCGGCGCAGTCGCGGAACGGGATATTGTAGGCGACCAGGACGGGAACCCGACCCTCGCAGGATGCGGCGGCCATCGTTTGGCCGACCGCCTTCTTGACATCCGCAGCCGTGCCGCCCGTGAACCAGACGGCTTGCGGTGTCGCTGCCAGCGCGGTCAGCTTGAGCGCGTCGGACAGATCACGCGCCTTGACCAGACTGGCGATCTGCTTCACGGCTCCCGGGTCGGGAGGCGGGACGAAGAGCCTCGTCGCCGCCGCTTTTGCTCCAATCGAGCTGCCCGTGATCGCGCCTACCTCGACCGGCGTGGTCGGTGCTGACGGCCGATCGTCGGCGCAACCAGACCCCATAATCGTTCCGCCCAGGACTGCCACCCATACGAATGTCTGCTTCGTCATCTCCCTCTCCCTTTCTTTTTCACCCCGACACGAATCCGCGCCCCGCGGGCTCAAATCGCGGTCCACCACCCGATCGCGCGCGTGCGTATCACAAACGCGATCCGACTCGAAACTTCCGTTGAGTTACTCTCTCGTCACATTTTGAGTCCCGCCCCCTTGCGAAGGGGCACTAGGATATCGGGAGGATCGATGCCTCTTCGTACGCTTCACGAGTTTTCCATGGGTTCGAGACGCCACGATCCGACCGTTCACGGCCGTCGAAAGACCGATCCCGCATCATCTCCGGTGGCCGGATCTGGACCCTTGTTCGACGCGATCCGCGAGCCGATGACGCCGCCCGAGACAACCAAGAAACCGATCGGGGCCGCCGGTTGAGCACCGCCGCCCTCGTCGCCGTGGTGCTGGGAATCGGCGTCCCGGTGGCGGGCGTCGGCACCATGATCGGGCTCGTGGTGCAGACCGACCGGCGCGTGCGGACCGCCGTCCCCCGCCTGGCGGCGCTCCCCTGCCCGCACTGTGGCGTCGCGATCGGGGCGAAGGCGGCGTCGTCGATCGCAGCGGCACGCAAGGCAGCGGTGCGCAAGATCGTCGACGCCGCCCAGGCCAGGAGCGAGCGCCGGCGGATCGATCCGGGCTGGCGCCTCGCCTGCCCCGCCTGCGGCACCAAGCTGGAGTTCGATCCCGCCGCGAGCCGCGAGCCTCTGACCCGAGCGTTATCTTGGTAGCGTTTCTCGCCTAACTGGCTGGGATCGAGCCGCGCCCGCCAGCCGGCCGCTCGAATGCTCGAGATTGCTATCTCTTCGATTCGAGGTCGATGCAGGTTCGCATCCTGCCCAACCAAGAAATCGCCTTCGTCCTAATGCGGGCGTGGGCTTCGGAGCGAAGCCCGCCTGGAGTCCAGAAAATCGACCAGCCGGGTCAGCTCCTCCGACGACAACATCCCCGCGTATCCCGGCATGTTGGTGCCTCCATTGGAGATCCGGATCGTCATCTGGTCGCGCGTCAGGAGATCGCCGACATGGGTGAGATCGGGGCCGCGCAGCCCGCCGGTCCCGGCCACGAGGTGGCAGCTCAAGCAGCCCTTATCGTGAAAGAGACGCGCCCCCTCGGCCACCGGACCGCTGGTCGTTCCGACCACGGCGGCGGTGAGGGGCGGCGCGTGGAACTTCGGGGACCAGGGCGACTGCACCCCCAGGATCCAGAGCGATCCGATCATCACGACCGTCATCACCACCAGCGCGATCGCCCAGGGACGCCGGCGCGCGCTCCGTTCGCCCTGGTTGGAGATCAAAGGCGCCGAGATCAACAGGCCTCCCACGAAGAGCGGCGTCAAGAGAATGACGTACGTCTCGAGATTGGCCGGACAGAGAGCCAGGATCGAGAAGTACCAAAGGAGGTACCAGTCGGGCCTGGGGTCGGCGGCGATGATGCTGGGATCGGGGGGCGGACCGAGCTGCGGTGGCCCGAAGATAATCGCCAGGGCTAAGATCCCGAGCGCCATCGCGACCCCGAACGTCACGTCGCGCCAGGCGGCGTCGGGCCAGAAGGGAACGCCCTCCGTCTCGAGCAGCTTTTGGTAGCGGGCGCGATAGGTCTTGGGATCGACCGGCTGGCCCGCTTTGGGCGGCTCGGCGATCCCGTGTCGCACGACCAAGAAGAGGTGCAGCCCGATCCCCGCGAAGATGAGCGCCGGGATGAGGAAGACGTGAATCGCGAAGAACCGGCTCAGCGTAGCCCCCCCCACCGTGTCGCCGCCCAGAATGAATCGCGCCACCCGCGTCCCGATCCAGGGGATCCGGCCGGCCTGTTCCGCGCCGACCACCACCGACCAGGTGGCGTTCTGGTCCCAGCGCAGCAGCTGGCCGGTGAACCCCATTGTCATCGTGAGCGCCAGCAGTACGACACCCGAGAGCCAGTTCATCTCGCGCGGGAACTTGTAAGAGCCGGCGAGAAAGACCTGGCCGAGGTGAATGCCCACCATCAGCACCATGGCGGAGGCGCCGTAGTAATGCAGCCCGCGCAGCACCCGCCCGAACGTCGCGTGGTTGGTGATGAAGAGCAGGGTCTCGTAGGCCTGCGACGACGACGAAATGTACGAGAAGGCCAGCGTCACGCCGCTCAGCACCTGGATGATGAAGGCGAACAGCGTGGCGCTGCCGAACACGTACCACCAGCGCGCGCCGGGCGGGGCGCGGTGCGCGAGCAACGGACCGAGCATCGACGTCAGCCCGACGCGATCGTCGACGGTCTTCCAGAGCCGTTTCAGGAGCGCGCGCATCGCCTCATCCGATCGGGATCGGTTGGGTGGAGATTTCGACCTCGCCGTCGCGCACGCGCACCGGATACTGGGTCAGACCGTGGGGGGGCGGTCCGGCCGCGACACGGCCGTCTTCGTAGTAGACGCCGCCATGGCAGGGACACATGAAGAGTCGCGCCGTCTCGACCCAACGCACCGGGCAGCCGAGGTGGGCGCAGTTGACGGAGAAGGCCATGAACTCCTGCTCGCCCGTCCGGCGCAGCCAGGCGGCGCTCTTGGCGGAGATGCCCGCCCAGGGGAGCGGCGAGGCGTCCACGAAGACGACGCTGACCGTGGCGCCGAGCTCGAACGCGGCGATTTTACCAAGCGACCGCCACTCGGTAGGTGGATCGCGGAAGATCGGCGCCACCACGAAGACGACACCGGGCACGGAGAGCGCGGCGCCGCCCACCACGCCCAGCGTGATGCTGACCTTGCTCAAGAATTTACGCCGCTGTTGATCGGCAGGGCTGGCGTTCTTGGTGTCGTCCCTCGGGCCGTCCTTGGCGTCGGCCGATCCCTCCGTCTCCTGCGCGGACGGGTCGGGACCGGAGTTGGATTTCTTCGGATCATCCTTCGGGTTCATGTCGCATCTCTCCAATCCAGCCAATGAGCGAAACCACCAGCACGATGGCCCCCGCGCCGGCGACCACGGGCGACGTCACGATGCCCCAGAAAAGGAACGCGATCCCGAACGCCGTCCCGGCCGGCCAAAAGGTCGGACGCGGAACGACCGCCGGGCGCGCCTCGGCCCACGCGGAACGATCGACGTCCGAGAGATCCGCGGGTGGCGCGTCCGGCTCGGGCGTCATTTGACCTCCGCCAGGGCCCGGCTTTCCGCGGGCGCCAAGCTCGGCGTCCCTTCCTCGCGGTAATGGCGGGCGAGGACCGCCAGGATCGCGCCCGCGTAGATCAAGCAGGCGGGAACCCACATCATGAGCCCCCCGACCTGCTGATCGACCGCGGGCGTGAGCCCCCAGCCTTGCCGCAGCAACGGAAGGACGCCGAGCCGATCGACTGGGTGCGCGTAGACGCTGCAGACTTCGATGGGCGAAAACGTAATCAAGATCCCCAGCACCGAGCAGGCGAGGCAGGCCGAAAACAGATAGAGCACCGACGGGAACGGAGCGAGGCGAGCCCGCAATCGCGGTCGCAGGATCGGCCACCAGAAGACGAGCCCCGCCGCCAGCAACGAAGCGGTTTGCAGCGCCTGGACCCCCGGACGGAGAGCGGCCAGGTTGCAGAGCGAGCGCTCATGCCAGAGCCACATCGCACCGACGCCGGCCAGCCAGGGACCGAGGGAACGGCTGCTCCCCGACCGAGGGCGCGCCGGCCGTCGTTCGTGCGAGGCGCCAGCGGCGGCCGAGCCCGGCAATCCGAGGAGCACCAGCGTGGGAACCGCCAGGAGCAAGATCAGGTGTTGCAGCATGTGCGCGCTGAAGAGATAGCCACGCGCCAGCACCGCGACAGGCGAGGCCAGCGCCAGCCAAAACAGCGCGACCGCCGCCACGAAGGCGCAGGATCGCAGCAGACCTGCGCGCCCCGTGAGCCGCCAGCGGAAGCGCCACCCATAAAGCACCAACGCGGCGATGCCGACCGACGCCGCCACGGGGGCGGGCTGCCAGGCGGAGCGGAGCAGCTCGCCCGTCGTCACAGCAGGCCCCGCAGGTAAACGACGGTGAACACCACCACCCAGACCGCGTCGACGAAGTGCCAATAGAGGCCGACGGCATGGAAGGCGCGGGTGAAGCGCCGCCGGGCGCCGTCGACGAAGGCGACGATGATCAGCGCCCCGAGCGCCAGCAACCCCACGGTGACGTGTAGACCGTGAAAGCCCGTCAGCGTGAAGAACGTCGAGGCGAAAAGGCTGCTGTTGACGGTCAGGCCCGTATGGAAGAGTCGGCGGTATTCGTTGGCCTGGCCGCACAGGAAGACCGCACCGAGCGCCAGGGTCGCGATGAGCCAGGCGCGGAAGGTTTTGGTATGTCCCTTCGCGAGCTGTCTTTCGGACAGGTAGAGCGTCAAGCTGCTGGCGAGAAGACAGCCGGTGTAGATCCCGGTCGTCTTCACGTCGAGCGCGGCGGACGATGCCGTGGTCGAGACGTTGAAGGCGACGTAAGCGAGCACGAGCATCACGAAGAACGTCCCTTCGGAGGCGATGAACGTCCAGACGGCGACGACGTTCTTGTCTGGAGGCGGCGCGACCTCGCTCGGCGTCTCGGGACGGCGAGCCTCGGGATGCGCCAGATCCCAGAGCGGGCGGCGCCCGCGCACGGGCGGCACGCGCTCGAAATTGTGCGGCGGCGGGGGCGAGGTGGTGGCCCACTCGAGCGTCCAGGCCTCCCACGGGTTGTCGCCCGCGGCCTTGCCATGCCGGCGGCTGAACAGGATGTTGAGCGCGAACACCAGCATGGCGAGCGCGAGCACGAAGGCCCCCACCGTCGACGCCAGATTGAGCGCGCCCCAGCCCGGCAGGTCCGGATAGGTGAAGACCCGCCGGGGCATCCCCTCGAGGCCGAGCAGATGCTGGACGAAGAAGGTCAGGTTGAAGCCGACGACCGTGAGCCAGAAGTGGACCTTCCCCCAGCGCTCGGACAGAAGCCGCCCGCTCATCTTCGGGAACCAGTAATAGGTCGCCGCGAAGACCGCGAACAGCGTCCCGCCGAACAGCACGTAGTGAAAATGAGCCACCACGTAGTAGGTGTCGGTCACCTGCCAGTCGATGGGTGCGGCCGCGAACGTCACGCCGCTCAGGCCGCCGATCACGAACTCGATCAGAAACCCGAGGGCGAACAGCATGGCGGTGGTGAAGCGCAGCGACCCCCCCCACAGCGTCGCGATCCAGTTGAACACCTTCACGCCGGTGGGGACGGCGATCAGCATGCTGGCGCCCGCGAACACCAGATCGGCCGCGTGCCCCAGCCCGGCCGCGAACATGTGGTGCACCCAGACGGCGAAGCTGAGGATGGCGATCGCCACCGTCGAGGCGGCCACGAAGCCGTAGCCGAAGATCGGCTTGCGCGAGAAGACTGGGATGACCTCCGAGATCATCCCGAAGGCCGGCAGCGCCATGATGTAGACCTCCGGGTGACCGAAGGTCCAGAAGAAGTGCTGCCAGAGGATCGCCGAGCCGCCGCCGGTGGCCTGGAAGAAGTGGGCGTCGAGCCGCCGGTCGATGAGCAACATCGCCAGCGCCGCGTTCAGCACCGGGAGCGCCAGGACGATCATGAACGCGGTCACGAACGTCATCCAAACGAAGAGGGGCAAGCGGCGGATGGTGAGCCCGGGCGCGCGCAACGTGATCACGGTGGCGATGAGGTTCACGGCACCGGCGACCGAGCCCATCCCGAGAACCAACAGGGCCAGCGCCCAGTAGTCCGTCCCGTGCGTCGAATTGAAGGGCGTCTCGCTGAGCGGCGCGTAGCTGAACCACCCGGCCGAAGGCGCTCCGCCCGACAGCAGACTGTAATGAAGCAGCGCGCCTCCGAAGACGAAGAACCAATACGACAGCGCGTTCAGTCGCGGGAACGCCATGTCCCGCGCGCCGATCATGAGCGGCACCAGATAATTATTGAACCCGACCAGCGTCGGCATGACGAACAGAAAGATCATCGTCGTGCCGTGCATGGTGAAGATCTGGTTGTAGGCGTCGGGCGACAGGAAGTGGGCGTTCGGCCGCGCGAGCTGCAGCCGCATGAGCAGCGCTTCGAAGCCCCCCACGGCAAAGAAGAACAGCGCCGTCGACAAGTAGAGGATCCCGATCCGTTTGTGATCGACGGTGGCGACCCAGCTGAAAGGTCCCCCGCGGGCTTCGGGCTCCGTGACGGGTGCGTCCTCCGCGATGGCCGGGGCGGCGGTCATCGCAGCGTCTCGAGGTAGGCGACCAGGTCCGTCACCTCGCCGTCGGCGAGCTGCAGATTTGGCATGTGGCAACCGGGTTTGATTCCCTGCGGGTTCTTCAGCCAGCGCGCCAGCTCGTCGGGGTTATTTTCGATCACGCCGGTCCCGAGCGTGGCACGCTCCGCCAGGTGGGTGAGGTCGGGTCCCACCCGGGTGTCGTCTCGGCCGCGGATGGCGTGACATCCGATGCAGGTCTTGGCGCCGAACATCTGCGCGCCGCGCGCCGCCGCTCCCCCGCTGGGCATGGCAGCGGCCAGCGCCTCGTGCGCCGTCCAGGCCGCGAAATCGTCCGGCTCCTGCGCGACGACCCGGATGCGCATCCAGGCATGCTCGGCCCCGCAGTACTCCGCGCAGGTGCCGAGGTAGATCCCTGGCCGGTCCGCTTGCAGCCAGACGTTCACCGGGCGTCCAGGGATGGCGTCGATCTTCCGGCCCAGCGACGGTACCCAAAAGTCGTGAACGACATCCGCCGACTCGATTCGGACCAGCAACGGCCGCCCCGTCGGCAAGTGGATCTCGTTGGCCGCAACCGCGCCCGACGGATACCTGGCCTCCCACCACCACTGGTGCGCCACGACGGTGAGGTCGGGCGGGCGATCGGCCGGCGGATCGGCGACGGTCATCGCGTGCGCGGTCGCCACGAGCAGCCAGATGAGGACTCCGAGGGGGACCAGGGTCCAGGCGATCTCCAGCCGCTTGTCTCCTTCGTTGCGCGAGGCCTCCTGCCCTGGGCGCTGACGGAATCGCACCACGCAATAGGCGATCAGCACCACCACCAAGACGAAGATGACGCCGCACAAGACCAGCGACTTCGCGAACAGCCCGAAGATGGCGGCGGCCTGCGGCGAGCGCGGCTCGAGCGCCGATCCGCTGCCCACTAGCGAGTTCCTCACGCCACCCACGATGCGAAGCTAGCACGCGAAAAGAGAGACCGGCCGCCGTTTCCGTTTATCGAGCACCGGGCGTCATCGAATCGCTCGGTCCGAGGTCCCGTTCACTTCGCAAGGAGTTCCCGCACCGGTCATGCCGTTCTCTCGCCTTCCGCGCCGTTTGATCCGACAGGAGGCGCGCTAGGCACGACCACCACGGGACGGCGGGCCAGGCGCACGACCCCCTGCGACACCGCCCCCAGGGGTGACTGCATCCCCCCACCCTTTCCGTGCGAGGCGAGAACAATCGCGTCGACGACGAAACGTTCGGCTGCCTGCGCGATCGCCTGGGCTGCCTTTCCGCCATCAATCACCGTGACGTGCGTAGCGATCCCCAGCCGCTCGGCATCGATTGGCACCAGCGCGCGCAAAGCTCCCTCGATGCGGGCTCGCTCCTCGGCCGTGAGCATGCCCTCTTGGCGATCGTATGCGTAGGGAGGATTCGGCAGAGCGCGTTCATGTACGTGGCAGAGCTCTACGACGCCTCCGTGGGCGGCAATCAGGGCATATGCAAAAGGTACGGAACGGTTGCCCGCCAGTGACAGATCGGTCGGCGCGAGAACCGTCGAGATCCTCGGCACTTCGGAACGCGAGGCATCGGGAGGCGGTCCCGGGACAAACACGACCGGAACGTCGAAAGCCAGCCGAGCGACTTGGCTCGACACGGGGGGATGGGCGATGCGGGCCCAACCGTGGCGGCTCTCCGACCCCATGATGAGCATGTCGGCGCGGTGCTCGCTGGCTGCGAACAAGATCCGAGACGCCGGGTCGCCCCATGCGGGCTCGACGGCGTAGACGATTTCTCCGTCTCCAGGAAGGACGTCAACCTTCGTCCGCAACGTCCGTTCGAGATCGGTCGTTACCCCCGGATCTGGCGCGGCCAGATCGCGTGCGCCGACCAACCCAAGCCGCCGGTATTCCTCGACCGGCCAGTAGAGCCGCAGGAACGTGATGTCGCAGGCCGTTCGCGATCTAAGCTGCCGCACGAACGCCACTCCGCCCTCGCTCGCTCGCCGCCCATCGAGGGCCACCATCACCCGCAGTGGTCGGTTCCCAACGCTGGACAACCCCACCCCTTCGGCGCCGGGTGGTACGATCAGCACCGGACGATCGGCGTATCGCACAATCCGTTCGGCCACGCTGCCGAGAAATAAGCGCTCCAACGCCGGGCGCCCATGTGCCCCAATGACGATCAGGTCGGCGCCGCCGGCGCGCGCGCGCGCCAGCAGGACCTCTTGCACGTCGCCGGCGGCACAATAGGTGGTGACGGGTATCGGGCCATTTCCAGCGAGCGCCCGGACCTCGGTCACCAGCTTCGCCTCGGTGGTCTGTCGAATCTTCTGATCCAACGCATCCACATCGACGCTCGGCGCCTGAATGTGCGCAGAAGCTGGATCGATGATGTGGACCAACTCGACAGATCCGTCCGTGCGCTGAGCCAGATGGAACGCCACACGCCCGACCGATTGCGCGTGCCGGCTGAAATCGGTTCCGACAACGATCTTCATTGCCGGCACTTCCCGCCGTGCGGTGTCACGAGCAGAAAGGGCGTTCCGGCGAGTAACAGCGTCGTTGGAATGCGATTAACTGTGATCAGCGACACGCCCCCGCGCCACGCCGTCTGTGAAATCACGACACGTCTCTCCGCTTCGATCTCGCGTGACCACGTGGAACATTCGCGTTCGGCTCCATGCTTGGTAGGTAGCCATTAATGAGTCCGGCAGCAATAGAGCCAGCGACAGAGCCCCACAAAAGCGGCTCACGTCCACGCGAAATGACCCGCCAGCCGCTGCGAAGCAAGGATCGTGCTTATGATCCCCACGCCCGACCGGCAGAGGATCTCGACATGGAGACGATCAACACCGTGGTGGCCGTGTACACCACACATTCCCAGGCTGAAGAAGCGATCGCTGCCTTCAAGAGCATCTCGCGTCGTCCTGACCCGGGCACGCGATGACGTTTCGGAATGAACCGGTATGCCGATGACGTTATCTCGAGTAACCGACGATGGCCGCCGGGAGATGTCACGCGGATGGCTTTCCATCCTACTGGTCGCGGCGAGTCTCGAACTCTGCGCTTCTTCGGCGTCACAGGCCGCAGCGACGACGCCCACCGTTGCCGAACCCGCCTGTCCGTCTGTCGTGCCGCACGTCGCCATTTCGAAGGGCGCTTCCTCTCCGATTCCGTCTTGGGGCGTGATCGAAGAAGAAGCGCACCCGGGAACAGTGGCCCGCCGGCTCCTCCTGCTCAAACCGACGGTGGACCACCCCTGTCCGGGCCTTCTCGAGCTTCAAGGAACCGCTGACGGTCGAAGCGTGGTGAGACCGGCGCATTGCCGCCTGCTCAGCGGGACCAGCGGGGATACCTCCCTCTGTCAGATCCTCGATCCGACCAAGGCGCCGAAGTTCCAGGAAGGGGATCGGTTCGTGTGTTCCAGCGCGCTACCGCCGCGCACCGACAGGCCTTCGCACAAGCAACGTTCCGAGCCGTAGGGACTATGGCGTGGAGAAGGCCTCCCGCTTGGGTCCGCTGGCATGGACCCCTATGGCGATCCCCACCGCGCAAACGACGTTGCTCCAGAGGGTTACCTCCTTGACCGAGAAGGCGAACAGAGCCGAGACGAAGACCCACAGCGCCAACACTCCAGCCAGGTAGCGCGCGCGGGGCGCATAGGTGGTGAAGATAGCGATAACGATGGCGAGGAGACCGCACACGAGCGCGTTGGCTTTTTGTAGATGCGCGTGCCTCCAAATGAAAGCCGACGCCACCAGCCAGGTTCCCGCCATGATGCTGACGAAGCGCTCTCCCATCGTGTACAAAAGGTGGCAATGACCGAACCGCGCCACAAGACCGGCCGCCTCTTTTTTACGCCGTCCCGACGCCGGCCCTCGGTGAGAGCCGACGCCGTCCGAACGGCGCGCCGGGAACCCTAGCAGCCTGTGGACAATGTCCCGCGGTGACCTGAACACCTGATCAAGATCGACGGCGGATCTCGGGTCGTGCACGATGCGGCCATGGCATTGGGAAAGCGCGGCGACGAGCAGGAAGATCTCTTCGTCACTCACCAG
>DASRLC010000525.1:0-18301 GCA_035648655.1 Polyangia bacterium
TCTCAACATCAAGCCCGCAAGCTTCCACGGCGATTGGAACTACGTCATCACGCCGCATGCACCAGCCTGAAACGACAATCTGTGCGCGGGTCCTTAGGGTGCCATCTTCAGCAGCAGCCCCGTCGGGTCAGGAGCGCCCGAAATGGTGATCCCCTCGACGCTCGGGCCAATGTTGGCGCCCAGATCGATGTCGGCATAGAAGGAGCCGTCCGAGCTGGCTGTGACGCCCGAACCATAATCCGTGCCGCTTGTCCCGATGACCTTCGACCAGAGGCGAGACCCGCTACTGTCATACGATACCAAAGCGGCGTCGCCATCTCCGAAAGACGGACCGCCCGTCGCGAGTGGACCAGCGACGTTTGCCGAGACGATGAGTTGGCCCGATTCGCTAATCGCGATGTCGCTCGCCGTATCGTCCCCGGGTCGACCCGAACGAGGTCGCCCAGGCCACGCTCCCATCGGTGTTATTCAGCTTGGCCACGAAGACGTCGAGCCCGCCAAGGCCGCCGACCGGATAGGTACCGAACATAGCGGAGCCAGAAACTGTGCCGGCGATGTAGATGTCGCCGGCCGCACCGACCGCTCCGCTGGAGCCACCACTTCCAGCATTTCCGCCGTCCCGTTGACCTCCTGTTCCGCCGCCCGATGTTCCGCCGATGCCGCCGCCCCCTTTCGTCGTATGTCTGGAGAGAAGCGCTTCCGCAGGAGACGAGACCGAGGAGGGCCGCCGATCCATATCTCTGCGACCTGAAGTTCAAAGTTAAGATCCTGTCGCCATACTAACCGAACGCGTACTCGAAGTCGTCGCCGGGTGCCGACACGCTCACCTTGGTGACCGGGCGACCCTCTCCGAGGCGCACCAGGATCTCCTGGCTGATGCGCGGCAGGAGGGTATTGGTGAGGATGGCGTCGATCATGCGCCCGCCGCTTTCGATCTCGGTGCAGCGGCCGATGATGAGCTTGACCACCCGATCGTCGTACTCGAGCGGCACGCCGTGGGCCTCTTTCACGCGCTTCGCCACGCGGCCGAGCTGGAGGCGCACGATGCTCCCGATCATGTCGTCGCTGAGCGGATAGTACGGAATCGTGACCAGCCGCCCGAGCAGAGCGGCTGGGAAGGTCTTGAGCAAGGGGGCCCGCAGCGCGGTGGCGATCCCTTCCGGCTCGGGCTTGAGTTCCGGGTCCTTGCAAAGGTTGGCGATGAGATCGCTGCCTACGTTGGAGGTCAGCAGGATGAGCGTGTTCTTGAAGTCGATGAGCCGCCCTTCGCCGTCCTCCATCATCCCCTTGTCGAACACCTGGAAGAAGATCTCGTGGACGTCGGGGTGCGCCTTCTCCACCTCGTCGAGGAGGACGACGCTGTAGGGACGCCGCCGCACCGCCTCGGTGAGCACACCGCCCTCGCCGTAGCCGACGTAGCCCGGAGGAGCGCCCTTGAGGGTCGAGACGGTGTGGGCTTCCTGGAATTCGCTCATGTTGATCGTGATGAGATTCTGCTCGCCGCCGTAGAGCGCCTCGGCCAGGGCCAGCGCCGTCTCCGTCTTGCCGACGCCGGAGGGTCCCGCCAGCAGGAAGACGCCGATCGGCTTGCGCACATCGGACAGGCCCGCGCGCGAGGTCTGAATACGGCGGGCGATCATGGACAGCGCATGGCCCTGACCGATGACCCGCTGGCCCAGGGTGTCGGCCAGCTTGAGCACGGTTTGGATCTCGTCCTTCACCATCCGCCCGACGGGAATGCCGGTCCAATCGCCCACCACCGCGGCCACCGCCTGACCATCGACGGTCGAGAAGATCAGCGGCGCGTCGCCCTGGAGCTTGGTGAGCTGGTCCTGCAGCGCCCGCAGAGGCCCCGCATCCGCTTCGGCGCGTCCGCTCTGGCGAATCTCGAGGATCTTCGTCACCAGATCCCGCTCGGTCGTCCAGCGCACCTCCAGCTCAGCGAGGCGCTTCTTCTCGGCGTCCAGCCGCTCGCGGGCGGCGGTCTCGCGGGCGACCGTCTCCCAGCCGGCGGCCCGCTCGCGGCCGATGATTTCGAGCTCGATCTCGGTCCCGGCGATCCGCCCCCGACAGTCCTCGATCTCGGCGGGCACCGCGCTCTGACTGATCGCGACGCGGGCGCAGGCGGTGTCGAGGAGGCTGACCGCCTTGTCGGGAAGCTGGCGCGCCGGAATGTAACGGTGCGAGAGCTTGACGGCCGCCTCGATGGCTTCGTCGAGAATCGACACCTTGTGGTGTGTCTCCAAGGTGGCCGCCATTCCGCGCATCATCCCGATGGCCTTGGCCTCCTCGGGCTCCGGGATCTGCACCACCTGAAAGCGGCGGGTCAGCGCCGGATCTTTCTCGATGTGCTTCTTGTATTCGGCCCAGGTGGTGGCGGCGATCGTGCGCAGCTTCCCGCGCGCGAGCGCTGGTTTGAGGAGATTGGCGGCGTCGCCGGTCCCCGCCGCGCCGCCGGCGCCGACCAGCGTGTGCGCCTCGTCGATGAAGAGGATGATGGGCTTCGGCGAGGACTGGACCTCGTCGATCACCTGGCGCAGGCGATTTTCGAACTCACCCTTCATGCTGGCGCCCGCCTGCAGCAGGCCGACGTCCAGCGCGCGCAGGGTGACGTCTTTGAGCGGGGGCGGCACGTCTCCGGCCGCGATGCGCCGCGCGAATCCCTCGACCACCGCCGTCTTCCCGACGCCGGCTTCTCCGGTCAGGATCGGGTTGTTCTGGCGCCTGCGCATCAGGATGTCGATGATCTGGCGGATCTCCTCGTCGCGGCCCGAGACCGGATCGATCTCCCCGTTCCGGGCGCGCTCGGTCAGATCGACGGAGAAGCGGGCCAAGCCGTCGGCCCGTCCGAGCGCCGACGGCGCCATGCCGCCGGACGCCTCGCCGGGTGGCGCGGTGCCCGGGCCCGCCGCGCCGAGCGACGCCTCCGGCGATCCGCTCACGATGGCCGCGAACTCTTCCGTCAAGCGGTCGGCGCCGACCTTCTTGAACTCCTGCGACATGGCCAAGAGGGCATTTCTCAGCACCGGTGTCTTGAGCGCGCCGATCAGCAGGTGGCCGGTCCGGATGTGACCGTCGCCGAACATCAGGCTGCCGTAGACCCAACCGCGCTCGACGATCTCTTCCAGCTGAGACGACAGGTCGGAGATCGACGTCGCGCCGCGCGGCAGGCGATCGAGGGCTTCGGTCAGGTTCTTGGCCAGCCGGCCCGGATCGATCTCGAACGCCCCCACGATGTGGTGCAAATCGGAGTCCTGCTGCTGGAAAATCTGGTGAAACCAGTGCACCACCTCGACGTATGGGTTGCCCCGCAACTTGCAGAACGTCGTGGCGCTCTCGATGGTCTTGTAGCCGAGGCTGTTGAGCTTTCCGAATAGGGCGACGCGGCTGATCTCCGACATAATTTCCCTTCTTCTCAGTTAGATGCGCTCTGCGCCTCTGTTTGCGGATCGAGCACCAGATCCTCGCGCCGCCCTCCGACCGCGTGGCCGAGCCACGCCGTCCAACCCAGCCGAGAGCTTCCCATACGCCAAGGCTCTTCGATCCGATCCTCCAAGATGATCCTCACGTCCCAGCGAAGCTCGTCCCCTACGTAGTTCCGGACCACGGCGATCAGCTTGGGAAGACTCGCGCCGCCGGGCAACATCCGCTGAAACTGCGCGCGCGTGAGCGGCCCCAGCACGACGCGAAACTTCTGCTGGGCCGTCCAGGCCCGCGCCCCCGCGATGGTCGAAAGGCCGAGCTGCCCGCGATCCGACCTCGCGCCGAGGTGCCAGCGACGATCGGACGGAAGATCGATCCAACCGCCGACGAATTCCTCGATGCGGGAGGGCATGGCAAAGAAGTCCCCGATGACTGCCGCCAGCCCTTCCGCGTTTCGACTCTGGGCCGCCAGCTGCCCCGCGTAGAACAGCTTCGCCGTGTCGGGAAAGGCGTCCCGCGAGCGGACCGCCGTCAACCCGTATCCCGCCAGCGCTCCCACGTAGCGTTCGAAGCGATCGTCCGCCGGCCGATCGCGGCTCACTGTAGGCTGGGCGGTCGCCCAGGCCCGATAGAAGAAGAGCAACATTCGGTGGTGAAACAGATCGAAGAACCGCACCATCGTCGGATCGTCGGCGTTGCGCAGACGGTCGCGCGCGTATTCGGTCAAATGGAGCGGAAGCGGGCCGTTGGGGCCGAGCAGTCCGAAGAAGTTCACCGTGAGCCGTGGCGGCGCGCCATCCACGCCTGGCTGAAGTTGGTCCAGGGCCGATGCCGCGAACGTGAGATCCGCGGCTTGGCCGAGCCGAATGGGCTCGTCCGCGGGCCGCAACGCGGCGCCTAGTCGTGGCTGGTGACGGTGTCCGGCCTGGAGCACCTCGATGCGCCGCAGCGCCTGAAAAAAGTCGAATTGTTGAGGCGCACGCGCAAGCGCATCCAGCAGCCGGTCCAAAGATCGCGCTGTCGCCCCCCTCCCCTCACCGGATTCGTCCGGCGTCAGAGGATCTTTCGCCGCCCCGCTCTCGTCCGCCATCGCATGATCTCGCCGCGCTGAATGGTCCGTAACACCGTCTCCGTGAAGGAATTGAGCGACACGTACTTGGCAAAGAAACGCTCCAGGACGGCGCCCAACAGGAAGACACCGCTGCCCTCGAAGGCCGTCTCGTCACAGGTCAAGCTGATCTCCATCCCCCGACCGAAGGTGGTTGGACCCGCGACCGGCAAGGGACGCGTGATTCCGGCACAGGCCGTGGCACGAATGCCTTCGATCTGTTTGCGCGCGCCCGGATCCGTCAAATCGGCATAGAGTGAGAGCAGCTCGCGCAGCGCTTGGGCCTTTGCCCCCGCGCCGTCCGCCACGTCGACGAGCGACAGGTAGTTGAGCGACAGGTGACTGATGAGGCGCCAGCTGATTTCGCCGTAGGCATGGGAAGCGCGCGGCGGGGTCGGCCCCGAGATGCATCGGATCGCTTCCACCGGCGCCCCGGAGTCGAGAGTGAAATCCGTCCGACCTTGCCCGAGCGACAAGTGCAGAGGCAGGTCGCGATTCGTACACAGGGTTTCGACGGCGAGCTGGCGGAGGTCTGAACGATAGGGTCCCTGGTCGGGATCGATCAGCGAGAGAAACACTTCGCTCCCCACGTAGCTGGAGCGGGCGCCGTGAGCACGTTGACGCGTCGAGAGACCGCGGGGCTGCCGCTGAACGGTGTAATAGGCTGGGGCTTCGCCGTCGGCGGTGTGATCGTTCCAGGCGAAAAACGGATGAAATGCCTGTTTTACCTCGGCGCTGGAGCCGAACCCCATCACCTCGCCGATTGAATGGATCTCGAAATCCATGGGCCGCGTTCGGTCGGGCACCACGTGGTACTCATGGGTCGCCTCCGTCAAATGGATCCGATCGACTCGGCGGGGAAACAGATTCACGGCGGGCGTGCAGAAGAGCGCGAAATTCTGGGCGCTGACGACGCCGTCCAAGTCTGCCACGTGGGAATCGCTCAAGAACAGCAGCTCGATCTCCTGCCCGACGCACCGGCTGGTTGCCGGCCGCAGGCCTTGGAGCTTCGCGAAGAGGTAGCGCGACGGGAAGGCGAAGTACTCCTGAAGCAGGCGATACCCCTGGAACGAGCGGGGGCCATATGAAAGCAAGGCCTCATCGTCGTCGAACCCCACCGGGGCGACGGGATCCTCGACGATCAGATGTTGCCAGGGAACCGGGCGTACGGTTGGACGGACCACGATTCCCAGGGCGTGACCGAAGAGCTGCTCAAAGAGCCGGGTCGGCAACTCGTCGCCGCCGCGCAAGAAGATGGTGAGGTCGTCGAACGCCAGCTCGGAGATCTTGAGCCCCGCGGTGGCGCGCAGCGTGAGCCGCAGGGCGGCCCGCGGGCGGCCACGAACCTCGATCTCGCCGAGGTCTCCCACGTATCCCGTGTATTCGGCCTGAGCGATCTCGAGCGGCCAGAGCGTCACGTCATGCGCCGTCCGGTACTCGCAGGCCGTTTGATCTCCGCGCCCGAGCACGCTGCGGAGTGATGATCCGCGGGGCACGCGGTATCCTTGAGCCAGGACGCTCTCGTTCAGGTTGGGACGCAACTGCATGATCCCCATCGATGGCGTCGGCGCCAGGTAATGGGGGTAGACGATCTCTAAGAGGTGCTGCGTGAAGCGGGGGAATTCGTCGTCAATCTTGAGGTGAACACGGGCCGCCATGAAGGCGAATCCTTCGAGCAAGCGCTCGACGTACGGGTCGGCGCATTCGAAGGTGTCGAGACCCAGCCGTCCGGCGATTTTCGGGAACTCCCGGGCGAACTCCCCCCCAAGCTCACGAATGTAGTTGAGCTCCTGCCCGTAATACTGCAGAAGCCGCGGATCCATCAGCCGCTCTGGCCCAGGTCCACGACGTTCACGCCGCCGGTCTCGAGGTCGATTTCCGTGCGCAGGAACAGACGAAGCGGCAGCGGCTGCGCCCACAGCTCGGCCTCTATTTGAAAGCACATGGCGTTGTGGTTCATCTTCTCCGCGTCCGCGATCACCCGCACCTTGACCGAGCTCTTCATCAGTCTCGGCTCGAAGTCCGCGATCACGCGACCGAGAAGCCGCTCCATCGCCCGCACGTCGACGCTGGAAATCGTCCGGCCAGCGAGGTCAGGCATCCCATAGTTCAGCACCGATCGCTGGATCTCGGGGTGCTCGGCCAGATCCTGAAGCGCTGCCAAGTGGGTCGTGTTGAGGAGCCAGGCCAGGTCACGCCGAACGCACTCGCGCAGCCGGGCGGGCGACAGGACCCTCTTGTCTCGCGACTCCTCGCTCTGTTCCCGGGCGTCGTCGGTGAGTCGATCCAGCAACGACGGTTGCAGCCGCTCCTTTTGTGTCAGCTCCGCCATCGCTCAACCGAGGGAAGAAGAGGCGGGCGCACCCACCGGATCGCCGAGCTTCACGACGCGCAGGTCCATGAGTGGAAACTCCCCCTGGTCGGTGGCCAACAGCCGCTGCCCGAGGCCGAGAGGAATCTGGCTGTCGTCCGCGGGTTGGCTCCATTCGGTGCTGCGGGCCATCACGATGCGGGGGTCGGCCGAATCTTCCGAGCCCGGATAGCGCGTGGGAACGAACGCCACGCTTTGCCCACCGTTGGTGAAGGTCAGGGTGACCGGCAGCCAGGCGATATCGCGGAGGTCGGTCGGCTTTTCAACCTGGATTTCCGAGAGACGCGCGAACGGAACCCAATAGTACTTCCCGTTCATGACGGCCTCGAGCATCGGCCCGAGCCGCCCGTCGGCATCCGCGATCCATTCGAACGGTCGATCGTCGATGGTACCCGCAGTCCCCGGCGCGTCTTCGAACGCACGCCGCCGTAACCGGCCAGCCTCTTCGAGTTTGCCCTCGCCGTAGGCCCGTTGTGCGTAAACGAGCAATGCCATCCATTCGGCCGGCTCGCCAAATATCAGAGGCGCTCCCCGACCGGCGAAGACGTCTCGGCGGAGCATCTCGCACCGCAAAACTTCGCGGTAGGTCTGGCGCATCGGCAGTGCGCTGGAATCGAGCTCGCCCGCGACCTCCAGCTGCGTGAGGGCGCGATCCCATTGCCCCATGACCGCCAGCAACTGGAAGAGGAAGATCCGAAGCCGGGGATCCGAGGGCGCCTTCTTGATTTGGGATTGAAGGTCGCCCAACGCCTCAGCGAGGCGTCCCGCGCGGACCTGTTCTTCGACGGTCATCTTCTTTGGATGAATCCCCGCGCCTCCGTCCGCAGACGATGGCGCGGCGACTCGCCTCGCTCACAGATCCCTTTGCGTCAGATCGCCGAGCTGTTGCCGGGAACGTTCCAGGTGGTCGTGATGGTGGCGCCACCGGATCCATCGGCGTTCTGCGGCGTGTATTCCATCTTGACAGTCCCGAAGTGCAATCCCACCTGCTCGGTCTGCCGGTCGTCCGAGGATGAGGTCGCATGGCCATGCGCCGAAATCGTGACGTTCCCGAGCGTGATCACCATATAGACGAGCGGCGTGTTTCCGGCCTTGCGCATCGAGAGCACGACCGGTCCATAGGCCGTTCCGGCGCAACAAGCGGCCATCAGGGCTGGGGTAGATTTATCGACGTACTTGGTCAGCGTGAGGTCCTGAAAATTGACCTTCCCCGTGCCACTGCCGGTGCCCGAGCCGGCGCTGCCGGCCTGGGTCAACCCCCAGCTCCAAGATACGACGTCGATCGCGCCCGCGAATTTGGAATCCGTCGACTCGCCGGCAACCTTCGGGATCTGCAGAAAAATATCTACGGCCATGGTTGTGTCTCCTCTAACGCCTTTTCAGTTGTTGAACCACCTATGGTGGGCTTGCGCTCACCAACTCCGCTCGCTGCTCAACCTCCCGCTTTCGCCGATGGCAATTTGGACGTGAGCCGCAAAGAGACCGTCAACCCCTCCAGCTGATAGTGAGGCCGAAGGAAAAATTTCGACTGGTAATATCCCGGGTTGCCTTCGACTTCCTCGACGACGACCTCCGCGCCCGCCAGAGGCTTACGCGCTTTGATATCTTCCGTCGAGTTCTCGGGATCGCCATCGACGTATTGGATGATCCATCCCTGCAGCCAGCGTTGCATGTCGGCCCGCTCTTTGAAGGATCCGATCTTGTCGCGGACGATGCACTTGAGATAGTGCGCGAACCGACAGGTCGCGAACAGGTAGGGCAGGCGCGCGGCGAGGTTCGCGTTGGCCGTCGCGTCCGGATCATCATACGTGGCGGGTTTCTGCAGGGACTGGGCGCCGATGAAAGCCGCAAAGTCGGAGTTCTTCTTGTGGATGAGCGGCATGAAGCCGTTCTTCGCCAGCTCGGCTTCCCGCCGGTCACTGATGGCGATCTCCGTGGGACATTTCATGTCTACGCCGCCGTCATCGGTCGGGAACGAGTGCGTCGGGAGTCCCTCGACCGCCCCGCCCGATTCGATACCACGGATTCGCGAGCACCATCCATAGAGCTTGAATGATCGATTGATGTTGACCGCCATGGCGTAGGCGGCGTTGGCCCAGCTGTACTTCTCGCTGCCGGCCCCTGCCGTATCCTCTTCGAAATCGAACGCTTCGACCGGATTGCTCTTTGCGCCATACGGTTGCCGTGCCAGAAACCGCGGGAGGGTGAGCCCAAGATACCGAGCATCCTCCGACTCACGCAGGGAGCGCCAAGCGGCCATGTCCGGGGTGGTGAAGATCTTGGTGAGATCCCGCGGATTCGACAGCTCCTGCCAAGAGTCCATCCCCAAGAGCGCGGACGAGGCGCCCGAGATGAACGGGGCGTGGATGGCCGCGGCGATCTTCGACATCTCGCCCAATACCTCGACGTCCGGCGCCTGATGGTCGAAGTAGTAGTCGCCGACTAAGCAGCCATACGGCTCGCCGCCGAGTTGGCCGAATTCCTCCTCGTAGAGCCGCTTGAAGATCGGGCTCTGATCCCAATTGGTCCCTTTGAACTTCCGGAGGGTCTTATGGAGATCCTTCTTGGAGACGTTCATCACGCGGATCTTCAACATCTCGTCGGTCTCGGTGTTGTTGACGAGATGGTGCAGTCCGCGCCAGGCGCTCTCGAGCGACTGGAAATCCGGATGATGGATAATGGCGTTGATCTGCTCGGAGAGCTTCTTGTCGATGGCCGCAATCATCGCGTTGACCGACTCGACGACATCGCCGCCGATGAGGGTGCTCTTCTCCAGCGCTTGCTGGGCCAGCGTCCGGACGGCGCTCTCGACCTCTTCGCGCGCCCGCGGCGACTGCGGCTTGAATTGCTTTTGGAGCAGCGAGGCAAATTCGCCCTCGTCGGCGACGATCGCTTCCGGCTGATCCTTGCTCTGTTGAGATTCGGCCACGACTACTCTCCCTTACCGGGCGTGGGTGCGGGATCCGCCCCGGGCTGCGCGCCGGCTTCCCCGCCGCCCTTGGGCGTCGCGGCGAGCCACTTGAGCAAGCTGGGATCGTGCATGACCTTGCTGATCAGCTCTTCGGCGCCTGTCTTGCCGTCCATGTAAGTCACGAGGTTGGAGAGTTGTTGCCGGGCCTGGAGGAGCTCGTTCAGGGCGCCCACTTTCCGGGCGATGGCCGCCGGCGAGAAGTCGTCCATGCTCTCAAACGAAATATCGACGCTTAAATTCCCCTCTCCCGTGAGCGTGTTGGAAACTTGGAACGCCGCCCGCGGCTTCATGGCCTTGAGCCGCTCGTCGAAGTTGTCCACCGAGATCTCGAGAAACTTCCGATCGGCGACGGCGGGCAGAGGCTCGGCCGGGTTACCGGAGAGGTCGGAGAGCACCCCCATCACAAAGGGGAGCTGTACCTTCTTCTGGGCCCCGTAGAGCTCGACGTCGTACTCGATCTGAACACGGGGCGCCCGGTTGCGCGCGATGAACTTTTGGCTGCTCATGAGACCTCTTACCTCCTGTGAGAGGGTTTTACACCCTCGGCGTCCTTCTCACTCTTGCTTTTGACCTGCCAGTATCTCGATCTGTTTGATCCCGTCGGGGACCAGCTCGCGCATGATTTCGACAAAACTCATCGTCACCAGGCGTTTGCAGCGCTCGACGAACAACGGGATCGGGCTCGAAGGCTCGTGCTTCTGGTAGTAGGCGGAAATCCGTCCGAGGGTGCGCAAAACATCGTCCCGGGACCGGATCTCGCCATCCGACGACGCGGCGATGGCGGCGCCCAGCGCGCCGGCGGTCTCGGGAGCGGCGGTTCCAGCCGGAACCCGCCGGGCCACGAGGGCTTGCAGGAAGCCGGCAATCTTCTGGAGCAGCGCGGTGAGCGCGCCGAAGGACGGAGCCAACTCCGGGCCCACCCGCTCGACCAGCGTCGATTCGAGGCTTTTCAGCGCCACGGCGGCGCTCAGCGCGGCGGCGGTCTCCTCTTGCAGCGTGGCCAAGTCACAGTCCATCGCAGCCGCGTCGATGCTCGCCGTCGTCGCGTGCCCGGTGCCGTTGGCCCCTGGTGACCCGTCCGCCGATGCCGCTTCAACGTCCCGAAAAGAGAACCGCCCCACGGTGCGCGACACGATGAGCGGGGTGCTCCGCACCTTCGCGAGGACGTCGCCGGCCGATAGCGTGGCCAGGATGTTGAGCCGCATGGTGGGATCGTGCCCGTCGTCGGGATCGAGCCGAGGATGGAACCCATCCCAGTAATCCTGTACGAGGCGTTCAAGCATGGTCAGACCGTCGGCGAGCCCCTTGAGGCCGTCGGTGTTGAGAAGGGCATTGGTCAGGTGGGCCGCGACGCGAAGATCCTTGGTCCGCGCCATGAGATCGACCGCTTGCCGGCCGACGGCCTTCCAATCCGGCTCTTCGGCCGGTCTGATGGTCGAACCGATCTGCTGCTCGGGTTTCGCCTGGGTCGCCCGTTCGAGCGCCGTGAACGCGGCATCGCCGTATTCAAGATTTGGGCCGCAGGGATCGTCCGACCCGATGGGCGCTAGAAGGGCCTCGATGTGGGCGAGTTGCATGACGTTTCGCGCTCAGCCTATTAGCTATCACACACCGCGCCTTGTCAATCTGGCCGTCTGGGCTCGCCTCGACTCTGGGTCGCGACCGATGGGCTATTATTCCCCACGCCCGCCACGAGCCGGCGCACCTCATGTCACTCGAAATCACCGTCAAGCTCCCGGGGTCCACCACCAATCGAACCCTGACGTTTTTGGAGTCGCCGATCCGTATCGGTCGAAACCAGCTCAACGACATCCCGATCGACGACCCGTTCGTTTCCGAGTGGCACGGCACGATCCGCTTCGACGACGAGGGCATCTCCTACGCCGACCTCGGCTCGACCAATGGCAGCGTCATCGACGGCATCAGGTTGGCCAAGAATGCTCCGACGCGCTTGACCGCAGAGTCCCGAATTCTGCTGGGTCGGATCGAGCTGGCCATCTCTGGCCGCTCTCGAGATACCGGGTCTCGGAAGACCATGGCCTGGGGACACCCACCGGCGGATGATCGCGGCGCCCGCCGGAGCCTGGACAAGGGCAGATCCTCGGGATTCTCGGCCACCCCGCCCCCCCTCGCCGCGGACGCCGCGGAAAAGGGAAAGTCGGGGGACGACGGAACACTCGTGCGCCAGCGACAGATTCTCGAGGCGTTCAGCGAGGCCTTTATTGGGCTTCGAAAGGGATACGAGCAATTTGGCGCAGAAGTCGGGGTCCGTGCCATCAACGGCCGCACCCCACTTCATCGCGCGCACACCAGCCAGGCCGTGCTCGAGCATCTCCTGCAACCCACGATCGATGTCGCGACGGTCAAACACGATTTGATCGCGATCTTCGCCGACTTCGGGATCCACCACATCGCCATGATGGCGGCGGTGACCGAAGGGGTCCGCGCGCTCCTGCAATCCTTCGATCCGCGCGCCAACGATCTCGACGTCGGAGCGAGGCTCTTTTCTGCCTCGAAGTCGAAGCAACAGTGGAGGGCTTACCTAGAACGATTCGATCAGGTCCTGACCGAAGATCAGGACCTTCACGCCGTCGTCTTTGGTCCCGAATTTGCTCGGGCCTATGCGCGGGTCACGTTGGGCGACCGTCCGAAGCGCAACGGGTCCGACACCGAATAGTCCGACGCAATCGGTCTGTTTCGGCCGGAGCCTCGTCCCGCGCCCCGCGCGTGTTTGGATTCAAACGCTGGCCACCTTGTATACGTAGATTCCGCCGCCGAGCTCGATGGTCTCTCCATCGACCAAGGCCCTCCGGGCGCTCACGGTTTCCCCCTCGACCTTTACCGGACCGCCGACTGGCTCGATCGAAAATTCTCCGTTCTCCATCGAGATCGCCGCATGCGCCGGCGCGACGGCCGGGTCCCCCGTGATCTGAATCCCGCAGGCCGCCCCCTGTCCGATGACATTTCGCTCGTTTCCGAGCTTGAGGGTTTCGCCTCGCCGACCGGGGCCCCCAGCGCGGACCAACCATCCAACGCACACGCCGAAGGTCCGGCTCTCGTCGGACCGAAGCGCGTCTTGGATGGACACCACGACGCCGCGAGCGCGCGGCGTTCCCAAGACGGGATGGACTGAAGCGACGGCCCGGAGAGCTTCGGCCAATCGCTCGAGGTCGAGCGCGGCGAAGGCGGCGCGCTCCTCCGATCCAGTGAGCGCGCTTAGTTTCTGCGCCACCGCCGGCGCGGAAAGGTTGCCGGTGACCCCTTCGGCCAACACCCGCGCCATCACGTCCGACAAGGAAGGGCGATCGCCCTGGCGACGCTTGAGAATCTCGCGAATCTCCTTCATCCGTTTGCGCCCTGGACGGGTGCGCAAATATGGAAAGCGCGGGTCGGACATCAACCCTTCATCCATGTTCACGAGCAGATCTGCTGCCTCCGGATGGTCCCGCGTGAGCTCCTCTGCCGCCCGCTCCGGAGACGCTCCCCGCCGGATCATGTTGTGCGCACTCGCCAGGAGGGCGTCCAGACGCGGCGCCGAGTCGGACCCTTTTCGTCCGCGAAGCTTCACGACCGCCGCGCCCGCGAGCAGGATGACGCTCACGAGCGCCAGTACGGCGAAGATCGATCGGGCGAGCCCGGCACCGAACGTGACGGCTCCGACTTCGGCCGTGAGACGCTCGCCATTGGCCGTCGCAAAGTGTACCGAAAGTCGGTGGGTGCTTCCAAGCAGACGCCACGTCCAGGGCGTCGCCAGCTCCACGCGCTCGAGATCGGCCACGCTCTGCCCCAATGACTCCAACGTATTTTCGAGCTCCTCCGGTTGATCGTGCGCGCTCAAAAATCCGCCGGTCGCCTCCCGGAGGTCCCTCAAGTTGGCCGCGGCTTGCTCGGCATCGGCCTCGGGTCTGAACCGGCTCACGAGAACCGTGATCCCGGCCTTTCGGAGCTCGGCGCCAAGCGCGGCGAAATCGCCCGGTCCCTCGCCTTTGGGATCGGCGAAGTCTCGCCCGTCGGTGACGACCAGGAGGATCTTGAGCGGCGCCGGATCGCCCGCCAGATCGGCGAGGTTGAGCCGGATCGCCTCGATGAGATTGGGTCGGTAGCCTTCGAGATAGGGAATCTCGTCCAGGCGGCTGATGTCTCCCGCGGTCAGTCGGGCCCGCCCCTGGCGCAGGCGTCCGTAGATCGTGGGATAGACCACGGTGCGTGAGGGGATGCGCTGGAAGAAGGCATGGATTCCATCCAAGACTCCCGCCGGCACGCCGTCGACCCAGAGGTACACGAGGCCCACGGCGAGCGGCGGATGCCAGGTCGGGCTCGCCTCGGAAGCGGCCGTGGCCCAATCCGACAGCGACTGCACGGATCCGATGGCCGCCGGTTGTCCGTCGACCGCCACCTCCAACCCGGAGCTGCTCAGAGACCGGCCGCCCTCATCGATCCCGCCCACGAGAAACTCGATCTTGCCGCCATCCGCCGAAACCGGCCGGGTGGTGATGATGGTCGGGCCAGCGATCGCCGGGCTGCCGCCAAAGAGGAGCCCGGCGAGAGCGCAGGCGCCTCCGACCGAGCGTCGGCCCCTCATGAGGCCCGCGCATCGGATCCGGGCAGCCAGAGCGATCGAAACACAATTTGCGTGGCCCCTACCTTGATCACGTCCCCATCGGCCAGACCGAGTGACTCGCCGGGCAAGATCCGACGGGAATTGACGAAGGTCCCGTTGGCCGTTGGCGCGCCCTCGCGTTCGCGGATCGAGAAGGCATCGTTTCGATCGCTCGTCCGTGGTCGGATGACGACGGCGTGTCCATTCGACATGTAGATGTCGGAGAACTCGACCAGTCCCGGCTGCCCTGGGTGTGCGGCATCGCCCCGAGAGAGCGTGGATCTTTCTTGATCGAGCTCGATGAGGGTGCCGGGATGCCGCTCGTCGAGCGAGCTGACGACGACCAGCCAGCCCAACGTCATCCCGTGGCCCGCCGGCGAAGAGGTGGTCGCCTGGTTGGGCGTCATGAAGAGCGTCTTGGGCGCGACCAGGTTCGGCCGGCATCGGCCGCAGGTGGTGCCCCAGTCTGCGAGCATCGGCTCGCCGCAGTTTGGACAGGGGATCTCGCGCGGGGTGAGCTGCCGCTCCGGTGCGGACCGAGGGCCAGCGATCGGTGGGTTGGTGGGCGCGCCGGCGTCCTTCGAGCGGGCTGGGCGCGGACGGGCCGGCCGCCGCGCCCCGCCGGTTCGCGGGCGATTCGAGGACGAAGGCGACGACGCCGCGTCGCCTCCGAGAATTTTTCTCAATTTTTCGAACACGGCCCGACGCAACTCATCATAAGTTCGCCCTTTCGACCGGTCAAACCCCGCTAGCGCCGGGACGCCTTGGCTGCCATATCAGATTCCGCAGATGATCGCCCATATTCGGAACGTCACTGCGGTTCTCGTCGCCGCGGTTCTCGTCGCCGCGGCCGTCTTCGCGAAGAGCGCGGCGGTCGCCGAACCATCGCGAGACCCTCCCGGCACCTCCATCATCGTCGCGGGGCAAGCATTCGAGGTCGGGCGCCCAGTGGTGCTCTGGCGCGACCCACAAGGATTCAACGCCTATCAGACCCGTTGCATCGACCAAAATGGGGGGTGTTGCGACGAGGAGTCCAAGCGCTACGGCGTCCGCAAGGGGGTCGACGACGGCAGCCTGGAAGAGCTCCAGAAGAATATCTCTCAACTGGTTCTGCACTTCGACGGCTGCGTCAACTCCCGCTCGTGTTTCAAGTCGATGCACAACCGTCCACGGCCGAGCGGGGCCGGGTGCGGTCTCTCGGCGCACTTCATGATCGACGCCGACGGCACGATCTATCAGACCCTCGACCTCGTCGAACGCGCTTTTCACGCCGAGGAGGCCAACTCCGACTCCATTGGCGTCGAGATCTGTAACCGTGGCCGGGTCGACCGAAGCGAATGGCCCAAGCTGCCGAGCGACTATGCGACGCGGCCGACGCGGGAGGTGACCATCAACGGCGAGCGCCACGAAGCTTACGAATTCAGGCCCGAACAATACGACGCCATCATCGCTTTGACGCGGACGTTGCTGCGGGTGTTTCCCAAGATCAAGCCGATCATTCCCGAGATCGACGGCCGCCCCATCATGGACACTCTCGCCGACCCATTGGCATTCTCAGGCATTCTGGGACATCTACACATCGAGAAGAAAAAGTGGGATCCAGGGGCGCTCGACTGGCACCGCATCCTGCGGGCGTTGAACGGATTCGAGTTTCCCGTTCAAATTCGATCGTTCACCGAGCTGCCGCGAACGCAGTCGGATCTCATGGCCGCCCGCCGGGCCGCTTTCTTCAACGCCGAAGAGCGCGCGACGGGCTATTTCCCGGTGGCCGCGGACCGGCTGTGGCATTCGGGTGTGCATCTCCGGGCTGTGCTGGGGTCGCCGGTGCGCGCGCCCGTGCGCGGCCGGATCCTCGCCGTTCGTCGGGCGGCGGCGGGCCGCTCGTCGGCTTCCTTCGTGCTCATCCGGCACGATCTGGATCTCGGCGAAGGTCCGATCACGTTCTATTCCCTCCTGGCGCACCTCGACCTGCCGGACCGGATGTCGACCCGGGCCAGCTCCATCCCGTGGCTGCAAGCCCTGGCGCAGCCCGGAAACAAACTTGGTGCCGCTTTCGACGCAGGGAAAGTGGTCCTTCTCGACCAACGGGTCGAGGCCGGTGACCTCGTCGGGTACGTGGGGACCGTGAGCCGAGGTCCCGAGGAAGGGCCGGAGGTTCATTTCGAGATCTTCACCGCCGAGAAGCTTCCCGGCGAGCTCGGACGGGCCTTCCATTACATCAACGCGGTTGACGACGGTCCAATCGTGCGAAGGGCCGACTTGATCACGCCCGAAGACTCGAATGGAGATCAAGAGCTCGACGGAGACGAGATCAAACGATTCTTCAACAGCGGCAGCCTCGATCGACGACAGGCATTCCGGCGCGTGGCGATTCGCCACCGCCACGAATGGGGAGACCGAGACACCGAGGAGACCTTCGTCCGTCTTCGCGAGCTTTCGGGCATGACCGAGTCTGAACGCCATCGGCTGTACCAGATCGCCATCGCTCCCTATGTCTTCTGGACCGACGAGCTCGCTCAGGCCACCGGATTACCTTCCAATCAGACGATTTATTCCTACAACCCGCTGACGTTCTTGCTGGAGTTGACCGCCCGTTCGAACCACATCGTGCTGCCGACGGTGCGCGGGCGCGAGATCGGTGAGACCCGCCTGGAGTCACGCCAGCTGCACGCTTCGCTGGCCGAGTGGGCAAATCCGCGCCTCTCGCCGACCGAGAGGCCGCTCTTTGGCCCTCCCGAGGGTCTGCGGCTCGGCGCGCGGCGCCGTGTCGATATTCCGCTCATCGAGCTGGCGCCGACCGACAATCAGTGATCTCTCGACCCCCGCGGTCGGCGTTCGGGCTATTGCCGGTAAAGGAAGCAGACGTCTTCGTTGTTGCAGCCGCCGGCGGTCACTCCGGTGGCGACCAGCGTGCGGCAGTCTTGAAACGGCTTGTGGTCCCAATCGCCGATCTGCGGGGGCGTATTGGGAGCGTTCGGGTTGGCGAACTCGGCGCTCGTGCTGAGGCGGCTGAAGATGGTGCTGATAAAGCCCTTGAAGAGGAAGATCGTCAGCCGATCCGAGGAGATGCCGGTCACGTACTCGTAGTCGGAGGTCAGCGCGGTGACCCGCGCTCCGGCGGGGAACGGGACGCTCGCGGAGCCGCGGACGGAGCGATAAATCCCGTCGGCGGCCGTGCTGATCCCGTTGATCGTGTAGTAGAGCTCGAGGCCATCGGCCGAGATCACCGGCGCGCGGAACTTCCCCGCCGTGCCGGCCACGAAGCCGTTGACCGTGACGAAGCTCGTCGCCGCCGGGGTCCCGAAGTCGATGAGCTGCAGCGCCGACCGCTGGGCCGATTCGATCTTCGTCTGATCGGCCGACAACACGATGATCGTCAGACCGTCGCCGGACAGCGCCGCCATCTCGGCGGTCCCCTTGAACAGGCTGTTCATATTGAAAAAACCCGTGACGTCGCGCGGGGTGTAGGTGCCGCTGTCGGGCGCCGTTTCGTCGGCCAGATAGATCGTGTACGCGCTACAAGTGCCGGCTGGTGATGACTGGCCATAGACGATCGATTGGCCGCTCGAGCTGGCCGCGATGATGTCGTCTTGGGCGCTGGGCCGACTGAAGGAGGCGAACGCCGTGGAGGTGTAATTGAACGTCGTGCAGACCGGCGTCTGACACACATTGACCACGCAGCCCATACCGGACGTGCACGTGCCGCAGCCCGCGCTGCGGGCCACACCGCAGTTGTCGGTCCCGGCCACCGTCTCGCAGCTCTTGCCGAGGCGCGCGCAGAATTGAGCGTCGGTCTCGGCGACACAACCGCCACCCGCGCCCCCGGTC
>DASRLC010000526.1:0-4679 GCA_035648655.1 Polyangia bacterium
CCCCCAACGTGCGACCGAGGCGGTGCAACTCCGCCAGCGAAGCGGCGAAGGCGTGAGCATCGACGTCCGGGAGCTGAACGGCAATCACCGCGGCGCGCAGCGGAACGGGCGAGCTATCGGACATCGCCATCGATCCAGTGCTCGGCCAGCCATTCGAGCGACACCGGCGCCCGCCGCAAGGTCTCGTCGAGGGCCCGGACATCGACATCGACATCGGCTGCGGCCCCGGCGCCCACGCTGGCCGCCGCGTAGGCACGACCGTAGAGAATCCAGTTCGAGAGCTGGTAGTGGTGCAAGAGCGGCGCGAAGCGACGGCCGGCCAGATTTTCCAGAACGGCCTGCGCCGCCGCGGCCCCGTCGCAGGCGAAGAGCGCCGTCGCGGCGTCCCAGAGCAGCGCGCGCAAATCCTCGAAGGCCCGTTCCGGATCGCCGGCCACTCCGGTCATCAAGGCAGCGAAGGCCTCTTCCGACAACCCCGCCTCCTGCGCGCACTCCGACATCGGGGGAAGCTGTGTGGCAATGAAGTCCGACTCGGGCTGCGTCTCGAGCAGGCGGCCGACCAGATATAGATCAAACGCGCTCGCAATCGCCTCGGAGAAAAACAGCGCCTCGGCGGTGGGTGTCGCGGCCGACGATCCACTAGAAGCCCCGCTCGACGATCCGCCGGACGATCCACCCGCCAGGCGTCCCAGCTCGCGGCTGGCCAGGGCGTGCCAGGCCACGTGCGCCACGACGTCGGCCGGGATGTGCTCGTCGCAAAGCACGTCGGCCGCCGGCTCGCCGCCGCTCCAATAGGTCAGGTTCAAGAACAGCACCCGATCCCAGCCGGCCTGTTCGCCGGCGAGCGGGATCTGAAACCGATGGCCCGAACGCCGCAGCGATTGTTTGAGCCGCTGGTAAAGCGCGAGGCCGCCCAATGAACGTTCGTCGTCAATGGTCAGCTCGTCGAGCGTGAGGGTGCGCATGCCCATTGGAAGTAAAGGAGCCGGACCGCTCAGGGCGCGTCGCCGGGCATCTGCGCGCGGAGCGCGGCGGCGGGCGCCGGCAGTGGCTTGGCGGCCTCGGAGATCCGCTTGAGATTCGCCAGGCCGTCCTCGAAATCGCCGCCAATCAGCCGGTCCATGTTCATGACCAGGCCGAACGCCTTGCCGACGAAGTTGTTGTGGCCGTCGAGGGCCCAGGTCGCGCGCGTGCCGCCCGCGTCGGCCGGCTTGAACGTGAACGAGGTCTCGGCGACCGACTGGAACGGTTCGATGAACTCCAACCGCTCGACCAGACGCTCGGGCGGCTGCGCGTCGGTGATCGTCATCTTGCCCTTGCCGACCTTCTTGTTCCCCGCCCAGGTATACGAGGCGCCGACGCCTGAGGTGGTCGGGGTGAACGTCTTGTGCATGTCGGGATCGCGCTTGTCCCACGGCGACCAGGCGCCCCAGGTCTTGAGGTCGCCCACCATACTGAAGACCGTCGCCATCGGCGCGTCGATCTGCACCGAGCGCTCGACGTGGTAGGCGCTGGGCCGGGTGGCCACCACGACCACCAGGATCGCGACGGCAACCACGAAAATCGACAACAGCTTCTTCAGCATGGAATGCCCCCCGGCTCGGGCCGTCTACCGCTACCGCGCTCCGGGCGCAAGCGACGGGCGAGCGCTATGTCGACGGGCGAGCGCTACCGGCTCCCGCCCGGCGGTGCTCGTCGCGGGGTTCTGAAGGACCCTCTCAGGGTCCTTCTCTCTAGTCGCGTGAGCGACGAAGGGCTCCGCCCGGCGGTGCTCGTCGCGGGGGTTCTGAAGGACCCTCTCAGGGTCCTTCTCTCAGTTGCAGCCGAGGACGCGGAGGATCTTGATGGACGTGGCGGTGCTGCCGGGCGCCGGATAGGCCACGCTGCCGTCGGGGTAGGCGCGGAAGTCCTGGTAGCGGCTGCCGAGCACGTTGGGCGAGAGCTTCAGCGGTCCCGCCGTGGTGGCCGACGACCCCGCCGGCGCGCCGCCGGACGTGGTGTCCAAGATCTGCAGATACATCTGCCGGTTCTTGTCGGTCTGGTTGAAGTCGCCGGTGGCCGTCGATTCTTCCCAGGCCGCCAGCATCTGGCCGGTCCCGTAGGACGCCAAATGCGGCGCGCGATCGTTCTCCGTGTCGCTCACCAGCAGCAAATCGTGGTCGGGGGTCAGCGTCGTCAGACTGGGCATGTGCAGGAGGTGCACGTCGGCCAATCCGTCCGAGTTGGCGGTCTGGCCGGTTCGAATGTCGCTGGTGATGATCCAGTAGCCGCCGCCGCCCGCAACCATCACGTTGCCGAGATCGGAATAGTTGAGATCGACCGGATAGATGGTGCTGGTGTTCGGCGCCAGCGCGATCCGCCCCGACTTGCCCCCGGTCGGCGCGTCGTTCTTGCACACCGGGACGAGCTTCTTGGCCGTCTCATCCCAAATCACCCGCTCGTAGCCGCTGTGGCTGCACCCGAGGCCGAAACCGGGCGTGGTGAGGAGCGCGCCGGTGCCGCTGACCACCTTCATCCGATCGCCCTGGTGGATATTGACGCCGGTCGTGAGCGTGCTCGACCCGACGCAGGCCTGACTGACCGAGATGGCGATGCCGAAGTAACCGGCGTAGTTGGTGCCGTCGAAGGCGATGCGCCCGTTGTGCGCATACTCCGACCAGATGAAGTCGGTCTGGCCGGTGGCGGTCGTGCCGGTCATGTAGGCCGGCAGCGAGGCGGTCGTGTCGGTCAGCTTGGTGGCCCAGGTCTCGCTCGCGCCGTCGAAGCGCACCATGTACATGTCGTAGCAGGAGGCGGCGGTCGGCAAGTTGGCGGTCAGACCGCACAGGTTGCTGACGTTGCCGCAGTTGTGATTGGCCGTGGTTCCCCCCAGCGCGTCGCGGCCGATGAGCAGCACGCCACCGCTGGTGTCGGCATAGATGTCCTGCACGTCGTACCCCGGCAGCGTAAACGCCGAGCCGGCGACGACCTGATCGTTCGCGTCCAGCGTCACGACGTGAACGATGCCGTCGCTCTTGCCCAGGAACGCCAGCCGCGAGCCGCCCCCCGGAATCGGCGAGATCGCCAGCGGCGTCAGCCCCAGCGCGGCGCCGTTGTTGTCGACCTCGTTGTAGTCGTAGGTCGTCCCGACGTCGATCTCGGTGATCCGCACCCGGTCGGCCAGCGCCGACGAGCACGCGCCTGCGTCGGCGCTCGCGCCGTAACCGCCGTCCGGAACGGGAACGCCCGGGCCGCCGCCGCCGCCCGCGCCAGTCCCGGCGCCCCCGCCGGTGCCGACTGGTCCGGTGCCACCGGCGCCCGCAGCGCCCGCGCCGTTTCCGCCGGCGCCGGTCGTCTGGCCCTTCGAAGAGCCGCAGCCGGCGGACAATATCAGGCAGCAGCCCAGCGCCAACCAGCTCCCAGGCGCCAACCGCGACGCGACCATCAACCGAGACCGGACGGCACTGTACATGGAAGCCACCTCGACGCGGGAAGTGACACCCGAAGCGGCGGGCGGCTCAACAATCGGCGCCGCGTACGACGTAGAAGACCGCGCGGCGCCGGGCGTCTCCAGGGCGCCTCGGCCCCGGGTCAGCCGATGCGCTGGCGGCGCTTGGTGGTCGCCAGCTTGTTCTCGCTGTCGATCTGCTTCCGCTCGACCACGAAGGCCCGAACCGTCTCGTCGATGTCCTCGGCGAACGACACCTTGCCCGCCCCGATCTCGCGCAGCGCGGAGACGGCCGACTTGTTGTGGCACTCGACCAAGCGGTGGGCGCCGCCCGCGATCTGGCGCGCGCGCTCGGCGGCCAGGATCACCAGGGCGAAGTGGTTGTTCACGCGCTTGAGGCAGTCTTCGACGGTTACTCGTGCCATGGGCGCGGACACTACCACAGTTTTTTCGGACTGGGGCAGATCGGCATAGCTGGGGCGGCCGGCGGACCGGCAACCGCCTGGGCGGCCCGACGGCCGAAAAGCTGCCCGGTCTAACGCGGATCGACGGACGCCACGTAGATGCTCAGGACGCCGCCGCGGTCGGAGGTGAAGAACAACAACTTGCCGTCGGGGCTCAACCAGGGATCGCGTTCGTCGGCCGGGGTGTTGAGATCGCCGAGCGGCTGGGTCATTGCAAACAGCTCGTTGGTCGAGCGACGCCAGGCCACATAGAGGTCGCCGGTGGGTGCCGCGGCGTCGGTGGGAGCGGCGCCATCGGGCGCCTGCACCACCGGCGTCGACGAGAAGAACAGCGTGAGCCCGTCGTCGGTCAGCGAACCGTCCACGGTGCTGCGGTCCGGGAACGCCAGCTCGGCGATCAGCGCCGGCGTACCGAACGGTGTGCCCACTGCCGGGCGCGCCGCCAGATAAGTCTGGTAGACGCCGCCGGCGTTGAGCTGGGAGGCCAGCGGCATGACCAGGTTGTGTTGGCCGGGTGGGCGCGGGATGTCATCGACCGCCGAGTTCAAGGCCACCACGTTGAGCGGCGTCGACCAGGGATCGGTGCGGCGCGGGCGCGTCGAGACCCAAACGTCGATGTCGCCCACCCCGCCCGGCCGATCCGATCCGAACCACAACGTCAGCCCGTCGGCGGAGATCGCCGAGCTGGTCTCGAAGGAGGTCGTGTTGACCCCGGCCACCGGTCCCGGGGCCGCGAAAGGGAGGTCGGCGGCGCTCCGGGTGGAGAACCAAACGTCGCCGCTGTCCCC
>DASRLC010000527.1:0-16281 GCA_035648655.1 Polyangia bacterium
CCCGCCGCGCCCGTTCCCGCCGCGCCCGTTCCCGCCGCGCCCGTGCTACCGGCGTCGCCGGAAGTGCCGGCCGTACCCGTGGTGCCGGCGATCCCCGTAGCCCCACGGGTTCCCGCAGTGCCGTCGCCGCCGCCGGCGCCATTGGCATCGGCGGCACCGCCCGTCCCGGCACGACCTCCGCCGGTGCTGCCGGCCTCACCGGGCGACGAGCTACCGCCGCTTCCGCCGCTGCCCGAATCGGGGCTGGCGCAAGCCGCGAGCGCCATGCCGAAAAGGGCGGGGAGCGTCCAGGCCGTCTTCATAGGGGAGCCTCCAAGAAAAGAGTCAGGGTAAGGTAAAAATCCGCAGTTCGCGAGAGGGGAGCGGCCCCTGCAGACCTTCACGCAAACGTTCCGAGGTCGTCTCCAGGCTTCCGAAAGTCGGCAAAAATCGATCGATGAAAAGCGCGTGCGCGGGGGCCTTCGGCCCGCTCTGCGTTCCTGGAAGGTTGACGCGCGGGCCTCCGGGCGGTTACAAAAGGTCGGTAGCAACTGGGTCCGACCACCACGCCGAAGGGAGCAGGTCATGAGTCGACCGTCCGGGGTTTTCAAGTGGGCCAGTACCTCCACGGTGGTCGCGGTCGTCGTGGGGGCTCTGATTCTGCTGCCCGCCCTGCAGCGGCCGGTCCTGGCGCAGCAAAGCTGGGCGCCGCCCCCGGCCGGTCAGCCCGCCGGGCAGCCCGGCTACGGTTACGGGTATGGGCCGCCGCCGGTGGACGCCGGTCGCGCCGCCGCGGAAGGGATTCAAGACGCCGACGGCGACATCAATGGAACCCTCTGGTTCTTCGTCGGCTGCCTGGGGATCATCGGGATCGCGGTGGCGTATTTCGCCGAGCCCTCGCCCCCGGCGGCCCGCCTGATGGGGAAGTCCGCCGAGTACGTGATGATCTACTCCACCTCCTACAAGTCCGAAGGTAAGTCGATTCAAGGTCGCCACGCGATCTACGGCTGCCTGGTCGGGACCGCCATCGCGGTCGCCATCTACATCATCATCGTGGTCGCGATCGTCAAAAACGCGAACAGCATGCCCGTCGATTGATCGATGGCGGTAGGCTGGGTTGCGGGCTGGGTCGCGTGGACGGCCGCCACGTCGGCCGCCCTCTGGTCGGCGGCCCCCGCGCCTGATCCATTGGGTGCGCCCGCGCCGGTCTCGTTGGCGCTCTCGGCCGACTTCGTGCTCGAAACCCTGGATGCCCAGGGGACGGAGACCGTCAGCGGCGCGCTCCGCTTCGTTCCCGGCGGCGACGTCTGCGTCGCGGTGAAACGCCCGACCTTGCAAGAGATGCATTTGTCCCGTCGCGAGCTGGTCATCCTTTATCCGGACCGCGACCTGGCGTTCGTGGCCCGCGTCGCGCCGAACCACGCGCCGCCGATGCTGGACGCGCTCGCGGCCGGCGTCGCCGATCCGGGCAGCACCCTGCCGAACAGCTCGAAGCTGCTCGAGCGAAAGCGCGTCGACGGAAACCTCTTCACCCGTTGGCGGGTGGTCGACGGTGGCGGGCACGAGATGGGTGAGATGCGCACCGGCGAGTCCCGGGGCGGCGTATTCTCGATCGATCTCCTCGACCCGTCCGGCCATCTGCAGCGGCGATTCTCCTTCGGCGATCGCGTGCGGGTGGGCGCGCGCAGCGTGCCGCGCACCGTCGAGGCCGAATACTTCGCGCCGGGTGGCGCGCGGCAGCGGCGGGAGCGGTGGACGCTCGCCAACGTGATTCGCTTCGACCAGCGCGCGCCCCCGATCGGGTGCGCGCGCCTCGGACCCCAGACCAAAGTTCAAGAGTTGCCGTGGTGAGCACCGGCCGCTGGACGTGGTTGGCGGTCGTCGTGCCGGTGCTCTGCGCGTTGTGGCTCCCGGCGGAGGGGACCACCGCGGCGCAGACGGCGCCCGACGAGACGCCCCAGCTCTGGCGCCCCGCCGACGCGGTGGGCTTCCTGCTGGCCAATCCATCCGACGCTGGTGGGGCAGGCGACAGCGACCCGACGCCTGTCTGGAACGGCGCGATCGAAGGCGGCATCACCCGGGCCCTGTTTGGGACCTATCGAACCGTCTTCTCGTCGCAGGATCTGCCGGTCTGCGCGTTCAATCCGTCCTGCTCGCGCTTTTCGCAACAGGCGGTGGCCCGCTGCGGGTTTCTCCAAGGGGCGCTGCTCTCGCTGGATCGCCTGCTTCGCGATCATCCCCTGGCGGCGGCCTTCTATCCGGTCGACGCGGGCGGCAAGCTGCTCACCGACGATCCGGCGCGCTATTGTCTGACGGCACCCCAGTGATCCATCCGTGTTCCTCAATCGTCCCGCGGGTGGCGGTCGCGGCGGTGGCTTTCTTGCTGGTGCTCGTCAGGTCCGCCGCGGCCGAGCCGCTGGCGCTCCCCGCGCCCGCGCCGCCGGCCGAGGCGACCACCTCGGCGCCGCAAGCGCCCGCCGCCCCCTCGTACCTCGAGCTGGCCGATCGGCTGCGCGGCGCCGGTAGCTACACCGGGTGCGTGGTCGAGGCGTTGCGCTACGCCTATCAGAACCCAGCCGAGCGCCGCCGGGGCTTCGATGAAGCGGCGCTCTGTTTGTCGTTGGCGGGACGCTTCGAGGACGCGCACCGGTTGATGCTCACCCTGCCGGCCGAGGGGGAGCCGCTCGACGCGCGCGGCCGCCTGCGGGTCTGTCTGACCGAGGTCTTCATGCCCGACCTGGGCGCGCCGACGTGCCCCGAGCTGACGCGCGCGTCCGCCGCTGTCGATCGCCAGGATGCACTCGGCCGCTACACGCTCGTGATGCGCGCGCTTCATGGGCGGCGTTGGTCGGAGGCGCGCGCGGCGCAGACGGCGCCGACCGCGGCCCGCGTCGATCCGACGCTGGCCGGGTGGCGAGAGCGGGATCGGGCCTGGTTGGGGCGCTACGACGCGCTTCCGAACAAGTCGCCGCTGCTGGCCGCGGGGCTGTCCGCGGTGGTGCCGGGGCTGGGGCGCGTCTATATCGGCCGCTGGCAGGACGGTCTGGTGAGCTTCCTGTTGGTCGGCCTCAGCGCGGCGCTCTCGGCGCAAGGCTTTTATGAGGAAGGCAGCCACTCGGTGCGGGGATGGATCGTCGGCTCGGCGGGTGCGCTCCTTTATGTCGGCAACGTCTACGGCTCGGCGGTCGGCGCGGTGGTGCAGCGGCGCGACGCCGAAGAGGCGCTCAGCCAAGATCTGGACCGTGAGTATCGGCGGCGGCTCGAGCCCTGAGGCGCGCGGTCCGCGGCGCCGCCGCGGACGGCCGGTTTTAGGTCGCCGGTCGACGGCGCTGGTTTGCACGCTCGTGGCGCTGCTGCCGGCGCGCGCGGGGCGCAGCGCCGCGCCGGCCCCACCCGCTCCCGGTGCCGGGGGCGCTGGGGGGGGTGACGGCTTCGTGAACCTGCTGCTCACTCTGGGCCTGCCCGCCGAGGCCGGTCTCGAGGCGCGGCGCCTGATGTTCGAAAACGGTCCCGACGCGATCGCCCCGCAGACCGCTTTCCAACTGGGGATGGCGCTGGCGCTCGACTACCGGGCCGAAGAGGCGGTTCCGTTCTTGAGCGCGGCCGCCGCGGCCGCCGACGATCCGGTCCGCGCCGACCAATGGCAGTTGGCGACCGGCGTGGTGTTGCTGCGGACCAAGGCCTTTCCGCACGCCGTGCAGATCTTCTCGCGGGTCGAGGCCTTTGGGGCCGACGGTCCTACGCGCGCCTTCGCCACCCGCCTGCGCTGCATCGCCGAGGTGCTGGCCCACGACGGCGCCGCCGCGCGCGCCTGCGTCGGCGAGCTGCCGCCGGCCGGTGCGCCGCGCGCCGCCGAGGTCGACGATCTGCTGTCCGATCTCGAGATCAATATTCGCCTGCGCGGTTGGATGGGTGGCGTCCTTTCGGGGTTGATCCCCGGGCTCGGACAGGCCACCGGCGGCCACCCGGGCGATGGCCTGCTCGCGTTGGCCGTCAACGGCGGGTTCGGGACGGCGGTCTATCTGTTGATCGCCGATGGTGCGGTGGCCGATGCCAGCCTGCTGGGATTGGGCCTGGGCCTGCGTTACTACTTGGGCAACATCCACAACGGCGCGGACGCCTGGCGCGGGGCGGCCGAACGCCGGCGGACCGCGGCCGCCGAGCGCCTGATCCGCTTGCTCGGTCCGGCGCCTGAGCGGCGCTAGAATCGGATCGTGCCCGCGGCGCCCGTCGATCTGTATGCCGTGCTTGGTGTGGCCCGCTCGGCCGGCCCGGCCGATCTGCGCCGCGCCTACCGCCGGCTGGCTTTGCAGCACCACCCCGATCGGGTCGGGCCGGCCAGCGCGCCGATCTTCGCGCAGATCGCCGAGGCCTACCGGATGCTCTCGAACCCGACCGCGCGGGCCGCCTACGACGCGCACCTGTTCCAGCGCGAGCGGATGCCCGGCGGGCAAGCCGCCGGCGTCAAATCCGACGGGATGAGCTGGAGCGTCTCGCAGAATGGCTGGTCGGCCAGCTGGCAGCGCCGGGTCACCGATCTGATTCCGCGGCTGAGCGGAACGCTGGAAGATCTGCTCGCGGCGCGGGTCGCCCGCCTGGATGACGCCGGCACCTTGGAGCTGGATCTGTCGGCGGCCGAGGCGGTCTCGGGCGGCACGGCGATCGTGACGCTGGCGCTGCGGGTGCTCTGCCCGACCTGCGGCGGCGTCGCCAGCCCGCGCACCGTCTGGTGCCTGCGCTGCGAGCACGCGGGTCACGTCACCGAGCCGGTCCCGGTTCGCGTCGCGATCCCGCGGCGCGCCCACGACGGCCTCACCATCGCCGCCGTCGCCTCCCGGGCCGGGGCGCCGCCGCAGCGGGTCCGGCTGCGTGTTCCAGGCTGAAACGCCGCCGGTCCTATAGACTCCCCGTGACCGGCCATGCGCGTCTTGTTGCTCACCCCGCCGATGGTCCAGCTCAACACGCCGTATCCGGCCACCGCTTACCTGACCGGATTTCTGCGCCAGCACGCCGCCGAATTCGATCTCGAGATACAGCAAGCCGATCCGGCGCTGGAGCTGTTCTTGGCAATTTTCTGTCGAGAAGGCCTGGCCCGCGTGCGGGCCAGTTTGCGCAAGCGGATCGGCCGGTCGAAGGGGGCCGCGGCGGCGGTGCCGCGCCCGGTGGCTTCGTTCGTGACTCAGGCGACACGCTACCTGAAGACCATCGATCCGGTGATCCGCTTTCTGCAGGGTCGCGATCCTGGGCTCGCGGAGAAGATCGCGGAACGCGGCTATCTGCCCGAGGGGCCGCGTTTCGAGGCGCTGCTCGATGCGCTCGGCGAGAGCGACGGGAGGCAGGACGGCGGCGACCATTTCGATGGCGCCGCCGCCGCCGCCCACCCGCTGGCCCGGGCCTTCGCGGCGCTCAGCGTGGCCGATCGGGCCAAGCATCTGGCGAGTCTCTACGTCGATGATCTGGCCGACGCGATCCGCGGGGGGATCGATCCCCGCTTCGAGCTGTCCCGCTACGGCGAGAAGCTGGCCTCCAGCGCCGCCAGCTTCGATCCCTTGCAGGAGGCGCTGGACGGACCGGCCACGCTGGTCGACGAGATCCTCGACGGGATCAGCGTGGCTCTGCTGGTGCGCCACCGGCCCGATTTGGTCGGTGTGACGGTGCCGTTTCCCGGCAATCTCTACGGCGCGTTCCGGATCGCGCGCGCCATCAAGAAGGCCTCGCCAGGCGTGCGGCTGGTCTTGGGCGGCGGCTACGTCAACACCGAGCTGCGCGAGCTGCGCGAGCCGCGGGTCTTCGACCACTTCGATTACGTGACGCTCGACGACGGCGAGCGCCCACTGCTCAGCTTGCTGGCGCACCTCGCCGCGCCGGCCACCGCGCCGCGGCCACCCCTGTTTCGCACCTACCTGCGCGAGGGGGGGGCGATCGTCTTTCGGACCGACCCCGCGGAGCACGACATCCCGCACCGGTTGACCGGCACGCCGACCTACGACGGGTTGCCGCTCGGTAGCTACGTCTCGCTGTTCGAGATGCTGAACCCGATGCACCGGCTGTGGTCGGACGGGCGCTGGAACAAGCTGACCTTGGCCCACGGCTGTTACTGGAAGAAGTGCAGCTTCTGCGACGTCTCGCTGGACTACATCGGCCGTTACGAGGTGGCGCCGGCCGATCTGCTGGTCGATCGCATCGTCGCGCTTTGCCAAGAGACCGGGCAGACCGGGTTTCACTTCGTCGACGAGGCGGCGCCGCCGGCCACGTTGCGCGCGCTGGCCGAGCGGCTGATCGAACGGCGGGTGGCGATCACCTGGTGGGGCAACATCCGCTTCGAGAAGACCTTCACGCCAACGCTGGCGCGCCTGCTGGCGCGTTCGGGGTGCATCGCCGTCACGGGCGGTCTGGAGGTGGCCTCCAACCGGTTGCTGGCGCGCATGGAAAAGGGCGTCACCGTCGAGCAGGTGGCCCGTGTCACGCGCGCGTTCACCGACGCCGGCGTCATGGTACACGCCTATCTGATGTACGGCTTTCCGACCGAGACCGAGCAGGAGACCGTCGACGCCCTCGAACGGGTGCGCCAGCTCTTCGTTGCGGGGTGCATCCAGTCGGCCTTCTGGCACCGCTTTGCCGCCACCGTGCACAGCCCCATCGGCATGGCGCCCAAGCGCTTCGGAATTCGGTTGCTGCCGCAGGCCAGCACCTTCGCGCGCAACGAGATCCCGTTTCAGGATCCCGTCGGCACCGACCACGACTTTCTGGGTCGGGGCCTGCGCAAGGCGCTCTACAACTACATGCACGGGGTGGGGCTGGAGCTCGACGTGCGGTCCTGGTTCACCGAGCCGCCCGCCCGGTCGCGTTCGGCCGCCGGAAAACGGCGCCCGAAACCCGGGCGTCGGGGCCCAGCGCGTCCGCGCCGCGTGCCGATGCCCCAGGTCCCGCACGATCTCATCTCGAACGCGCTGCGCGAGGTCTGAGCCCCGACATGCCCGTCAAGCCCTGGTTCCCGACCTTCATCTACGAGTCGCCGCTGCTGGCGCGCGGCAACCCGGCCTTCGCGCGTGCCCTCTTGGAGGACTGCCGCAAGGTGCGGGCCCACGATCGGGCCGGCCAGCGCTGGTGCCGGAAGAACTATCCGGGCGGCTACACCTCGTACGGGACGATGTGCAACCTGCACCAGACCTTCTCGACGTTCATCGAGATGGAGAAGAGGATCCGCCGCCACGCGCTGAACTTCGCCCGGCATCTGGAGATGAACCTGCAGGACGGGCGCCTGGCGATGACCGACTGCTGGGTGAACGTCATGTCGCGCCAGGCGGTCCACCCGCTGCACCTGCACCCGCTGGCGGTCATCAGCGGCACCTATTACGTCAGCACGCCGCCCGGCTGCGCGCGGATCCGGTTCGAGGATCCGCGGCTCGACAAGTTCATGGGCGCGCCGCCCAAGGCCGCCGACTGCCGTCCCGAGAACCGCCAGCAGGTCTACCGCGACGTGGAGGTCGGCAAGCTCATCTTGTTCGAGAGCTGGCTGCGCCACGAGGTGGCTTCCAACCCCAGCGGAGGCGAGCGGGTCAGCATCAGCTTCAACTACAACTGGATCTGAGCGTCGATCTGAACCGGCGGCGCTCGGCGATCACATCGCCATGTTGTCCATTCGGTTTCCGGCGCCGTCGAGCATCCACATCCCGAACAGGTGCAGGCCCACATCCAGCGTGACGGCGCTGTCGGTCGGGTAGTAGGGCGCGACGCCGCCGATCAACGACGTCGGAATGTGGATGTAGGTCGCCTCGGCGTAAAAGCCGATCTGCAGCCCGACGTGGCGCGACGAAGTCACCACGTGCTCGGCGCCCAGCGTTTCGAAGAGCCAAGGCGAGCTCACGCCGCCGCCGCGCGAAATCGGCTCTTCGCGCTGGTTGAGCTCGCTGCGCGCCCAGAAGATGTTGCGCAGCAGCGGATCGCGCGTCGCCAGCTCGGCCAGCGCGCCGTTGGCGCTTTCGCCCACCGTCGGGACATTGATGGCCCAGTCGAGCAGGCCGTCGAAGCGCCAGTCGCGCAGGCGGCGCCAACCATAGAGGCTGGCGCTGACCTGCCATTCGTCCGGCTCGCCGTGCCCCTGGTCGCGCAGCCGCTCGGCGGAGACCTGGCCCTCGAGCGCGCCGGCGAAGATTTGTCGCAGGCGTCCCGCGTAAGACTCGGGCGCGGCGGCGTGGGGGACCCAGCGGGTGTCGGCCGGCGTCAGCTCGCGCGCGCTGAAGACCGACCCCTCGATCCAGGTGCCGCCGGCGCGAAACGCCGCCCCCAGCACCGGGAAGGTCTCGTGCGGATTTTCCCCCTTGTGGTGCTTACGCGGCACGCTGGGCCCCGGGTTGCTGGCCCGGTGCATGAAGATCGGTGGTCCGATGGTGGCGCTGCCTTGGCCGGCGAAGAGCGACAGATCGAAGGCGCCCTCCTGGCCCATGCGCGCGGCGCCGCCGGCCGTCCCCGCCAGCGGGTGAAAGGCCAGCATCGCCTGGTGGAGAAACTGGTGCGAGTGCTGGGCGTCCCACAGCCCTTCGCCCGATTGACCCAACTCCGGGTAACCGGAGTTGCCGACGGTGGCGGGTTCGAAATTCAACATCAGGAGACCCTCGACCCAGCCGTGCGCCTCGCGGCCGTAGCCCATCACCCAGTCGTCGGTGACCAGCGGCTCGGTGCGCCCGGCGTCGAAGGTGCGCGTCGTGCCCGGGTTGTCGATGGTGTAGCCCGACAGCCCCGGGTTCTGCGCGTGCGCGAACCCGTTCACCATCAGGTGGAAGCCGCCGGCCATGCCGGGGGTCCCGGGGATCAGCGTTTGGCGCGGCGTCGCATAGGGCATGGCGCCGGCATCATTGGGCGGGTCGGATGACCCGGACGGCATGTCTTGTGCGGCGGCGCGGGCCGCCGACCCGGCGCACAAGACGAGGACGACTGCATGCGTCCAACCGATCGAGACGCTGGCTGTTCCCCGCACGGCCCAAGAGTAGCCTGTCTGGCGGGCCTGCGCCGCGCGCAGTCCAGCGATACCTCGGGCCGATACCTCGGGAATACCGACGGGCGAGGCTTGCGCGTCGAAACTCCGGGCGCCATCCTTGCGCGCCCCGTGCCGACACCGCCGATGCCCACCGCCGCCGTCGAGACCACAGATCTGGCCAAGCGCTACCCGCGCGTCGAGGCGCTGCGGGGGCTCACGCTGCGTATCGAGCCGGGCGAGATCTTCGCCCTGCTGGGACCGAACGGCGCCGGTAAGACCACCTGGATCTCGATCGTCTGCGGCCTGGTTCGACCGAGCGGCGGCACGGCGCGGGTGTTGGGCCACGACGTGGTGCACGACGCGCTGGCCGCCCGCAAGCAGGTCGGTCTGGTGCCGCAGGAGGTGAACTTCGATCCCTTCTTCACGCCGCGCGAGGTGCTGCGCTTTCAGATGGGCTACTTCGGCGTTCCGCCCGACGACGCGCGCATCGACGAGGTGTTGGCGGCGCTCGATCTGTCGGCCAAGGCCGACACCAACACGCGCGCGCTGTCCGGCGGGATGAAGCGGCGCTTGCTGATCGCCAAGGCGCTGGTCCCGCGGCCGCGGGTGGTGTTTCTCGACGAGCCAACCGCCGGCGTCGACGTCGCGCTCCGCCACGATCTGTGGTCCTACGTGCGAACGTTGCGGGCCGCGGGCACCACCATCGTGCTCACCACGCACTATCTTGAAGAGGCCGAAGCGCTGGCCGATCGGGTGGCCATCATCGACAAAGGAGCTCTGGTCGGGACGGACACGCCGGCGGCGCTGCTGCGGCGGTTCGGCCGCAAGCAGGTGCGGTTTCGCCTGGGCGCCCCCTGGCCCGGCGGCGCCGAGGCGTTGCCCGCGTCGCTGCGCCTGCTCGGCGCCACGCTGGACGCGACCGGCTACACCATCATCTGCCCGGTCGATGCAACACCGGCCACGCCGATCGCCGATCTGCTGGCGCTGGCGGCCACGCTCTCGCCGGCGGTGATCGACGTCCAGATCGTGCAGCCGACGCTGGAGGACGTGTTCCTGCAGTTGACGGGACGTTCCGACGCGGCGGCTTTCGCCGTCCCACGGGAGGCCAAGGGATGAACCGCATCGGTCTGCGCACGCTGTTCACCAAAGAGACCCGGCGCTTTCTCAAGGTGCCGGGGCAGACCCTGGCGCAGCCGGTGGTCACCACCACGCTCTACTTCCTGGTCTTCGGCTACGCGCTGGGCGGCCGCGTGCGCGAAGTCGACGGCAGCCCGTACATCCGGTTCATCGTGCCGGGGTTGATCTTGCTGACGCTGACGCAGAACGCGTTCCTCAACACCTCGTCGTCGATGTTCATCGCCAAGCTGCAGGGGACAATCGTCGATTTGCTGATCGCGCCGTTGGGGGTGGCCGATCTGATGGTGGCGTTCGTCGGGGCCGCGGTCCTGCGCGGCTTTCTGACCGGCGGGCTGGTCTGGCTGATCGCCGGTCTCTTCACCGGGTTCGGGGTGGTGCACCCGCTTTGGGTGCTGGCCTACGTCGCGCTGGTTGCGATGGCCTTCGCGTCGATCGGCCTGGCTGTGGCGATCTGGAGCGACAAGTTCGAGCAGCTCAACGTGATCCCCACCTTCATCCTGACACCGCTGACCTTCTTGGGCGGGATCTTCTACAGCGCGCACATGTTGCCGAAGCCCTGGGACACCGTGACGCGGCTCAATCCGATCCTCTACATGGTCGAAGGACTGCGCTTCGGTTTTCTGGGGACCTCGACCACCTCGCCCTGGCTGGGGCTGGCCATCACCGGCGGGGTGGCAGCCGTCGCGACCGTGCTGGCGGCGCGGATGCTTTACACCGGCTACAAGTTGCGCAGCTGACCGACCGAGGGGCTCGTTGGCGGGCGCGGCCGTCGATCTGGCCAGTGGAGATCAGTCCAACCACGATCGCCCGTGAAGTGGTTGCCTTCTTGAACGCCAAGGGAGGAGACATCCTGGTGGGCGTCGGCGAGCAGGATGGAGTGGCCACGTCCTTGCAAAGCATTCCGCATGCAGCGGCGGCGTCAGGGACCCTCCTGAATCATCTCATCGACACGATTGAGCCCTCACCGCTAGATGACGAGGTGAAGATCGATCGAATCGCGAACGACGATCTCGGCGACATCATCCGCATTCATGTCCGAGCGGGATCTAGACGGCCCTACGCTCTGCTCAAGGATCGGGAACGACAGTTTCATGTTCGGGTGGCCGATCGGATACGCGAGATGACACGCCAAGAGATTGCGGAAGCCTTTGGCGGAACGCCTTCGCTTGGCGATCGGGTAGCCGAGGCGATGAAGAGAGTTGGTGAAGCGGCCGACGGGCAAAGCGGAGCGGCGCAATTCTGGTGGTGTCTCGAGCCGACCGAGTCTCTCGGGATCGACTTTGAGAATGCGGACACGGAAACCAAAAAATTCTTCGAAGACCTGGTCATGCGGCCGCACGCGTCGGGAAATCGATCCAGTGGATGGACCATGATCTTCGATCAAGTCAAGCCTCGCTTTCGATCTTCCGGTCTCAGACACGCGGTTGGTACTGGAGCGAATGAATACTCGGTCGAAATATCGTCGAACGGGCGAATGACCTGCCAGGCTCCCCTTGGTCGTCTCTATCGCGGCGGGGCCGACGAAGCTCTAGCCATCTACCCATTCGCCTTGATCGAGCTTCCCGTGTCGACCTACAGAATGGCCGCGAGGATGCTCGACCGATATGCGACCTCGAAAACCGAATTGAAGATCGTAGCCGCTGCTGTTATCGGTGGCATTGCCGGATCGACACTCCAGCCAGGTTCGCCGAATGAGCCGTCTCGATCCTGGCATCGGGCGAAGCCTTTCGAGGGGAAGGACCTTCGCGTCCCGCCATTCAGCGTGGAGGCGGGCGAGATCCGGAAAACCCCGGATGCCGCCGCCTATCCCCTGATTCGTCGGATCTATGAAGGGTTCGATCTCGATGGCGACGACATTCCGCGCGAGTTCGGTCCTGAAGACCATGTGCTTCGACTACCTCGAACCTAGCCTCGGGCACTTATTCGATGAGCGGCGAGCCCTTCGGAGGACCGGAGGGGAGCGCCTGTGCTCGAAGATCCAACCGGGGGGCCGGATTCACTTGAGCCGCCGTTCCGGGCCGAAGGCACTTTCCAAGGTTCCCATGGGGCCTTTTTGTGTGTGCCGGCGCCAAGTTCGAGTGGCCGCGGGGTCCATGACATTGCTCGCCATCCCCTTGTTTGCGATCTTCGGTTGCGGCGGTTGCGGCAGTTCGGGCCAGCGGCAGGACGGGGGCGGGGGAAGCGGCGGCGCGGTCGCCGTCGCCGACGCCGGCGATGGCAGCGCCCGGGACGCGGCGCCCGGCAGCGATGGCCCGATCGCCCAGAGCCAGGCCCTGGTCGTCACCGCGGTCGATCCGACCTTCTTGACCGAGGATCACTTCATCGCGTCGGTCGAGATGCAGCTTTCCGGCGAGCCCTTCGCGGAGGCGATGGGGCGCGACCTCGGCGGATTCAGCCGCAATTACGCCTGTCAGGATGCTGTCTGCCAAGCCAGCGTGTACGCCGATCCGGCGCTCGCCGACACCGCGACGCCCGAGAGCATCGATCTCGTTGGTTATTCGGCCGCCATCGAATCGTACGAGTATTCGAAGCAGCCGATGAACAACGTCGCGTTCGAATCGGGCGCGGGGACTTCGCTGCTGTTCGGGCCGGTGGTGAACCCCGGCGGTACGACAGGAACGGACGCACTTGCGCTCGCCCAAGCCTGGTTCCAGCACATGGCGAGCGGAAGTAATCTGGGCGCTGGCTTCTTCGCGCCCATCGACGCCAGCAACCCGCTCGGCTGGCAGGGGCTGTGGCCAGTGCTGCAACCGTTCGCCTCGTGGAATCCGGCGATCAATCCGACCAACACCGCCAACTGCTCGCTGTCATCCGACGACAACCCGGGGACCCACGGCGTGTTGTTGTCGGACGACTACGAATGCGACTATCGGACGCTGAACCTGCCGAACCGCGATGCGCAGGTGACCAAGACCATTGGCCCCGGCTCGTCCGGCTGGACCGATTGGAAAGAGGCGCTCTGGACGCTCAATTACCTGCAGATCATGCACCAAACGAAAGAAGGCCCCGTCGACACGGTGCCGGAGAACCAGCTCGCGAGCGTCGGGATCCCGGGGAACCTCGCCGATGGCTGGATCATCCCCGGCGTCTATCTCGGGTCGAGCAACATCGAAGGTTTCCAAGCGGGAAACTTCATTCAGATCCTCGACAATCAGGCGGCGCAGTGGCTGCTGTCGTTAACCACCACGGACGGCGCGACGCTGGGCGGCTTCGCCAATCTGGCCGACGCGCTGGCCTACGGGCCGCAGAGCCCGCTGCGTTGGTTCCCGGCGTCGATCGCGGTGACCGAGTCGGCCGACGCGAGCGGCTTCCCCAGGCCGAGCGGGTACGCGATCGCCTCGCCCGACAGCCACCTGCTGGACTTGGCGGGGTTGCTCGGCGGATATGCCAGCATCTACGCACTGACGGACCAGGGAAACACCGACGTTGGCGGCAGTCAGCCTGCGCGCGCCTACTTCGATGGCGATCCGTTCCCCGTGCAGAACCAGATCCCCGACGGGGAGGCCACGTTGCACGATCGCGCGCTGGCGATGATGCGCGTGCTGGTCGTCGACATCGATCGCCTCCACGTCGACCCGGCCAGCGGCCTGCCGGTCGACGACGCACGGCTGCCGGGCGGGCAGCTCGCCCGCGGGACGACGCTGTCCGCGGACACGGCCGCCTACACGCTGCTGGCGCTGCGCACGGCGCGGCGGTCGCTCGACTCGCAGCTGACGCTCTACGCGAACACGACGCCGGACAGCGGTGGGATTCCGACACCGCTCGACAGCTTCCCGGTGGTCGGCTCGACCGGGGTGCCCTTCGGTGCCCGGTTGGACCAGTTGCTCGACCAGCTCGCGGGTGTGTTCCTCGACCACCTGACGACCTCGGCCGGCGTCGCGTACGGCGGGTTCGACGTCTCGGCCGGCGCGCCGACGGATGCCGGAGACCAGCTCGACGCCCACAGCGCGGCGATTCGCGGCCTCTTGGTCGCGTATCTCGTGACCGGCGCGACCAAGTACCGCGATCGGGCGGAGGCCGTGCTGTCGCGGCTCGAGGCGGCGTTCTACGACCCGACGGCACGCGTCTACCGGCCGTCGGCGGGGAACCGGTCGCCGACCATCACCTTCACGCCACGCCGCTTCGGCCTCCTGCAAGGCGCGTTGCGCGACAGCTACGAGCTCATCGGGACCTTACCGGGTAACACCGCCTTGGCGGGCCTGATCGAGGATCGTGTGGGGCGACTCAACAAGCTCGTCCTCAATGGCTGGGACGACCGCGACGGCGATCAGATGGTCGAATGGCCGAGCGAATGCGCGAACCTCGGCACCGGGCCCGACGGGCTGCCGATGGGGCGCGGCGGGCTGCAGATGGGGGAGCGGACGCTGAGCGGCGACACGGGGTCGGTCCAGGATTTCGCGGCCGACGGCGGCGTCCGCGAAATCGCCAGCGATCGCGAGCACGACTGCGTCCCGGAGATCTCGGCGGCGAAGCTCCCGTCGGCGCTCGCCTCGTCGGTCACGTTCACGGTGGTCCCCTGGTCACCGACGAACCAGGGCCAGGTGTACCGGAACGGCGCCTGGGTCACGCCGTGACGCACCGGCGCCGGCGGAACGGGCCGGACGGCCCGGTGGTCGGAACCCATTCGCAGTTTAATGAGCCATTGGCGACTCGGGCTGGCACGTCACACAGCAACCCCCACCCCATTCCACGGTCGGAGAACGCATGTCGAAGACGACGAAGAAGACCAAGCTGGCGACCAAGCTCGCGATGCCTTCATCCGCGCGCAAGCCCAGCCCGCGGTTCATGCAGGCGGCTGCACTGGCGGCCGGGCTGGCGGCGGCGATCGCGCCGGGCGTTGCGCGCGCGCAGTTGACCTGGACGAAGGCTCCGTCAAACAATGCTGCCGGCGGCGGGGCCTTCGGGCTCTGGTTGCTCACCGACGGCACGGTCCTGTCGCACGGAAACGGACTGAATAACTGGGTCATCCTCACCCCCGACAAAAAGGGGATCTACATCACCGGCACCTGGAAGAGCGTCGCGGCCAGCGTCCACGCGCGCAGCGGGGCGACGCAACACATCCTGAAGGATGGCCGCTTCTTCCAGGCGGGGGGCGAGTACATCGACGGCCCGGCATGCGTGGGGACGGCCTGCAATACCGCCGAGGCCTATGACCCGGTAGCCAATAAATGGACCGATCTCGCCTCGGCCCCTTACGACATCGGCGACACCGGCAGCGCGACCTTGGCCAACGGCCAACTCATCTACAGCACACGCGCCGGCAACGAGATCCAGATTTATGACCCAGTTGCGAACACCTGGACGAAGTCGGGCACCATGCCCCTCGGCTCGGGTGACGAGAACGCTTGGGCCACTCTGCAAAACGGCGGCATCCTGGCCGTCGGGTACGCGAACGACGGGGCCGCGCTTTATAACCCGGCCACGCAAACCTGGAAGAAAACCACGGTTCCGAGTGGCTTCAATACCGGCGACACCGGCGGCATCACGCAGATGTTCGACGGGCGCGTCTTCGTCTACGGGCTCAACTACCTCAGCTACATCTATACGCCGGGGGCGACCGCGAACGATGTGGGCTCGTGGGTGGTTGGTCCGAGGCTGCTGGATACGGAAGCGGAGGACGAATACAGCGACATTTTGCCCAACGGTCAGGTGATGGGCGGCCTCGTCCACGTGATGTACGGGCCGGGGACGATTCTGCAGCTGTTCGATCCCACCACCAACACGGTGTCGGCGACGCCGCCACCGGCCAACAACGTGGCCAACGTTCCGATCGACTACGTGAACCTGCCCAATGGGCAAGTCATGATTACGGGATCGGGGGCCGACTACATTTTGACTTTGGGTACCGGCCCGCAAGACGCTTGGCGTCCGACGGTGTCGTCGGTCACCTATAACGCCTCGACCAGCACCTACACCCTGACCGGCACGCAGATCTCCGGGCTCGTCAACGGCGCCGACGAGGGCGACGACATGACGATGGCCGAGAACTACCCGATCGTCTGGCTCACCGATAGCGCGGGCGACGTTTATTACGCGCGGTCGACCAACTTCAGCCAGATGACCCCCAGCGTGGGGAGCAATCCGGAGACCTGCGACTTCACGCTCCCGGCGGGTATGCCCAGCGGCTCGTACAGCCTGTTCGTGTCGGCGGTCGGCGTACAGTCCAAGACAGCCTTTCCGTTCACGAC
>DASRLC010000528.1:0-21559 GCA_035648655.1 Polyangia bacterium
TACCAATAGCGACGGCACCGAGATGATGACGGCCAACGCCGGCGAGTTCCTGGAACTCGGGCCAGGCAAGACGCTCAACTTCACCGATCCGCGCTTCCCGACTACCACGCACAAAGAGTTTACGCAGACCATGCTGCGCAACGTCGCGACGGGGCTGCTGGTGAGCTATCCGTCGCTCGGCAACGACCTGGAGGGCGTCAACTTCTCGTCGATCCGTGCGGGATTGCTGGAAGAGCGCGACTGCTGGCGCGTCATCCAGCGCTGGTTCATCGATCATTTCTGTGCGCCGATCTTCCAGGCCTGGCTCGATATGGCGCTGCTGACGGTGCTTTCCGACATCACGTTGACGCCGGAGCAGCGCAGCCAGTTTGAATGGCGTCCGCGCGGCTGGGCGTGGGTTGATCCGCAGAAGGATGCGAATGCGACGGTCCTGCGTTTGGGCAATTTTCTGGACACCTATACCGACGCCCTCGGCGAAAACGGTATGGACTTCGAAGAGACGGCGGACCGCCGCGCCTACGAGCAGAAGTACATAGAGGACCTCCAGGAGCGCTTCGGTCTCAAGAATCCGGTTGTTGTCGGCACGGATCTCGCCGGCGACCAGGGCGGCAAGGGCGTCGCCGCCGACGACGAGGCGGCGGCCGCGGAGGTGGCGGGCGCGAAGAACGGCGCGGAGAGCGACGGCAAGAGCGGCACCGGCTCGAAAGGAAAGGGCAAATGAACGAAGGACGGAAAACACTTAACCCTCTTGACCTCGCGCGCGCGGCCTACCAAGGCTATTGCGAAAGCACAGGCGGCGTCTCTCTCATCTCGGGCTCCAAACTCCCCCCATTCGAAGAGCTTGCTGGTCCTATCCAGGCAGCATGGGTGGACGCCGCCAGCAAGGTTGCATGCATCGCGCTCAATCATGCCAGGGAAATAATCGCGGCTAGTGGGCCGAGTAGCACGAATAGCTGATTTGACACGTTTTCGCCCTCGCCGCGATAACCCTGTCGCGATGTCCGAGCACCCACTGACCACGATGTACTCCGGAGTCCTGCGCGAAATCTCCGCCGCCGAGGCCACCAACCTCGACGAGCGCGGTGTTCCGAAGCACCTCGGACGCCTGGAGCGGAAGGTCCAGCTCTCCGGCTACGACAAGGACACCAACACCGTCACGATGGCGGTGAGCTCGTCGACGCCGGTGCAACGGTATTACGGCACTGAGATTCTGTCGCACGAAGCCGGCGCGATCAACCTCGATCGCCTGAAGGACGGCATCCCGCTGCTGTTCAACCACAATTACGACGCACACCTGGGCCGCTCCACCAGTTACAAGACGGGCGATCCGCTGCACGTCACGTTCCGCCTCGGCACCAACCCGCTGGCGATCGAGAAGGCCGGCGACTTTGAAAGCGGCATCCTGGTCGACGCATCGATCGGCTACACGGTCGAGGAGTGGGAGATCGTCGAGAACGCCAAAACCGGCGAACGCACCTACACCGCGACGAAGTGGACGCTGCTCGAAACCTCCGCCGTAACCGTTCCCGCCGATCCCAGCGTCGGCGTCGGCCGCTCGTCCGATCCCGCTCCCAACATCCGCTCGTTCAGCAGGACCGAAGAGCGTGCCGACGAAGTTCCCGTAGAAGCCGCTGAACCTGCCGCCGCTGACGCGACGCGCTCTCTCACTCCCCCGGCCGAAGAGGCCCCAACCGAAGAAACACCCACTCCCGAAGCACAAAGGACAATCACCATGGAAACTACCGCAACCGTTGACCATGCCGCAGTCGAAGCCACCCGCGTCGCGGGCCTGACGGCTCTGCGGACACAATATCCCCAGCAATTCAGCGAGCCAGCCCTGCGCGCAGCCATCGCCCTGGATACTCCACTGAGCGATGCCAAGCGCATCATCGGCGACAAAATCATCGCGGCCTCCGAGCGCGACAACGTGCCGACGATTGCCGAGGAGCTTTTCAGCGGCATGAGCGAGAGTGAGCGCGGCCGCTACTCCCTTCGCGATGCCTACGCATTTGCGTGCAACCAGCGCAACCCCGGCATGATCCCCAATGTCGATCCGAAGAGCTTTGAAGTCGAAGTCTCCAACGAACTGCGCAAGATCGCCGGGAAGCGTGAAATCTCGGGCCTGGGGGGTGGACTCATCATCCCGAGCGCCAGCACGCGGTTCGCATCGCGCCAGGAGCGCACCATCGCCTTCGGTGGCAACGCCGGTACCTACACCGGCTTCACCACGGTCGAGGCGGATCCCATCGAGCTGCTTCGCTCGAAGGTCTACATCATGGCGCTGGGCGCGCGGTTTATGACCGGGCTCCAGGGCAAGATCCAGATGCCGCGGCAGAGCGCAGCCGCCAGCAGCAACTGGGAGCTGGAAGGCAACGCGGGGTCGAACTCCGATCCGGCGCTCGACGACATCACGATGCAGCCGAACCGGCTCACCATCCAGAACAGCTACTACCGCGACTTCCTCGCACAATCGCGGCTGGCTGTCGATGGCTGGCTTGCGGACGACCGTGACGCTGTTCTCGCGCGTGCGCTGAACGGGGCGTCTATCGCCGGTTCGGGCACGGCTCCCGTTCCGACCGGCCTGCTCAACCGCAGTGGTCTCGCGGCTGTGCTCTCCGGCACCACTCGCGCGACCAACGGCACCGTCACAGCGGGCCTGGGCGGCGTTCCGCTGACCTACGTCGACGTGAACGCGATGGAATCCACGATCGCCACCGCGAATGGCGACATCGGCACGATGCGCTGGCTCGGAACTCCGAAGGTCCGTGCGGCTTCGCGCAGCATCCCGAAGACGCCCGGAACGGCCACGGACTTCATCATGCCCGATTCCGTCGTCGGCGCCAACGGCCTCCAGACCGCCTTCCTGGGTTACCAGGGAATCTTCACATCGGACCCGGTGTTGACCGGCTTTACGGCGAACAGCATTACCGGTTGCCATGCGCTGATCCTCGGCGTGTGGGACCAGATGCTGATCGGCGACTGGGGCTTGTCGGAGCTCGTCGTCGACAACGTCACCGGCGCGGCCTCGGCGAAGGTCATCATCACCGAGCATGCGTTCTACGACTGCAACGTTCGTCACCTGCCTTCGTTCTGCGTTTGCGAATCGATCCTGCCCAGCTAAGTTCCTAAACCGAAGGGGACGGGCGCAACAATCCCGTCCCCGCAAACTTCTGAAGACCTTTCGCTCGAGGAGAGCCAAATATGTCGAAACTCATCACTCTCGCCACTCTTTCCGCCGGCTATGAGGCGCGCTATCCGTCCTCCGGCGTCCTCGAATCGGTCAGCGCCGCCGCCGGCAAGGGCAACGGCAAGCTCGCCGCCGTCGAGGCAGCCGCGTTCCGTCCGTTCGCCGCTGTCGGTGGAACCAAGGTCATCAAGGCCACCGAACACTTCAAGGTCGCCGGGCAGGTCATCACCGCCGGCAACCTGGTCGAAGTCTCTGAGCGCGACGCCGCACGCATCATCGGCTACGGCCGCGCCGTCGAGGCCACTCCCGCGGAGATCGCGGCTGCCAAGGAAGACGCCTAAGCCGTGACCGGCGAGCGCGATCTGCGGGCGTTCTGCAGGCCTCCGATGGGGGTCTGCGTCACGTTCAATGGCGTGTCCGCCTATCCGGACGGCGAGCCGGTGCGCGGGCTGTTCGATCGGCCGATGCAGTTCAAGCTCCAGGGCGAAGGCATCGGCGGCGCGCAGGTTGCGCTTCCGGAGCTGCGGTTGCCGTTCAACGCTTTCGATCCAATGCCCGATGTCGGCGACGCAGTCACGGTCGACGGCGCCGGGTACACCGTTTATCCACCTACCGCCGAGGACGATGGCGCGTTCGTCTGCTACGAGCTGAAGGCCGCATGAACAGCATCCAGAGCCAGATCCTCGACGCGGTTGTCGCCACACTCGGCGGCGAGGCGGCTTCTGTGTATCGCTGCCGGTTCACGCCGTTCTCGGCCGCGGAGCTGGTGATCGGCGCCGACAACGTGCTGCCCGACGACGAGCAGCCCGAGCTGGGGACGACGGACGATACGGACCTACGGCACCGGTTCTTTATCCGCCACACGTTCCAGGCGAAGGACCAGGTCGATATCGCCGTCGACGCCCGCTATGTGCGCGCGTACAAACTTCTTCTCGCCGACCAGACGCTCGGCGGCCTGGTGCGGTGGACGCAATACGTCGGCCGCAAATGGGAGTTCGAAAAGGGCGAGCTGGATACCGCCGCGCTCGTCGTCACCTATGAAGTTCAGTTCAGCACCAACCGGAGCGATCCCAGCACGCCCGGACTTTGAGAGGAGTCACCATGAAAGCCAAGATTCTCGATTTCAACGCCCTCGCCGCATTCGCGCTCACCGCCGCGACCACGATCAACCTGCAGGCCAACGCCGAAGGCGAACAGCGCGAGGTAACCGGCGAAGAAATACTGGCGTCGGTTCTCGCTTGCGGCGGCACGGCCACGGACGTCGAGTACGACGACGAAGGCAAGATCGTCGCGCTGAAGGCGACAGGCTCGCGCCCGATCTTAGACGACGAGGACGAAGGCGACGAGCGCGGCGAGGTCCTCTCTTCGGTCGAGGCCTCGGCGCTGCCAAAAAAGTTAACGGGTGACCTGGCGCAGACCAGCGTCGGCACGGACCTGACGATCACCGGCTCGACCACTACCGGCAGCGCCGTCATCACCAGCCCGTCGAGCACGACCGGGATCGCCGTCGGCAATCCGGTTTCCGGCGCCGGTATCCCGGTCGCGACAACGATCACGATCCTGAGCCCGTTGACGATGTCTGCTAACGCGACGGCCACGGCGAGCGGCATCACCATCACGGTCGAGGCCGAGGTGCAGGTGATCGGCCTGGCGGAGTGGACGCTGGACTGGAAGCGCAAGACGGCCGAGGCGACCACCACGGACGACTCGGCGTATGAGTCTTCGCTGGGATCGACGGCGAGCTGGTCGGCGAAGGCCAAGTATATGTTCCTGGTCGGCGACACGTCGCAGGGCGCGGCGATCACCGCGGCGATCACCTCCGCGCAGGCGCCGCAGGTCTGGAACTTCTTCCCCGATGTCACGGTCGGCCACCCGGCTTACAGCGGTTACGCCTTCATCGACGGCATCACAATCTCCGCCGGTACGGGCAAGATCGTCGGCCTGGATGTCTCGCTCAAGGGCACGGGACCACTGACGGTAGCAACGCAGCTTGCGTCCGTGGCGCAGCCCAACACCGTCACCGGCCAGCAGGCTGAGGACTAATTCGGACAGAAGGAGATCGCGGAGAATCGCCAGAGCCAGCAGCGCCGCCTTCGGGCGGCGTTGCTGTTTTTGACGGCTTTGCGCCCCCGGGCATAGATACTGCTCATGGAACTCACACCGCAACGCGGCGCCATCGCCATCCAACTCGACCGTCCACGCGTTCTTTTCTTCGACATGAACGCCACCTGGCTGCTGATCCAGAAATACGGCCACAGCTTCATTCCGGAGCTTTACACGCTCACCGGCGAAATCACCGACGATCCCAGATCGCGGTCGCTCCAACTGAAGAGCATGGACGCGCTGGCTTACTTTCTGTGGGCGGGCCTGCAGGCCGACGCGAAACAGCACGGCGAAGAGTTCACGCTGGAGCAGGCGACCGAGCAGCTCCGGCCGTTCACATATACGAAGATCTTCAACGCCGTGGTTGTGGCCCTGGTTGGCGGGACGCTGACGCCGGCGGCGCCGGGAAAAACGGAAGCGGAGCCGGCAAGGCCAGCCCGCCCCGCGACGAAGGGACCAGGCCCGACACGGGTTTCGACTTCCTTGAAGCGCAGCGCTGGGCCCTCGGGGTCGCGGGCTGGTCGCAGGAACACTTCTGGAAGTCCACACCGCGGGAGCTAAACCTCGCGCGCCAGGGCCGCGCGGCCGACAACGATCGCAGACGGCGCGACCAGGCGCACTGGATGAGTCTGCTGCTCTCCGCGCAGAGCGGAGAAGTGGTGACGCCGGCGCAACTGCTCGGCGAAGGCGAAGAAGAGCAGGCAGCGCGTCTGGACCAGGCGGAGAAGGATGCAGAAGTGCTGACGCAAAAGATGATTGCAGCGGGGATCGCATAAATGGCTGGACGCGGGATTGTCATCAAGATCGAGGGCGACGGCGAGAGCGCAAAGCGCGCGCTGGAGATGGTCCGTGAGCAGATGGCCATGACCGCCGGGGAAGCAAAGCACTCTGGCGGCGAGATTGAGGGAGCAATGGAGCGCGTCAAGCGGTCCCTCGAATATGTCGGCGCGTACATGGCATTTCGTGAAGTACTCGGCGCCATAAAAGAGACGATCGGCGGAACAATTGAGTTGGGTGTGGAGATAGGACACCTCTCCAAACAGACCGGAATCAGCACAGAAAATCTGTCCGTCCTGAAGTATGCGGCCGACACAACGGGCGTCAGCTTCGAACTTTTGCAAAAGGGCTTCAAAAAGCTCTCCACGGAGTTGGCTGAGTACAACGGCGGGAGCAAGGAAGCCAAGAAGGCTTTCGACGAGCTCGGAATCAGCCAGAAGGAGCTGAAGGCTACGGGCGGCGACCTATGGCAAGTCTTCGAGCTCATTACAAACAAAATGGCTAAGATGCCCGAGGGGTATGCCAAGAACGATGCGGCTTCCAAGCTGCTCGGAAAATCTGGAACGCAGCTCATCGCCATGATGGAGGAACTCGGAGTCTCAATGGCAGACATCCGTGCCGAGGCTACAGCCCTGGGCGTCGTGCTCGATGAGGCCGGTGTTAAAAAGCTCGAGGATACGCACAAAGCGGTTGAACAAATGAAGTCCGCCTGGCACGGTTTGGCGTTTGAGCTTACTAACGCCGTAAGTCCTGCTCTCAAGCAGGCGGCGGAGGACATGACTGACCTATTGAAAGATTTAAGGACCGACCCAAAGAATACTTTTATGGGACTCATCGGAGGCGGCCTCGCTGGCCTAGGCCTGGGTAATCTCGGCACCGACATCATGATGAAGGCGGCCGCCGGGATTGCGAACAGCCAAAAGCCTGCTACACCTTCCGACGGCTTCAAAACGGACAAGCCGCGCACGCAGCCGTTCGATCCACACGTCACAGGCGCAACCAAGAGCGACGACGCGCTGCTGCGCGCGGCCGCTGAACTTCAGGACGCGATGGCGACCCAGAGCGCGGCGATGATGAAGAGCGCCACCGGCGACATCATGGCGATCATCGACGCCAAGCACAAGCTGATGGAGATGTCTGACGAAGCCTATTACGCGAAGAAGCTCACGTTGGAACAGGCGGCGCTGAAAGCCGAGGAAGACGCCCTCTGGAAGCAAATCGCGACCATGCAGGCCCTGGAGAAGAAGCAGCACAACGACAAAACTCTGAAGCGCGGCAAGGATGGCAAGTCGGCCGAAGAGGTCCAGACGCAGGCGAGGTTGCTGGCGCTGTCAACGCAGCTCGTCGAGAGCGAGAGTAAGTCTGCACGCCTCGACACAGCCGCCGGCGCGGCCACCCAGGAGCGCGCGCAACAGGTGAAGCTGGCGACGGCGAAGATCGCGGCGAAGCTTGAGGAGGAGACGAATACGACCATCACCGCGCGGCTGGCGCTGATGCGGATGGAAAACGACCTGGAGTTGCAGAAGATCGCGATGTCGGCCGGGAAGGACTCTCCGGAGTATCGCCAGCAGCAGGCGCTCGAGGGCGTGATGGAGGCCAAGTCGCGGATCGCCGATGTCGATCGCCAGATCCGCGAGAGCGAGGAAAACAACACGCGCGCCGTGAAGGAGCTGGCCGACGCGGCCGCGAAAGACCCACGGTTCAAAGACGCGGCGAGGTCGCAGATCAACGCGCTGAACAAGGCCGAGGCGGACAGCATCCGGACGCTGGTCGCGCAGTACGACGCGCTGGCGCAGGAGCTCGGCGGCCCGTTCCTCGAAACGGCGAAGAACCTGCACGCCGAGCTGGACAAGCTGAACACTCCCGACAAAAAGGACGATGCGGCCTTTGCAAAGACGCTGGCCGAGGGCGTGGAGAGCCTCGGCAACCGCATCGCCGAGTCGAGTACGAAAGGCAAGCGCGCGTTTCACGACATGGCGGTAAGTATCGGCGACGATGCTCTGAAGCTGGCGTTGAAGCTGGCCGAAGACAAATGGCTGACTCCGCTGCTGGAGGGCGCGATGGGCGGCGTCAGCGGCGGTGGGAGCGCACCGGGGTCCATCACGAACTTTCTGCCGCACTTTGCGGATGGAACGAACAATATGGGCGGCGGCCCAGCTTTGGTTGGAGAAAACGGACCTGAGTTATGGCAGCCACCGGCGAAAGGCGGCAGCGTGGCCACGGCCGCGACTTTGACCAAGCTGGCCGAGACGGGCGGCGGCGGTGGCCGCGCGCCGAACATTACGACCAACGTCTTCAACCAAACTTCGACCCCCGTCACGGCGCAGCCGGCGACGGTGAGCTACGACAGCGAACTCAACCAGCACATCGTCAGCGTCATCCTCCAGGACCATGCCAACGGCGGACCGACACGCGCGCTGACCGGCGGTTGATTTGCCAGAAAGTCCTTCGCCGCCGCATACATTCGAGGTGAAGAATCGAAAGCATCCCAACAGAATTCCCTTTGAAGGCTGCCTGACGAAGCTCGATGTCGCCAGCGATCGCGCGCCCTTCGGCGCCCGCGGGCACCGCGTCATCCTCACCTGGGACGCGGCCAACGACGCGCTCGATTCGTTGCTGGGCATGGCCGTCGGCTTCAAGGCCGAGTGGGACGGCCACGACAATCGACGCAAATGCGGCGTGATCGAGGAGGCGTGGATCGAGAACGACGAGCTGCTGGTCAGCGGCTATCTTTACGGTAAAGACTTTCCCGAGGTCATCGCCCACATGCAGCGCCCCGACGTGGAGCTGGGGATGAGCTACGAGATGATCGACGCCCGCGTCCAGGACATGCGCGCGGAGCTGTGGACGCTGACGGCGGTGACGTTTACCGGAGCGGCGATTCTGATGCGCGACAAGGCGGCGTACCGCAGCACCAGCGTCAACCTGGCCGCCGCGGCCGCGTCGCAGGAGTTTACCGGGGCGCTGGCGTTCTTCGACGGCGGCCGCGTGCAGCTCGCCGAACGGCAGCCCGGCAGAATGCACCGCTGGTACGACCGGCTCAGAAACGGACGCGGAAGCCACTAGATTATGAGGAGGTATCAAATGAAGATGCAATTAGGCACCACGGTCAGGGACCAAATTACCGGCTTTTTGGGCGTTGTCACGGGCCGCGCGGAATACATCACGGGCTGCAATCAGGCTCTCGTCGCACCGCCGGTGGATGCAGCGGGGAAGTCTGTCGCTTCGGAATGGTTTGACGAACAGCGCCTCGTGCTGGTTCCGGAATATGGAACCGTGACGCTCGACAACGGAAAGACGCCCGGCTGCGACAAAGCCGCTCCGAAACGCTAGAAACGGACGCGAAAACCGCTCTTGAGCGCGTTGCCGACGAGGACCTCGGCGGCGGCGCGGTCGAAGTTCTTGTCCAGATTTGTGTCGAGCGCCCTCTGCACCAGGTCTTCCATCGGGAAGCGCGGCTTGATGTGTGCTTCGCGGACCAGCGTGTACCAGGGCTCGGCGTCCTGGCTGCCGCCTTTGTAGCCCATGCCGCCGTGTCGGACGAAGATGCACAGCGTGCCGGACTTGGTGTGCTGCACGAACGCGACGAAGTCGGAGCTGCCGAGCTTGCGCAGCGTGGCTTTGCCGATGACACGGTGGACCGTGCCGCGCGCTCCGGCCGAGAAGCTGCCGGCGAACTGCTGGCCGATGTCCGCGCCGGTGGGGAGCAGGGCTTTGGGGCGCAGGTTGTCGGGGATCGGGCGGTTCTGCGGCGCGTACTTGAACAGGTAGCGCGTCGGGATCGCCAGGAAGCGGTGTCCGGCGACGGGTACTTTCTCGCCGCCCTGGTCCTGACGGGGCAGGTAATCGGGCGCGCCGGTCTTGTGGTTGGAGGTGTCGGTGTAAACCTCGGAGAACTGGGTGTCTTTTTTGGCGGGTGTGATCTTCGTGTTGCGCACAGTCCAGTCGTTGCGCAGCTTGAAGACGGATTTCTCGCCGGCGCGCGCGGCTTGCTGGCCGCTCTGCGCCTGCATGGTGAGGAAGCGGGCGATGGTGAACGGGAGGTCGTCGGCGAGGAGCTTGTCGACGCCGGCGAGCGGGACGCTGATGTCACAGATAAGCGTCAGCAAGTGCGTTCTCTAAAGTCCGAATGTCTTCAAGGGTGATCCCATCGCGATGCTCGTCACACGGCAAATCTACCCATTCCTTCATTTCGCGGCCTTCCGCGCCGTCAGCAAACTGTTTCATCCGCTTGCAACGGGGACATGTTAGCCGCGTAATCCCAATGAGCCTCGACATGCACCGAGTCTGACCGATTTGCCGAAAAGAGGCAAGGTGCCCGATAACCCTGCGGTGGATTTCCCGCAGCTATCTCGCAAGCCGGCGCTGAAGACGCGCACGCAAACCATCGACCCGACGCTCCGCGACTCCATGGAGAACGGCATGGAGACGACGCGCGCCAAGTTCACGCGAGTGCGGCGGCAATGGTCGGTCGCGATCGACTTTCTCACGCCGGCCGACGTGGCCATCCTCGAAAACTTCGTGGTCAAGCAGGCGGTCTACGGCGCGAACATCTTCCTTTTCCCCGACCAGCGAGACCCGCGCAACCCGGTCTGGTACAAGGTGCGGTTCGCGACCATCCCCAGCTTTTCCGACGCGGGCAACGTCGAGGGCGAGTTCCGCCAGAACTGCACCTTTGAAATTCGGGAGGTGTGATGCCGACTCCCGCGCCGCTTTTCCACATCCTCAGCGTTGTCGCGAACATCGAGCGCCACAAGATCGCCAGCGGCGAGCCCTGGCTGCTGCTGCTGGACCTGGAGTGGCCCGGGGACGGGCTGCCGTCGACGGCGGGCGCGACGGCCGTGCAAACGCACATCCGGTTAGTGCGCGACCTCGATCCGATCACGTTCGATGCCGGCGACGGGCTGGGTCCACAGGTTTATGAGCCGTTCAATTTCAACCTGGGCGATCTGACCGTCGGCAACAACGGCGCGGTGCCCGACTGCATAATCCAGGCCTCGAACGTTTTGCGGGCGCTGCAGGGGATCATCGAGCAGTATGCCGGGGTGGTCGGCGCGAACGTTTATCTTTACGTCCTCAACGCCACAAACCCCGCCGGCGAGCCGGACCTGTCGCTGGCGTTCACGGTCAAGAAGACCGACTCCGACGCCAAGCTGGTGAATTTCACGCTGGGCGCGAGTTCTCCGCTGCGGCGGCTGTTTCCGATCCATCTATACCGTCCTAATTTTTGCGGATACCAGTACAACTCTCCGGCGCTGCAGGCGGCGACGGCCGCGGCGATCGCCGCGGGCACGCCGCTGAAAGACCCTCCGGGGATCCAGTGCGGGTATATCGGGCCGCTGACGAGCTGCACGAAGACGATCGACGGGCCCAACGGCTGCCTGGTGCATTTTCCGACCAGCCCGATGCGCGGTCTGTTCTTCCCCGGCATTGACTCGAACGGCGCCGCCGTCGCGGGGGTGTCGTGAGCATGAGCCCTGAGCAATGGACAGCGGCTCTTGAGGCCAATGGGTGGAAGAAATACCGCGGTTCGATGACAACGTGGGTTGCGCCGAATGGCCTCCTCTTTCGTGGACCGTGGCAGGCCTACGACATCATGCAGCGCGCTAAGGCCTCCGGAATAGACATGACGAAGCCGCTAGAGGTCGACCTATGATTCCTGCACGCATCTACGCGGACCTGGTCGGCAAGCCGTTTGCCGAGGGTGGGCGCGGTCCGGCGTTCGACTGCGTTGGCCTGGCTGTCGAGTTTCAGCGGCGGCGGGGTATCGGCACGCCGATGTATTTGTCGGACGAGGCGGAGCTGCACCGTCAGATTGCCGCCGGTGGCGCGCTGGACGACTGCCATCGCCTGGATGCGGCCGAGCCGGGTTGCTATGTGCTGCTGCGGAGCTTTGAGGAGGGCGAGCGCCACATCGGCGTGATGGTCGACCCGTACCGGATGCTGCACAGCCGACGCGAGGTCGGCTCGGTGCTTGAGGTGCTTTCGCGGTCGGTGTGGGCGCGGCGGGTGATCGGCTTCTATCGTGCGGAGGTTGCCGCGTGAAACTGCGAATCATCCGCGTCACCAACCCTCTAGCGCCGTCTGTCGGTCGCGAGATTCGGGAAGAGGATCACGAATACGTCGACCTTGCGGACGTCGTCGAGGAACAGTTTCAGAACGAGCCAGCCGGGGATACGGAAGATCGCGAAGCCTTCGACGCCGCATTCGAGGTCTGGGCAGAAAGCGTCACGGTCTCGCTCAACGGCCACGTCTGGGAGCGGTCGCTGTGGGACGAGGTCACGCCTCGCGACGGCGATTGCATCGTCATCTCGCCGCGGGTCGGCAACTCGGGTTGGGCGAAGGGCCTGGCGGCGCTTGCGATCATCGTCGCCTCGGTAGCGACGGCTGGATTGGGAGCCTCCGCCTTCGTCGGCTTTGGATTATCGCTCGGACTTACCGGGGCGCAGACCGCGGCCGTCCTGGCGGGCGCCGTCGCGATCGGCGGCAACATGCTGGTCTCGGCGATCGGCAGCCTGCTGGCGCCGGCGCAGAAGTCGCAGACGCCCAGCTACGCCTTCGACGGGCCGCATTCGCTGGCGCAGAGCGGCACCGTCATCCCCAAGGGCTATGGAACGTTTGTCTCCGGCGGCAACATTGTCAGCAGCTTCGTCGATGTCGAGGGGAACGATCAGTACATCAACGTGCTGGTCTGCTACGGCTGGGGCCCGGCGCGGTCGATCGGGCAGATCCAGATCAACGGCAAGGGCGTCGACACCTACCAGAACGTGCAGTATTACACGCGGCTGGGCGCGAACAATCAGGCGGTCTTGCCGAACTTCAATCGCGTGGTCAACGGCTATCCACAGCAGACGGAGTGTCTCGCCAACGTGCCGGTGGTTGTGCCTGGTACCGGTGATCTGACGCAGATTCTCCAGGTCGACGTGCAGTTCCCGGGCGGCGTTTTCTACCAGACGGCCGACGGCAACACCATCGCCGCCGTGATCACCTACCAGGTGCAGTACCGACTCTCCGGCACGCTCGAATGGCTGTCGGTGTTGCAGCCGCTGACGACGTCCGACGTGGTGAGCTACGACCCGATCACCGGCGATCCGCTGGAGCCGCACGACTGGTGCGTGGTCGCGACCGACATGCCGCCGAACAGCGGCGTGGTTTACGCGCTCGATAACGGGCCGCACAACCCTGGCGATCCGTGGACCGGCACGATGACGGTGACCACCTACCAGCCCAACGGCAACCACGCCGACTACACGCGATCATTCCAGGGCGAGTGGCAGCGGACGAATCCGTTGATCAACCAGGTGCTGGTGCTGACCTGGACGGATGGCTTCATCGACTATGTGAACGCCACCACGCAGACCTGCTACAACCGCACCACGATCTACGGTCTCGCGCCAGGCAAATATGACGTTCAGATTACGAAATATGGCAGTGCGCGGATCCACCTCGATGTGGCGCCGGGCGACAACTTCGCGCCCAACATTGGGCAGGACATGTGGGTGCATTCGGTCAACGAGATCTCGCTGCTCGATCTCCAGTATCCCAACATGATCCTGATCGGGATGCGGGCGCTGGCCACCAGCCAGCTTTCGGGCTCCGACCTGAACATTACGGCCGCGATCACCTACGGGCTCCGGACCAAAGACAACAACATCCTGCCGACGGCGTTGCAAGCCTACGAAGAAGACAACCCGGCGTGCGTCGCCGCGGACATGATGCTCGACGGGCTTTACGGCGGCGGCCAGTATCCGGGCGTGAACACGGCCAACATCGATCGCTACATCGATGAGTGGGTGAACTGGGCGGACCTGTGCGACGAGCTGGTCGACGACGGCAACGGCGGGAGCATCCGGCGGGCGATCTTCAACGGCGTTTTCGATAACGAAAGCGACCTCTGGAGCCAGGTCAACGTGGTCGGCCAGATGTCGCGGGCGCAGCTCGTGCAGATCGGCCGCGACTACGGTGTATTCCTCGACCATCCGGACACGCCGGTCCAGATATTTTCGATGGGCAACATCGTCGCCGACTCGTTTACGGAGACGTGGCTGGAGCTGGACGCGCGCGCCAACCAGGTCGAGGTCGAGTTTGCGGACGCGACCCGGAACTATCGGCAGGACAACCCGATCGCATACATGGACCCGGCGAACCAGGACGCCGGCGTCGCGGTCAAGAACGTCCGCATCAATGCGAAGGGCGTCACATCGCCGGCGCAGGCCTGGCACCTGGCGCGCTACCGCGAGCGGTCGAACCAATACCTGCTGCGGTCGGGATCGTTCAGTTGCGATGTGGACGCGATCGCGTGCCGGCAGGGGAACCTGGTCATCCTGCAACACGATGTGCCGCAGTGGGGGATCGGCGGCCGCACGATGCCGGGCTCGACGGCCAGCTCGGTTGTGCTGGACCGCGTCGACGCCGACTTCGGTTCGGGGAGCTACAGCGTCATCGTGCTGCATCCCGCGCTGCTGCGCTACTCCGGCGGTGTGGCCGCCGTGGAGCGGATAAGCGACGGAACCGGGACGATCCTCGGCTATCAGCTCACCCTTTCGAGCTTCGACAATTTGCAGCGCGTCACGCGCGCGGTCCTGACGCCGACGCGCGACCCCATCAAGGGCCCCTTTGATTGCCGCATCACCAGCTCGTCCGCGGGCACGGTGCTGGTTCAACCTCCGGCCGGCTACGCGCCGGGAGCGGAGACGACATTCGAGCTGTGGGACACGGACGTGCTCGAAACCTGCCCGGTGAGCGCGGTGACGATGGCCAACGGCGTCCAGACGCTGACGCTGAGCACGCCGCTGTCGCAGGCGCCGGCGGATTATTCGGCTTACTTCTACGGCCCGACCGGGTCGCAGAAGATCGTGCGCGTAACGACGATCCGCAAGCAGACCGACTTCAAGGCGAAGATCGAATGGATCGATTACAGCGCCGATCTTTACATCGACGGCACGCCCACGATCGGCGAGACCTCGGCCCTGACGGCAACGAATCCCGGCGTCACGTCGCTGACGGGCGATGAAGTGTTCAAGCTCGTCACCGGGACGAATGTGCCGTTTATCCACCTCGCGTGGAAGCGGGGTCCGGGCACGGTCGGCGTTGCGATTTACATGACAATCGTCACTTCGGGGTTGAGCGTCAGCAACGCTCTGCCGGTGATGATTGCGCGGCTGACCAACTATCCGACCAGCTACTCGCTACAAGCGCCGATCGGGCAGACCATGATCTTCACTGTCGTCGGCTTCGACGTGAATGACAACTATGCAGGTTTCAAGACGGCGCCGAGCGTGACGATCACTCCGGCCGGAGTTACGGCCAACCTGCTACTGGGCTCGAGCTTCCAGTCCGGCTTCGCATTTTGGAGCATCACGCCGCGCGCCGGCGACACCTTCGTCCCGAGCTTCGCCGACGATGGGGAAGCTGTGTACACCGTTGCCGGCAGCGCTCTGACGGCCGTGCAGCAGCTTTGCTTCCAGGTTGTGCCGCAGGCATCGTGGGCAGTCGGCGATCCGCTGATGCTCTCCGGCTACGTCGAAGACACCTGCACCGACATCACGTACCCGAACGCCGGCGACGTCATCCTGACGCTGAGCTTCCAGGATGCGAGCAGCTCGGTCCTCGGCACGGCGACCGTGTCCGCTCCGCTCAGCGGCGTCACGCCTACGCTGACGCGGTTCAACACCGCGGTCACCGACATCCCATCCGGCACCCTCTTCGTCACGGTGACCGTCTCGCTCGGCGGCAGCGGCCTGAGCCTGCCCGTCGGCTCGACGGTGACGATCAGCCACTTTTTGCTGGAGGTGACCTCCAGCGGCCAGACCAATCCGAGCGCCTGGGCGGACCGCGACGCGCTGGGCAACATCCTGGACATCTTCACTACCGGCTCGAGTACCGGGCTGCGGGTGCAGGGATCGCTGCTGCCGAGCTTTACCGGCACCATAGGTTTCACGTTCACGGCTGCCGTGGCGACGCTCGCCTGGTCCAGCCTCGTCATCCTGTGGCCGGATGGCGCGTTCACATATGTTCAGGACGGCTCGACCTTCTTCGTTGGACTCGCGGCCTCGACGACGTACTACGCTTTCCTTTACTTCGATATCATCCTCGGCGGCGTTCATTTGGCGACTCCCACAACGCCGATCGGATCGCCGGCGGAACTGAGCGCGTCCTACGACACTTTCGCCGACGCAGCGTGTAAACAGGATGGCAGGGTCGCGCTGGTGCCGGGCGGTCTCAGCTTCACGACAGCAGCGTCCGGGGGATCAGGCGGCGGGTCCGGCGGCGGTGGCCTAGATCCCATCACATGCACAGTCCGCGGCACCGTGCTCCAGACGCCGGAAGGCGCGGTTGGCAACGAGGAGATCAAGCAGCGCTTCGACGCCGGCGAGGACGTTTACCTCTCCGCGCGCACCGGGCCGGAGCGGATCGTCAGCGCGTTCTGGGCGCCGGTCGAGTCCAGCTACTGGATCGAGGTCGAAGGCTTTGCCGGTCTCGGCGCGTCGGAGTCGATGACCCTGAAGCCCGAGGGCGAAGGGCACCGCTGGTGCTCGCGGATCGCCGACGGCACGCGCGTGGAAACGGTGGACGGCTACCGCTCGATGACGAAGACGCGGGTGGATGGCGCCGCCGAAGTGTTGTGCATCGAGCTGGCCGGCCCGTCGCACGAATACCTGGCCGTCGATGGCGTCTGGACCCACAACCTCCAAAAGCGGGCCTAACGTTCGGGCCGCTTTTGACCGATTCGCGGCAGTGCGGCTATCACTGCGTCATGCCATCGATCCCCGCCGGCTTCACTGCCTTCAACGCTTCACACATTCAGGACGCTAGCGGAGTTGTGCTGTTAGCGGGAACTCTCTCCGTGGAACCTACAGACAGCAACGACATCCCCATCGCCGCAACCTCGGGCGGCGCTGGAGGCGCGATCCTCGTACGGTGCGCCACAGTCGCGGTAGAAACCGGAAGCGTTCCCATCAACTTCTGGGTGTCCGACACCTCTCGCACGCGGCCACCGAACATCTGCTATCGCGTGACGGTAAGGGATCCCAGCGGGATGCCTATCTTCACGCTCCCCAAGGTGCAGCCCAGTGGCCCATTCTTCAACCTCGATACCTACGACCCCACGACGCCCGTGATCCCAACAGGGACAGCTAGCGCGACGCCTCCGACGGGGATCACCTTCATCGACACGATCACTGGCAACCACCTCACCATCACATACGCCAACGGCGAAGAGAAAATCACCACAGGCGGCGCCGACATCGGAACGCCGATCCACGCGCTCATTCTGACCGACACCATGACGGGCACGCCCGTCTCGATCTCCTACGCCAACGGCGAGGAAGTCGTCACCACTTAGGAGCCCTCCACAATGAAGATGCTGCTGCTTTCGCTCGCCCTGCTCGCCACAATCCCGATCACGGCTCCCGCCCAGAGTTCCACGTCGCGCATCGGCGTCAAGGATGCCGGTGCGTACGATCCCGCGCAGACCTATACCCTCGACGACATGGTGCTCTACTCCGGTGTCGAATACCTCTCGCGCGTGACGGGCAACATCGCCAACACGCCGTCGAGCAGCCCAACTCAGTGGCTGTCCCTGGGAGGCGGCTCTCCATCGGCCGCGACGATTGCCGCGGCCTTAGTCTCACAGTCCGGATGTAACACTTCAGGCAATCCATGGGACCCTGCAACCAACACCTGCCCTGTGCCGTCCGGCTTTTCGGGCGTGCTTCAGCCGCTCAGCGGCGGCACTGGCATCATCGCCGGTCCGCCACTCAATTACTGGGACGCGGCGTTCCACAACTGCCGCAACCAAATTGTCCGGGTGCTCCTGCCCGACGACTCGCGCACGATCAGCGACACCACGGTTATCCCAGGAGTCAGTGGTCTCGCCGTGACGTTTGGCAATAAGTGGGCGGATCAACTTCGCACCCAACTTCAGAGTATGTGCGGGTCTCATGGCACTGGCATTGTTCCATTCGTTCCCGTTTGGAACACAGCCGCTTTGAACACAGATTACTTCGCCGGAGCCGCGGGGAGCTGGACCACTGACGCGGCCATCGGTCCCTACCAGAACAGTGGCGGCGGCAACGTCGGCACGACGCTCAAGACAACCTCGACGATGACGATCCCGTTCTCGACGACGCAACTCTTCGATCACCTGCTGATGTATTGCGCTTCGGGGCCGGGCCTGAACGCCTGGACACTCAAGGTCGATGGCGTATCTGTGGGCACCTGCGGCGGCACGGCGGGCTCGCTCACGGCGACGCTTGCAACCTCGTCGGCTGTCACACTCGCGACGCACTCCGCGCAGGTCGTCTGTGCGACATCGCCTTGCGAAGGCTATGCCGTCGAAGCCGCGGCCGGTTCCACCGGTGCGAGTGTGGACAACATCGCCGTAGGGAGCTGCGCGGCCGAGTGCTTCGGTCTGGCGCCGAGCACTCAACTCGCCTTTTCCGATCTGGCTCCCGGTGGCGAGGCTGCCGTGATCCTCAGCACCATCTCCAACGAACCGGGTATCGGCTACTCTACGAGTAGTTTTTCCACGGCACTTACCAACACCATCACTCACGAGCGCGGGCTTACCTACCCGCCGTCCATCCTGATTTACGCGCCGCTTCAAGACGGCATTAGCGGCCAGAGCACCTACTATCCAATTCTCAGCACCGTCGCGTCGGCGCAGAGCACGGCCTATTTCGACATGCGCGATCGGTGGGGAACGAGCCTGGTCAGCTTCCTGTTTGGCTCCGATACTTACCACGAAAATAACAACGGCAACGGTGAAGTTTATTCGCGCGTTGCCTCGACGTTGCTCGATACGCCGGCGGCTGGAGTCCCGAGCATCACATGCCCCTCGGGACAGGCCATCAACGCCATATCGCCTCTGGGCGCGAGTTGCGCTGTGTTCTCAGGCGGGGGCGGCGGTGGCGGGAGCTGTGGTTCGGGCTTCTCGCATTACGCTCCAATCACGATTGCCAGTTCCAATGTTTCCGGAGGCACCGACCTTTCGTCCTTCCCAATTCTTCTGGCCTTCAATGGAGCGGCCACGAACTCCCTTACGCTGACGAATCTCAAGACCGTGGCGAACGGAGGCCAGGTCCAGACCGGCTCGGGAGTCGACGTTATCTTCTGCTCGGCTGCGACCGGTGGCACGCAATATTCACACGAACTCGTGACCGGGAGCTATGTTGCATCAACGGGCGCCGGCGAATGGTATGTCAGCGTGCCCACGCTTTCTGCCTCCACGACGACGACGATCTATGCTTTCTGGGGCAACTCCCTAGCAGCGGACACTTCAGCGCCCAACTCTGTGTGGAGCAACTATGACGCCGTATACCACATGGGCACCGCGAGTTCTTTGGGGCTGAGCGACTCGACCGGCAACGGTAACACCCTGACCAACACCAGCTCTGCGACGGCAACCGGGGGGCAGTTCGGGGGAGCCGCGTCACTCACTTCGTCGCAGGTGCTGAATGACGCGACGCCTGCGATCGCTCCGCCTTCGGGGGCCGCGCAACGAACGATCGAGGCGTGGGTTAAGTTTCCAACAGTCCCGGCCACCCAATCAATCCTCTTCGGCTACGGGAATAACACTGGCGCAAATGCGTGGAGCGTCATCTACGACCCCACTGCTGGACTCGGTATGTGGGAGAGCCTCGGTAGCGAGACCGAAATATATACCGGCGATACCAGTTGGCACCACATGGCTGCCGTGCTTCCTTCGGGGCAATCCACCATCGCAGGGGGGGTGCTGTATCTCGACGGCGCGGCGTTGACGACAATGTCATGTACCGGAACGTGCAGTGGCACCCTAACAACAGTCGCTGCAAATATCCAGGTAAACGGCGTTCCAAGCCTCGGTGGGACTGCAATGATCGCGGAGAAGATCGACGAGTACCGCATCGCGCGCGTCGGCCTCACCGCAGGCTGGATCGCAACGCAATATGCAAACCAGTCGAATCCAGCGGCGTTCGAGACTGTCGGCACTGTCCACTAAAACGAGTAGCCCTGGCTGTCGGCGTTGAACGCACGGCAGCCGGGGCATGCTTCGTTTGTTCCGCGTCTCTTACCGCAATCGGGGCACTTGGCTTTGAAGAAAGCGGAGATGGCCTTGAGTATGCGCATTGGCATGATCTCTGAGCCTACTTAGTTCGCGCCCTCTTGTCTAACGTCCCGGTTTTGACCGGAAAGCGGCTTTGCAGATACATCCTCAGCACGACCTTGGGAGGGTGTTTTGGATATCGCAGCCGGTTTTGTCGACGCAGGGATCGCGCTTCTCAGCGCTGCCGTGGCCGTTGGGTACTCCAGGGCCACCACGCGCGACCACGCGCGGCGGATCGAGCGGCTGGAGGAGCAGAGCGACCAGGCGCCGAAGGACTACGTCCCCCGCAACGAGATCGAGCTCGCGCTCCGGAACATCGAGCAGAGCACCCGCCGCACCCACGACCTGTTTCACGCCTTCGTCTACGCCGGCGGAGATCGCGGTCTCACCGTCCGCGCCATGCAGGCCGCCGCCGCCGATCCCGAGCACCCCGACGACACCGCCGTCGACATCTACATCGCCGGCCCCTGCCCGCGCTTTGAAGGCTTCGTGCCGTGGTTCTACCTCGACACCAGGGGCAACGTCACCATCGGGACGGGCAACCTGGTCCCGGACGTCGCCGCCGCGCTGAAGCTGCCGCTGCGCTCAAACGATGGGTCGTGGGAAGGCGGATGCCAGGTCACTAATGACTTCATGCGCGTTCACCGCATGGCCCCGGGGAAGCGCCCAGCTTTTTACCAGTGCCCCACGTCGCCGGTGATTACGTCCGCGGACAACGCCCAGCTCCTCCGCGCACGCTGCTACGCCTTCGAAAAGCAGCTCTGCTTCATCTTCGAGCGCTACGATTCGTTCCCGCTCGACGCGCGGATCGCGCTGCTCGACATGATCTACAACCTCGGCCTGGGCCATCCGCCCACCGCAACCACGATCGGCAGAGGTCTACAGATGTTTGTCCACCTCTGCGCGGCTGTCCGTGCGGAGAGATGGGAAGACGCTGCTTCGCTTTGCGCGCGAAATGTCCATGACCCTAACAATGCGTTTGCCGCCCGCAACGCCTGGACGCGCGCCCAGTTCCTCTCCGCCGCGCACGAAGCCAACGGGATGCTGCCCACCGTTTCAGCGTCGGCCGCGCAGCTTGCCGGCAGCGTCGCCGATTACCTGAACGACCACGGCGGCACGGTCGTCTTCGTGTTCCACCAGGTTGCGAGCGCGGCCGCGGTGACGATGCCCGAAGCGCCGCCGCGCACCTTCGCCGATTTGTGGATGTGGGCGCGCGACTTCTCCCACCAGTTCAGCAACCTCAGAGTCCACCATTACGCCGCTCCCGACACACCCGAGGAGCCGGTACCCCACCCAAAACCTTAACCGCCGCGCAAGCGGTCCCGGAGACCACTATGAAAGCTCTCACCTTCTTTGAATCCATCGGCAGCTGGCTCGAGTCGCACTTCAGTAAAGCGCCGGCGCTC
>DASRLC010000529.1:0-2048 GCA_035648655.1 Polyangia bacterium
GACACTTGGCCAGGCAGACGTCCTTCAGCGGGGTGAGCTCGTACGCCGCCGCCACCGCGAGCACACCGGCGGCAAACCAACGGCCGCCGCCGTCCCACGCGAGGTGGGAGCCGAACCACGCCCTGCCCAACTCGAACACACCGTACGCGACCACGCCGACCGCCGACCACACCAACAGGTACGAAGCCGTGAACAGAACCGGCCGAAGGATGCCGCGCCGGCGGGTCATCCGAGCGTACAGCGCCACGGTCGGGGCGACCGACGGGAACATCATCGCGGCCATCATCACCACCCAAGCCCCGGCGAACCAGCCGAGAGCACCCAGGTCGGTGCCGGGGCCGGCGTCCATCCCGGCCATCTGATTCGCCGTCGCCCACCACGCCACCGCGGCCAGCAGCAGGAGAAGAGCGACCAGCCCCAGGCGCGCGCGGGTCGCCGTCAGGACATTGGAGGTCACCCCACCGGACGAGGAGTTGTCGGTGACGAGGGCCGCCGACGCGGCGTCTACGCCGACCACGAGAAATTCGACGTCGAGAACGCGGACTTGGCGTCATACGCGATGCCGAACGCGTTGATCGCGGACCGCGTGGCCCGCGCCACGTTCAGCTCCGTCGCGGCAGGGTGAAAGATGCCGGTGAGTCTTGCCGGCTGACCCGTCTCCACCCCGAAGGGCACCACGTCCTCGACCTCGAAGTCGACGGCGCCGCCGATGCGCACCGAGTGGCGCAGACCGTCGTTGTGGATCTCGATCGGCGCGCGCTGCACACCCAGGTTCTCCGACACCAGCGGGCCCAGTCCGGCCATCGGGCCGCCGAGGGCGCCCGAGAAGACGCCCCCAAGCTTTTCAGCCTGCTCGTCAGAGGCTGCCCCATCGATGAACACGCCGAGTCGCCAGTTGCCGTCGGACATCACCTTCGGGGTGTCCGCGATTGCGGCCACGGTCAGTCCACTCACGTCCGTCCCCTCGACGTCGCCGTTCTCGATGTGGAAGACCAGGGTGACGTTGCAGCGATCATTGGTGGCGCCGAGCGCCAGTGACGCAGTGCAGGGGCAGATGACGTTGCAGTTGCAGGCCTCAAAGTAGGACCCGGCTAGCTTCCAAGACACCTCGAACCCTCCGTACGCGTGAACTGCCGCGGCGATTCTCCCGCTTGGCCCACGGGCTCGTCAATGGCGGCAGGGTTGGCTCTCAGCCGACGTCGTGGACCCCCTGCTCCGTCTGTGCACGGGCCAGGGTTACGCGGGCAGGGTGGGGGAGGGAGTGGCGCCGCCGCCCCGCCCGTAACCGCCCGGCGGTTGGGTCGCCCCGAGGGTGGACCACGCGACGGCCCCTGCGGGAGCGGTCGCGACGGGGGCCGCGCCCCACCCGCTGAAGGTGGTGGCGTAGGTCACCGCGCTGGCGCCTCCCGTCGTCCACACATAGGAGATGGGCAGGTGCGAGCCTGTCGCGACGTCAAGGTGACCTGTGGCTGTGACAGTGCACGGTAGCTGCGCCGGAACGGTTCCGACGATCCTGTTCGCCGCCCTCCCATCGCCGGTCGTGATCCTCGCGGCGGACGTGGGAACGAGCACGATGCAGGTAGCCTGGTCGGCGACGGTGATTCCCGGCTCGATGACGCTGTACGGCCCGTCGGCGCTGGACACCGCAACCCACTTGGCGGCGAGACCAGCGGCGTTGACCGCGGCGACGCCGAGCTGGTCCTCGAGAGCTGGAATGTTGCCCTGGAAATACACCACCCCGCTCGCCAGCACCAGGGTGAACCGCTCGCTCCCGTAGCTCGAGGTGAGCGTGATGAGCTGGTCGCCAGCACTTGCGCCCGCGTCCCCCACGGTCCTCTGGTTGACCGGATCACCTCTCGGGACCGACACGTAATGAAACCCGACCGCCGCCCGAGTGGCCGCGAGCGCCTGCCGGTACAGGACCCGGGCGGGGAATGCCGACGAGCCCAGCGCGTTTGAGGTGGGCGAGGTGGCGTTCGACTGGCTCGCCGGGCCGGCACGGGTGAGCAGCCCGACCGGGTAGCCGATGGCCGCTCCCACGATCAGGG
>DASRLC010000530.1:0-3298 GCA_035648655.1 Polyangia bacterium
GAAGATGAAGGAGCGGCGCGAGTTCGTGGAGCGCTTCGGTGGCGAAGAGCGTCCGAATCTGGAGGCGGACATCGACTATCGCCGGAAGCGCGGCATGCTGGAGGAGATCAACCGCGCCGCGCGCGAGATCGAGACCGAAGAGAAAGAGATGCAGGACATCCGGAACAAGGACGCCCTCGACGAGACAGGGCCCGTCGACCTGCCGGTCGGACCTGGTGAGGGAGATTCGGATTCGTCTAACGCTCGGTCCAACCCCGCCGGTCCACCCGGCCTATCCGGTGCTGATTCGGGCGGTGGGCCCGACGCGCGCGCCGCCGCCGGCAGCAGCCCGCCGCAGTAGCGGGTCGGGTTAGAGCCGATCGCAACGACGATCTTGAGTCGTGTCGGTCCGTGCTTAGCTTCGGGAGATGACAACCACGCCGGTAAACCACGAAGCTATGAGCCCAGCCGGAGAAGCTCCGGCACGTTCGCGCTGGGGAATTGTTCCATTCCTGGGGGCGACGGCGATCGTCGCCGCGGTGGGCGGCGTGGTGACCCGGCGCGGTCGCGGGATCTGGTATCGGCTGTTGCGCAAGCCTTCGTTCAATCCGCCCGACTGGCTGTTCGGTCCGGTCTGGACGACGCTCTATGGGCTCATGTCGTGGTCGGCTTATCGGATATGGAAGCAGGCCGACTCACCCGATCGCACGCGGGCGCTGCAGATCTGGGGAGCGCAGCTGGGCCTCAACGGCATCTGGACGCCGCTTTTCTTCGGCCGACATCGGCCCCGCGCCGCCATGGCCGATCTGGTCGGCCTATGGACCGCAGTGGCTGCCTACATAAAAGTCGCCTCACGGCTCGACCGTTTGGCCGGCGCGCTGATGGCGCCGTACCTGGGCTGGGTGACCTTCGCGGGCGCGCTCAACTTGTCCATCGTCCGCCGCAATCACCGGTTGGCATAGGCGACGGAGCGATTTTGTGGCCCCCTCGGCCGTGGGCGCTGTGATAGTCCTAGCCTCACAAGAGGACGATTCACATGAAGCTTGCGGGTGTGAGGGTAATCTCGGTTCTTGGTGTTTTCGGCGTTTTCGGCTTAACCGTGGGCCTGGCGTCGTGCGGCGGGAGCGCAGCCAAGCCGACCACCCCCGAGTGCGTCCTCAACAGCGACTGCGCCAAGCTCTCGACGCCGGGTCTGGTCTGCGCGCTCGGTTATTGCGTGGCGCCCTGCAAGGTCTCGAGCGACTGTCCGAACAGCGAGCGGTGTGTGCTGCTCAACAGCTCCGTCGGGGGCGACGCGTCCGCCTCGGTGGCGGACGCTGGGGCGGCCGTGCAGGGCACCGCCTGCCAGGCACCCGAGACGGTCATCTGCCAGTACACCAGCCAGTGCAAGCAGCCGCTGGTGTGTGGCGACGACCACCAGTGCCGCGACCAGTGTGAAACCGACGTCGACTGCCCGATGCAGCAGCGCTGCACCTCGATGACACACCTGTGCGCCGATCCGTCGATCGACAAGGACTACAGCGCGGCGATCAACGACTTCGTCGTCACCGACGGCGGCGCGGGAGCAGCGGCCGGGGCGAGCGGGGCTGCTGGCAAGGGCGGCGCAGGCGGAACGTCGGGTGCAACCGGCGGCACCGCCGGCAAGGGTGCGGCCGGCGGGACCGCCGGCACAGGCGCCGGCGGCGGGGCGGGCCAGGGCGTGGACGCGGGCCCCCCACCGACCGGCGATCCTTGTATCCCCGGCGACGGAGGATTGGCACCCGAGATCATCGCCAATAACGACCCACCCCACGCGTCGGTGTTGCCGCTGAACACGGGCTATCCCGGCTGTCTCCAGACGGCCGCCGATCTCGACTACTACCTGGTCACGGTCCCGGCCACCAGCGTTCAGGGCGGGTGGCTCACCATCACGGCCAGCGGTGTCTCGACCGGTCTCCGGCTCGAGAACGTGCTCTACACCGCGGCGGACGATACGGAGCTGGTCTTCCAGAACGCTCCCAATTTTGGGGCCAGCGCCTCGGTGTACGTGGCCGGCAAGAACGGTACCCAGTTTCTGGTTCTGATCGAGAGCATCAGCCAGAACTCGGGCTTTGGCCCTTACACGATCACCGCCACCTATCTCGACGATCCCGAGGCCGGCGAGCCCAACAACCTCCGCTCGCAGGCCACGCCCATGACGGTCGGCGCCCCGGTGGAAGGCAAGTTCTTCGCGGGCTTCGTCACCGGCGCGCTCCCGACGACCACCGACTGGGAGGACTGGTTCAGCGTCCCGCTCACGGCGGGGGCCTACACGATCAAACTGACCAATGTAGCGGCCGACCTCAACCCGAATCTGGTGTTCTACGACCCGTCGGGGGCACAGGTCGGCAGCAACGTCTTCTCGACGACGCCAGGCGCCGATCTCACTTTGAACCAGACCATCACCACCGCCGGCACGTATTACGTGGTCGCCTTGCCGTATTCGACGCTGCCGACGCTCGTCGGCGTAGGCACCACCCTGCCGATGTGGGGCACGCAGAGCTACACGCTGTCCGTGATCACCTCGCCCTGAGCCATAAGCTCTGGACAGCGATGGGGGGGGCGGCCATTTCACGCGCCTGCCGCGCTGCGCCGGCATCCGCCTGGCTCGGCCCGAAAGGTTCGCAGTCCCCTGGCAATGAACCAGTTTGGGACCATGACGGAACTGTATCTGCGCCCCACCCGGGGCGCCGATGCGTGAAATGACTGGCGAACCACACTTCCGAGGCGGTACCGTTATTCTGCAGAGGCCCCGGATGTCGGTTCAAGATCGCTCGGCGCGGCCCCTGAAATTGGTCTCGGCTTCGGCCGCGGTCGCGGCGCGACGTCGAAGCGACGCCGACCTGGTCTACGCGCTGCGGGCCGGCGAGCCTGGGGCGGCCGAGACGATCTGGGAACGGCACTCGGCCACCGTCCATCGATTTTTGCTGCGTGCGCTGGGTCGCCCCAGCGACGAGGTCGAGGATCTCACCCAAGAGGTGTTCCTGCGGGTCTTCACGCGCGTCGACGTCATTCGTGAGCCGGCCGCGCTGCGCGAGTTCATCGTCTCGGTGGCGGTGCGGGTCTTGAAATGGGAGCTCCGGCGCCGGTGGGTGCGCCGGGTGGTGCGCCTGTCGGAGGGCGGCGAGCTGCCCGAGGTCGCGGTGCCCGGAGCCGACCACCCGGCCCGACAAGCGCTCACGCGGTGTTACGCGATCCTGGATCTCCTCAGCACGCAGGAGCGGTTGGCCTTCGTGATGCGCTACCTGGAAGACATGACGATGGACGAGGTGGCCGAGCGGCTGGGGGCCTCGCTCAGCAC
>DASRLC010000531.1:0-10603 GCA_035648655.1 Polyangia bacterium
GGAAGCGCCGCCGGCCTGGTCGGGCGGACCATCCCCGCGCCGCCCGACCGCCCCACCCGCCTGCGCGAGATCGCCTGGCTGGCTGGCAACCTGGCGCGCGATCAGGTGAGCGGCATCGTCGCGGTGCCGGCCGCACGCGACAAGGTCTCGCATCCGCTGACCGTCGCCGCTACGGATCCGATCACGGCCACTGAACCGCCGCCGTCGTCCGCGTCACCCGACAGTCACGCCGATACGGCAGTTCCGCAAGTGGAGCCCGCCGCGACGCTGGCCAGCCCTGGGCAATTCACGCCCCGAGCGGGTGTGGCCTGGTTGATCACCGTGGCTGGCGGACCCACCGCGAACACCTACGGTCTCAAAAGAGAAGAGGCGCTCATTGGCAACAACGACTATCAGATCGAGATCGAGCGCCAATCCCCCACCAGCCGTCTCATCTTCGGTGCGGCGCTCGACTTAGGGGCGCAGTCTAGCGGGCTGGGCCTCGTCGGCTTTCTCGGGTCGAGCTGGCGCCGTGGGCGCTGGTTCCTGGAGGCGACCGCCGGCGTAGGGCTGGCGCTGTGGGGGACAATGCCCCAAACCACCGTGACCAACTCGTCTTCGACGGGAACGAGCAGCATCACGACCGTATCCCCATCCCCGGCGAGCGAGCCCGCACCGTTCGCGCGCGGCATCGGCGAGCTTGGCTATTCGATTACCCCCGACGTGGACCTGCTGGCTAGAGTCGGGGGCCACCTGGCTACCCTCTCCGACAATGGAGGTTCCTGGTACATGGACTTCATCTCCGCCGGCGTGGGCCTGAGGGTCAGGCTCCCTTGAGCAGCCGGTCGCGCTCCCGTCCGAGCTTGGCGGTCGTCGCCGATTCCTGCGCCAACCTCCGCGCCGACGACGGCGACGAAAGCGCCCTCGTCGAGGCCCTCCGTCTCGGCCAGCTCGACGCGCTGGCGGCGGCGTTCGATCGCTGGCACCAGCGGGTGCGTGTGCTCGCGCGGCGGCTGCTCTCCGACGACGCGGCCGCCGAGGACGTGGTGCAGGACGTGTTCGCGGCGCTGCCGCGCGCGATCCAGCGCTTCCGCGGTGAGGTGACCTTGGAGACGTTCTTGATGGCGATCGCGGTCAAGCGGGCGCGCCACCACCGGCGGGCCGCCGCCCGCCGCTGCCGCGCCCTGGCCCGTCTGGCCTCGGAGGAGCGGCGTGGACCGCGCGATCCGGAGCAGGACGCCTACCGCCGCGAATTGGGGGTACGGCTCGCGGGCGCGCTCGATCGGCTGCCGCTACACCAGCGGGTCGCGTTCGTGCTCTGCGAGGTCGAGGAGCTGACCTCGGCGCGGGCGGCGAAAATCGCCGCGGTTCCCGAGGCCACCGTTCGCACCCGGCTGTTTCACGCCCGCCGACGGCTGCGCGATCTCCTCGACGGGGAGCGCGATCGATGAAGCGACCAGCCAGCGCGATGGAGGCCGGCCTGCGGGCGTTCCGCGAGCTGACGGCGATCCCGGCCGATGGCGCCGCGACGCGCACGCGGGTGCTGGCCCGGGCCGGCGAGGCGACCACCCGGCGCATGACGCTCCGGCGGGGATCGCTGGCGATCGCCGCCGGTCTGGTGGCGCTCTCGTCGGCCTCGGTGGCCTGGACCATCGGGCCTGGGCGCTGGCGGGCGGCGCCGCCCGTGACGCTCGAGACGGAGGGCGCCGCCACCAAGCTACCTAGCGGTGGACGACCGGTGCGCGTGATTCCGTCCGCCGTCGCGGTCGCGGATTCAGACGCTGCGCCGACCCAACCGACGGCCGACGCGGAGGCCGCCGCCTACGGACGGGCCCACCGCGCGCACTTCGTCGAGGACGCGCCGGGCCGCGCGCTGGCGGCTTGGGATGATTATCTGACCGCGTATCCGGCGGGCGTCTTCGCCCCCGAGGCCCGCTACAACCGCGCGCTCTGCCTGGTGCGCCTGGGACGCTTCGGCGCGGCCGCCCAGGCTTTGCGCCCTTTCGCCTCGGACGGCCGGGACGGCTACCGCCGCACCGAGGCCCGCCTGCTGCTCGATTGGATCCACGAGCGGCGCGAGCCGATCGAAGCCGAACGGGCAGCACCCCGGGCCCGCGACGATCGCTGATCGTTTGGTGCGGCCGATCACCCACGGCGCGACGTCGTTCGGCTAGACTGGCGGCGTTTCCATTCGCGCCAGTTTCTTCGGATTGGCACCTCGCTTAGCAAGAAAGGCCGCTCATGAAGTTGCTCCCTTGGCTGACCGTCGCGCTCTGCGCCGGCTTCGCGCTGGCGGTCTTCACCGCCCACGGGTGCGCGGGAAACTGCGGCAGCAACTGCCCGGTCAACTTCGTGCAGATCGGCTCGCCCGACAACGCGCAGCTCGCCATCCCGAACGGTGGCCTGGCCTGGCAAGGGCCCGCCTGTCCCAACTATCTGCCCACCTGCCAGGGCGATCAGGTCACCACCAGCTGCAGCTACATTCTCGTTTACGGGACCAGCGAAGGGTACTGCGACGTGCTGCTGGCCTTCAGCGACCGCCAATCTGAGGTCGTGCACACCGTGTTCGGTCCGCGCATCAACCAGGGCTGCTGCTCGGGCTTCTCGATCGAGGGACCGAAGGTCTTCTACATCCCGGATAGCCCCAACAAGATCATCTACGCCGACGGCGGCACGGACGCGGTCAGCCTGCTGCCCGACGGAGCGGCGGACGGAGCGACCGATGCGGGCGGCGCGCACGACGCCGGGGCCGATTCACTTTCGGCCGATGCCAAATAGCCGTTTGAGCGGATCGTAGTAGCGATCGACCACCCGCTCCTTGAGCGGAATGATCGCGTTGTCGGTGATGGTGATCCCCTCGGGGCAGACCTTGGTGCAGCACTTGGTGATGTTGCAGTAGCCGACACCGTGGGCGGTCTTGAGCTCGGGGACGCGATCCTCGGTGTCGAGCGGATGCATCTCCAGCGCGGCGACATGCACCAGGAAGCGCGGGCCGATGAACTCGTCGTGCTTGTGGTGATCGCGCAAGACGTGGCAGACGTCCTGGCACAGGAAGCACTCGATGCACTTGCGGAACTCCTGCACGCGCTCGATATCTTCCTGCTGCATGCGCCAGGTGCCATCGGGTGCGTCAGGCGGGCGCGGCTTGAACGGCTTGATCTCCTGTTTGACCCGGTAGTTCCACGAGACGTCGGTGACCAGGTCGCGGATCGACGGGAAGGTGTGCATCGGCTGCACCGTCACCGGCTCCTCCAGCGGCAGGTCCGACAGGCGGGTCATGCACATCAGCTTGGGCATCCCGTTGACCTCTGCCGAGCAGGAACCGCACTTGCCGGCCTTGCAGTTCCAGCGCACCGCCAGATCATTGGCCTGATCGGCCTGGATCTGATGAACGGCGTCCAGCACCACCATGCCTTCGGAGACCGGCGTCTGGTAATCGCGGAACTCGCCCTTGCCCTTTTCGCCGCGCCAAATTCGGAAGGTCGCCTGGGTCTGCTCGGCCATTACTTGTTCTCCTCGACGACCTGCTTGAGGTCCTCGCGCAGCGGCGCGATGGTCTCGCGGCGCAGCTCGGGGCGGCCACCGGCCCCTTTGCGCACCACGAAGTTGAAGGTCCCGAAGGTGGGATCCTTGTCGGGATGGTCCTCGCGGAAGTGGCCGCCGCGGCTCTCCTTGCGCTCGAGCGCACACATCGCGATCGCCTCGGCGCAGGTCAGCAGGCTCGAAAGATCGAGCGCCGTGTGCCAGCCCGGGTTGTAGTCGCGGTTGCCGCCCGCGGCCGCCTTGCCGGCGCGCTGCTTGAGCTCCTGAATCCCGTCCAGTGCCTTCTTGATCTCGGCTTCATTGCGCACGATGCCGACATTGTCCTGCATCAGATCCTGGAGCGCGTACTGGATCTTGTAGGGGCCCTCGACGTCGCCGCCGGCCGCGCCGCGATCGAAGGGGGCCAGCGCCGCGCGCGCCGCGGCGTCGATCCGACCGGCGTCGATGGCCACCGTCTCGCGCTCGCGCGCGAACTTGGCGGCGTGCTCGCCGGCCCGCTTGCCGAAGACCAACAGGTCGGAAAGCGAGTTGCCGCCCAGCCGATTGGCGCCGTGCAATCCCGCCGCGCACTCGCCGGCCGCGAACAGCCCCGGCACCGTCGACATCTGGCTGTCGCCGTCGACGCGGACGCCGCCCATCGTGTAGTGGGTGGTCGGTCCGACCTCCATCGGCACCGCCGTGATGTCGATGTCGGCCAGCTGCTTGAACTGGTGGTACATGCTGGGGACCTTCTTCTTGATGTGCTCGGCGCCGTCTTTGAGACGCGACTTGATCCAGGCGATGTCCAGGAACACACCACCGTGTGGACTGCCGCGCCCGTCGCGCACCTCGCGCATGATCTTGCGCGCCACGTGGTCGCGCGTCAGCAGCTCGGGTGGCCGGCGCGAATTCTTGTCCCCTTGGGTGTACTTCCAGCCCTCTTCTTCGGTGTCCGCGGTCTGGGCTTTGTAGTTGTCGGGAATGTCGTCGAACATGAAGCGCTTGCCGTCTTTGTTGCGCAGCACCCCGCCTTCTCCGCGAACGCCCTCGGTGACCAGGATGCCGCGCACGGAGGGCGGCCAGACCATGCCGGTCGGGTGGAACTGGATGAACTCCATATCCATCAGATCGGCGCCCGCGTCGTAGGCCAGCGCATAGCCATCGCCGGTGTACTCCCAGCTGTTGCTGGTGATCTTGAAAGCGCGGCCCACCCCACCCGTGGCGACCACCACCGACTTGGCCCTGAAGACGCGCAGGTAGCCGCGCTCGCGGTCGTAGCCGAAGGCGCCGGCGATGCGGCCCCCCTCGACGAACAGCTTGGTCACGGTGTGCTCCATGTAGACCTTGATCCCCTGGTGGATGCCGTGGTCCTGGAGGGTGCGGATCATTTCGAGCCCGGTGCGATCGCCGACGTGCGCGAGGCGCGGGTAGCGGTGGCCGCCGAAGTTGCGCTGCAGGATGCGGCCGTCCTTGGTGCGGTCGAAGACGGCGCCCCAGGCCTCGAGCTCGCGCACGCGGTCGGGCGCTTCCTTGGCGTGCAGCTCCGCCATCCGCCAGTTGTTGAGGTACTGGCCGCCGCGCATGGTGTCCGAGAAGTGGACCTTCCAGTTGTCGCGATCATCGACGTGGGCCATGGCGGCCGCCACGCCGCCTTCGGCCATGACGGTGTGGGCCTTGCCGAGCAGCGACTTGCAGATGAGGCCAACCGACACCCCGGCCGCCGAGGCCTCGATGGCCGCGCGCAGGCCGGCGCCGCCGGCCCCGATCACCAGGACGTCGTGCTCGTGGGTCTCGTACTCGGGCATGTTTAGAAGATCCTCAGGTCGTGAATGACGCCCATCGAGCACAGGCGGATGTAGACGTCGGTGAGGCCGACCCACACCAGGCTGCACCAGGCCCACTTGGGGTGGTGGCGGTTGAGGCAGCTCGCGCAGTCATAGACCTTCTTGCGTAGCGGCGCCTTCGAAAACACGTCGAGCACGCCGGCCACCAAGTGGCGGAACGAATGGCAGCCCAGCGTGTAGCCGGCGATCAGCACCACGTTGAGCAGCAAGACCAGCGACCCGATCCCGACGCCGAAGGTGGCGTGTCCGGTCTTGGGGTCGTTGAAGCAGAACCCTTTCACGACGTCGATCGACAAAAGCACGATGAAGATGAGCGCGAAGTAGAGCGCGTAGCGGTGCAAGTTCTGGATGAGCAGCGGCCACTTGGCCTCGCCGCGGTAGTCGTGGCGCGGCTCACCGACGGCGCAGGCGGGCGGATCGGCCCAGAACGCCTTGTAGTAGGCGCCGCGGTAGTAGTAACAGGTCATGCGGAAGGCCAGCGGGAAGATCAGGATCAGCATCGCCGGCGAATATTTGATGAACGGGATCCAGGGCCAGCGCCAGGGACCGAACACCGCGTGCGGCGAGCCGCCGAACAGCTCGGGCGAGTAGAGCGGCGAGAGGTAGTTGCCGTACCAGTAGTTGTCACCCTGAAACAGCGCCCACGTGACGTAGACGATGAAGGAGCTGAACACCACGAAGGTGGTGAGCGGCATGACCCACCACCCGTCCCTGCGGGCGGTGCGGCCGAAGCGGACTCTCTCGATCGGAACGTCGACGGTGGCCATGATTTATTCCGGGCGGAGCATAGTCGCCCGCCAAGAAGTTTCAACCGCGCGGTCGGCGCGCTACGCGCTTTTGCGACCGATGCCGCCGGCCAGTACGTCGTTCGCCAGCCCGAGGATCTCCTCGTCGAGAATCCCTTTCTTGGTGTCGGTGAAGGCCGAAAAGCGGGCGTAGATCTCCTCGAGCTGTGGCTTGTCGAGGTGGAGGCCCAGCTCGGCGCAGCGGGCATGCAGCGCATGGCGGCCGCTGTGCTTGCCGAGCACCAGGCGACTCTCGGGCACGCCCACGCTCTTCGGCTCGATGATCTCGTAGGTGGTGCGCTCCTTGAGGAAGCCGTCCTGGTGGATGCCGGCTTCGTGCGCGAAGGCGTTTCGGCCCACGATGGCCTTGTTGGGCTGCACGCCGACGCCGATGATCTCGGTCAGGAGCTGGCTCGATGGGAAGAGCTGTTCGGTCTTGATGCCGGTGAAGTACGGCAGCTTGTCGGCGCGGGTCCTCAGCACCATGACGATCTCTTCCAGCGAGCAGTTGCCGGCGCGCTCGCCGATACCGTTGATCGTGCACTCGATCTGGCGGGCGCCGTGCTGGACGGCGGAGAGCGAGTTGGCGACCGCCAGCCCCAGATCGTTGTGGCAGTGCACGCTCACGATGGCCGGTGATCCAGAGTTGCCGGAGTTGCCCAGCGCGGTCGCGACCTGCCCGATGAGCGCGCCGTATTCTTCCGGGATTCCATAGCCGACGGTATCGGGGACATTGACGGTGGAGGCGCCGGCGGCGACGACCGCCCGCGCGACCTCGATCAGGTACTCGACCGGCGTGCGGCCACCGTCCTCGGCGGAGAACTCGACGTCGCCGACGTAACGGCGCGCCAGCGCGACCGCCTTGGCCGCCTCTTCCAGGACCTGGGCCCGGGTCTTCTTGAGCTTGTACTTGAGATGGACGTCGCTGGTGGCCAGGAAGACGTGGATGCGGGGCGCCACCTTGGCCCCCTCGAGGGCCTTGGCGGCGCGCTCGATGTCGAGCGCCGTGCAGCGGGCCAGCGCCGCCACCTTGACCGAGACCTCGTGGCCGACCTTCTGCACCGCTTCGAAGTCGCCGGCCGAGGCGATCGGGAACCCGGCCTCCATCACGTCCACCCCCAGCTCGGCCAGTTGGTGCGCCAGCCGCACCTTTTCGGTCACGGTCATGCTGCAGCCGGGCGACTGCTCGCCGTCGCGCAGCGTGGTGTCGAAGATGTGGACTCGGGAGGGGATCGGGATTGCCATCGAGAAACCTTGGGGCGGCAGCCGCGATAGCGCAAATTTATAATTATTCTGCATTCGATATGGAAAATTTATGCAGCCGCGTCGCGCGCCGGTTAGCATCGGGGCATGGACCTGCATGCCTTGAAAGTCTTCGCCACGGTGGTGGGCGAGCGCAGCTTCTCGCGCGCGGCGGAGAAGCTTTACCGGACGCAGCCGGCGGTCTCGCTGGCCGTGCAGCGCCTCGAAAACGAAATCGGCGAGAAGCTCATCGATCGCGGCGCCAAGGAGCTGGTCCCCACCGACACCGGGCGCACGGTCCTCGACTACGCGCGCCGCTTCCACAACCTCGAAGAAGAGCTGCAGGATGCGCTGGCCGAGCTGCGCGACAAATCGGCCGGCCGCCTGGTCATCGGCGCCAATGAATCCTCGACCATCTATCTGTTGCCCCACATCGAGCGCTACCGCGGTCGGTTTCCCAAGATCAAGGTCCAGGTCCGCCGCAGCCAATCCAGCAAGATCCCGGTCGAGCTCATCGAAGGCGACCTGGAGCTCGGCGTGGCCAGCTACGATCCAGGCGACGATCGCCTGGTCGCCAAGGTCATCTACACCGACGCGCTGGCGTTCATCGTCTCGGCCAAGCACCGCTTCGCGCGCCGGCGCTCGGTCTCGATCACCGAGCTCGGCGAGGAGACCTTCATCGCCCACAACGTGATCTCCCCTTACCGCGAGGTGGTCTTGCGCGAGTTCCGTCGCCACAAGATCCCGCTGCAGATGGACGTCGAGATGCCGACCCTGGAGACCATTCGGCGCCTGGTCCAGGCCGATCAGGGCGTCGCCTTCCTGCCGCGCATGTGCGTCCGGCAGGACGTCGCCAGCGGCGTGGTGCGAGAGGTGACCGTCAAGGAGCTGCACGTCGAGCGCAAGGTTCGCCTCCTGTACGCCAAAGCCCGTACGCTGAGCCATGCCGCCCGCGCCTTCCTCGACCTGATCCAGACACCCGCTTGAGGTCTGGGTCGGCCCGGCGCGACCCGTCAGGTCGCCTCTGTAGGCCCAAGTGGGTGAGCGCGGGCCGCCCATCGCGGGACGGCGATTTCCCGGGCCGCCGTCGCCAGCATGCCTATACTGAGAGCATTCGGTGAGCGCCACGCCCGTTTCACTCAGTCCACTCTCTGTTGCCCCGACGGTCGACGAAGCGACTGCCTGGGCGGCGCGCATGGCGGCCCGCACAGCCCACGCCAACTCTCGCCCCTCACGGGGCGCCCGCCGCTACGGAATCCAGCTGCGCCGGTTCGCGGGGCCGGCGGCCTACCGGCAGCAGATCGCGCACCTGCGCATCGCGCACCTGACCGACCAGCACATCGGCCGCATCACCCCGTTCGAAATCCAGATGGCGGCGGTCGAGATGGCCAACGCCGAAAATCCCGACGTTATTTTTCTGACCGGTGACTTCGTCTGCCACAGCCAGCTCTACCTGGATCAGCTGACCGAGGTCATGCGCGCGTTCAAGGCGCCGGTGCTGGCGGTGCTCGGCAACCACGACCACTGGTCGGGCGCCGACGAGGTCCGGCGCGCGCTCGAGCGCGGGGGCGTCGAGGTCCTGCAGAACCGGAACACGGTGATCACGCTGCGCGGTCAGGCACTGCAGGTGGTCGGCCTCGACGACGCGTACACCGGTCACGCCAGCCGGGCCGAGGCGGTCAAAGGGCTGCGCAAGGATCTGCCGTCGATCGCGCTGTCTCACATCGCCGAAGAGGCCGACGGCCTGTGGAGGCACGGCATCCCGTTGGTGCTCTCCGGGCACACGCACGGCGGACAGGTGACGCTGGGACGGCTCCACGAGCTGGCGCTGGGGATGATCGGCGGCCACCGCTACGTGCACGGCCTATACGGCTCGCGCGATCATGCCGCGCCCGCTGGAGACAGTCACCGGGGACGCCCGCAGCCCGAGGGCGCGGTCTACGTCGGCGCCGGCATCGGCGCGGCGGTGCTGCCGTTTCGGATCGGCGAGCGCGGCAAGCGCGAGGTCACGATGTTCGAGCTGGGCTGCGCGCCGGGAGACTTCGTCGAGCACCACGCCGAGCAGGAGCCGCTCAAGGGCCGAAAGCCGACCCAGGCCACCATCGACCGGCGCGCGGCCGCGGTGGTGCGCAAGCGCCTCCGGCGCGAAAAACGTCGCCCGTAGGCGCGAGAGATCTTGCGCGGCGGCGGCCGATGGTCATAGTTCCGCCATGTCGAAATACACCCTCCCCGAGCTGGGCTACGACTACGGCGCTCTCGAGCCGCACGTTTCGGCCAAGATCATGCAGTTGCACCATGACAAGCACCACGCGGCCTACGTCGCGGGCGCCAACACCGCCACCGATGGGCTGGCCGAAGCGCGATCGAAGAACGACTTCGCGAAGATCGCCGCCCTAGAAAAGGCCCTGGCTTTCCACACCTCGGGCCACGTCCTGCACTCGCTCTTCTGGCAGAACCTGGCGCCCAAGGCCGGCGGCGAGCCGGCCGGAGCGCTCGCGACCCAGATCGCCACCGACTTCGGTGGTTTCGCGGCCTTCAAGGGTCAATTGACCCACGCCGCGATGACCCTGATGGGATCCGGTTGGGCCGCGCTGGCGTGGGAGCCGCTGGCCAAACGCTTGGTGACCACGCAAATCTACGATCACCAAAGCAACGTCAACCAGGGCGGGGTCCCGATCTTGGTGCTCGACGCCTGGGAGCACGCGTTTTATCTGCAGTACGGACCCGACAAAAAGAGCTTCTTTGAAGCGGTTTGGAATATCTGGAATTGGGAAGACGTCTCCAAACGTTTCGAATCGGTCAAGAGCCTCGACCTTCATTTGCGCGGCGCCGTCGACGGTAAATAAGCGGTCAAATAGGCGGTAAATAGTCAAAAGCCAACAAAGGCCAATAGACGAACCCGCTCACGTCGGCTAGAGTGCCCGCAAATTGCGGCCGTCAAATGCGGCGGCGCTGACCAGTCATTAAACGTTCCCAAGGAGACCGAGATGCTTAAGAAGCTTGCCGTTCCGTTCCTGACCCTCGCCATGGCCACCTTTGGCTGCTCCAGCAGCACCACCCCGACGCCCGGAACCGGTGGAGCCGGCGGCACCAGCAGCGGCGGCGCAGGCGGCACCAGCAGCGGCGGCGCAGGCGGCACCTCCAGCGGCGGCGCGGCAGGCGGTGCTAGCGGCGGCGCGGCGGGCGGTGCCAGCGGCGGCGCTGCGGGCGGTGCCAGCGGCGGCGCTGGCA
>DASRLC010000532.1:0-2863 GCA_035648655.1 Polyangia bacterium
CTCGTCGGGAGCCACTGGGCGGACGCCCCAGTGAAAGGCGAGACGGCCGCAGGCCCGGGCCGAGATGACGCCGGGGCGATCGTTGTCGGCGAACGGCAAGTTCTGATCATAGGCCCCGGTGGCATAGAGGTAGTGGCGTGCGGAGACGCGGATCAACCGATCGCCCACCGTGATGGCGAGGATCCCCAGCCGCCCGTCGTCGCCGGCATCCTCGGGGTAGTAGGCGATCGCGGTGGCCCGCGAAATCAGCGTGACGCCGGCGGCGCGGGCGGCGTACGCCAAGGCTTGCGCGCGGGCGGACCCGCCCGCCTCGGCCAGCAACGAGCCGCCGGGCGCGGCCTGCTCGTCGAACAGCGCGACCCGCGCGCGCGGCGCTGCCTCGGCGATCGCGCGCGCGGCGCTGAGGCCGGCCGGGCCGCCGCCCACGATGCAGACGTCGAGCGGGTCTTCCAGCGCCCGATCGAGGCTTGGGTTGCTCTCCGATTCCGACTCCATGATGGGCTCGGCGCCTGGCCGCGGATCGGGCAAGGTTCCGGACCCGCCCATCTCGCGCACCAGCTTGAGGAACAGCGCGTTGCCCGCGTGGCTGCCGGTCATGAGCGTATGGTGATCCATGCCGTCGGGGAACAGCCAATCCGCCGCCGCCAAGAGGTCCACATCGGCGCTGGGAAAGGCGTTCTGACGCGCGCACGACAGGTCGGCCCGCGCGGGCGTGGTGCAGGCGCGCTGGTTGGGACGGCCATCGATGCGCAGGGTGCAGGAGGCGCAATGTCCGTCCAGACAGAACAGACCGCGCGGGCGGTGGTATTTCGACGAGCGCGCCAGCGTCCGGATCCCGGCGGCGTGGAGCGCGACCGCGACCGGCTCGCCGGCAAAGGCCGCCACGCGCTGGCCTTCGAAATCGATGGAGATGGGGGCGCCGCGCGGGGCGGCGGGCGTCAGGTCTCGGAGCTCGACGGGCACCAACCCAATGTAGCAGCCCCTTCTGCTATAGAGGGCCGCATGAGCTGGCTTTCCGTTGCCACCCTCCGTGCCTGCTTCGCTGGGGCGCTGGTCCTCACCGCCGCCGCCGACGCCGCCGAGCGCGACGCGCCCGAGCCACCGGCGCCCGCGCCCGAGCGGATCACCTTGGACCAGGCCGTCGCCCGCGCGCTCGACCACAACCCGAACGTGACCGTGGCGCTGGCCGAGATCGATCGGGCCGAGGCGCTCATCAAGGAAGCGCGCTCCGGTTGGTTCCCCATCCTCAACGGCAGCGCCAGCTACACCCGCCTCGACCACGATCGGCTGGCGCCGGGCGGCCCCGGCGCGCCGCCGATCGTCGAGCTGTCCCAAAACGAGCTGGCGGCCAACCTGACCTTGACCATCCCGCTGGTCTCGGCGCCGTCCTGGACCAACACCCGCCACGCCCGCGACAACCGGCTGGTCGCGGCGTCGAGCGCGGTGGACATCCGCCGCCAGATCGCGCAGGCCACCGCGCGCGCCTACCTGACCGTGGTGGCGCAGCATCGGCTGATCGCCGCCTCGGATACCGCGCGCAGCAACGCCAAGGATCACTTCGACTACGCGCACACGCGACTGGTGGGCGGGGTGGGGCGCAGCATCGACGAGGTGCGGGCCAAGCAGGATCTGGCCAGCGTCGACGTGCAGGTGCAATCGACCTACGTGGCGCTCGAGCGGGCGCGCGAGGCGCTGGGGGTCTTGATGGCGGCGTCGGCGCCGGTCGATTCGGTCGACGAGGTCGATCTGGGGGCGATGCCGTCCCTGCAAAGCGCGCTCAACGAAGCGGCCACGCGGCGGCCCGATCTCGAGGTTCTCGAGGATCGGGTCTACGCCGCCAAGCGGGTCGCCGACGACACCTGGGCTTTCTACGCGCCGTACCTGGCGGCGGTCGGACAGCCGTTCTTCCAGGACCCGCCGACGATCTTGGCGCCGCGGACCGGGTGGCAGGCCGAACTGGTCCTGTCGCTGCCGATTTACGACGGCGGGATGCGCAGCGGCGTTTCGCGCGAGCGCGAGGCGCTGTTGAACGAGGCGCGCGCGAGCTTCGAAGGGGGACAGCGCCAGGCTCTGTCCGAGGTACGGGTCAGCTTCGAAGCCATGCTGCGTGCCGACCAGGCATTGGCCGCCGCGCGCGACGCCGCCCAGCTGGCCCACCGCGCGTACGATCTCGCGACGCTGGCCTATCGGGCGGGCGCCACCACCAACATCGAGGTGCTCGACGCTGCCCGCCAGGCCCGCGACGCCGACACCGCCGATGCGCAGTCCGAGGATCTGTCCCGGCAGGCGCGGCTCGATCTGTTGGTCGCGAGCGGGCGCTTCCCTTAGACCGCGCGCTTCGACCCGAGCCTGCGCCAGCGCGACGGGCCGACCACTGGGAACGCGCGGTGGGGCGGTGCTGGCATGTGGCTTGCGTCGTCCGGAGCCAATGCGCGCAAAATCGGGCGCCCGCGCCCGAGGGGCCGGACTTTCTTGTCGCGGCCCGGGCGCGAATGTCGCGGCCGGGGCGGTCGTCCCGTGTGCTCTGCTCTTCCTATTCTTGTTCTTGTTGGGGATCGCCGGCTGCCTGCCGGCCGGGCAGTCCGACGGTTGCGCGACGCCTTGGATCGCCGCGGTGGCCGCCGGACCCTCCGGCACGATCTATCTCGCCAGCAGCTCTTTGCAATTGGGCGCGCCGTATGAGGTGACGCGGGCCAATGACGGCGCGTCGATCTGGCGGGGGACGGAGGATGGAACCACGCTGGGGCTGCTCGCGCCCTCCACGGGGGGCGTGGTGGTGGTCAACGGCGGAGCCGCCGCCCGCCGGTTGGACGCGTCGGGCACGTTGATGTGGGAGATTGGATATGGCACGACGGTGGGTGGG